>NZ_JAMZEG020000003.1:308750-617500 GCF_024435075.2 Marinomonas maritima | reverse complement strand
TTGTGTAGGATAGGTGGGAGGCTTTGAAGATAGGACGCTAGTTCTATTGGAGCCAATCTTGAAATACCACCCTGGTATGTTTGAGGTTCTAACTCAGGTCCATTATCTGGATCGAGGACACTGTGTGGTGGGTAGTTTGACTGGGGCGGTCTCCTCCCAAAGAGTAACGGAGGAGCACGAAGGTGTGCTCAGCATGGTCGGAAATCATGCGTAGAGTGTAAAGGCAAAAGCACGCTTAACTGCGAGACAGACACGTCGAGCAGGTACGAAAGTAGGTCTTAGTGATCCGGTGGTTCTGTATGGAAGGGCCATCGCTCAACGGATAAAAGGTACTCCGGGATAACAGGCTGATACCGCCCAAGAGTTCACATCGACGGCGGTGTTTGGCACCTCGATGTCGGCTCATCACATCCTGGGGCTGAAGCCGGTCCCAAGGGTATGGCTGTTCGCCATTTAAAGTGGTACGCGAGCTGGGTTTAGAACGTCGTGAGACAGTTCGGTCCCTATCTGCCGTGGACGTTTGAGATTTGAGAGGAGCTGCTCCTAGTACGAGAGGACCGGAGTGGACGAACCTCTGGTGTTCCGGTTGTCACGCCAGTGGCATTGCCGGGTAGCTACGTTCGGACGGGATAACCGCTGAAAGCATCTAAGCGGGAAGCCTCCCTCAAGATAAGATCTCACTGGGACATAAGTCCCCTAAAGAGCCGTTCGAGACTAGGACGTTGATAGGTTGGGTGTGTAAGTGCTGTGAGGCATTGAGCTAACCAATACTAATTGCTCGTGAGGCTTGACCATATAACACCAAAGTGGTTTTAAAGAATAATACTTTAAAAACACAGACACAGATTACGATACACATCAGCAATGATGAACATCGGTTTAACCTTGATTATTGTTATTTCAAAAAAGAATTGTTAAAGATCCAAGCATGTCTTCGCGTGTTTTGGTGGGAAGAAACAGAGGATAGACATTATCATCTAAAGACACCACCGGAACGAACGCAGCAGAATTGCTTGACGATCATAGAGGCGTTGAACCACCTGATCCCATCCCGAACTCAGAAGTGAAAAGCGCCATCGCCGATGGTAGTGTGGGAGATCCCATGTGAGAGTAGGTCGTCGTCAAGCTTAAATTAAGAGAGCCCTGATAGCTAACGCTGTCAGGGCTTTTTTTTGGCTGAAATAAATGGTTAAGAAAAGTGATCAGGGAAGTCATCATTTACGATCAAGGCGCCATCTTACCTTCAAGAGTCTAGCGATGGTTTTGTACGCTAAATGCATCTGTAAACACGCCTGAATGGATTCAATGCTAGGTTTTGTACTTTCATGTCGCTTATAAAGCGAAAAGCTGAAGTCACAAGCGAGGCATCAGGTAATAAAAAAGGCCGCTAGGCGACCTTCTTGTTATTAACTCGTTATGTTATGCACTCAAGGTTAAATGTACCTTGGATAAGGGTTAACGCGTGTTGTCTGCTAACTCACTCAGTAGGGCTCGTTGGGCACTCCGATACTCACCTTTTCGTGGTTTAGATAGCTGGTAAGAGCCATCACTTTGTAGAATCCAGCTTTGAGTATTGTCTGTTAGGTAATACTCAAGTTCTTTTTTCACTCGACGAGTTTGTTTGTAATCCTGTAGAGGGAATGCGACTTCAATGCGGTTGTTTAAGTTTCGATCCATCCCGTCTGCACTGGATAGATAGACCTGTGGATTGCGGTTATTATAAAAATAGTAAACACGAGTGTGTTCAAGAAAACGTCCTATAATACTTCGCACTCGGATGTTAGAAGATATCCCTTTTATTCCAGGACGTAGCGTGCAGATACCTCGAATAATTAAGTCAATCTTAACGCCAGCTTGAGATGCTTTATAGAGAGACTGTACAAGTTTTTGCTCAGTTAGGGAGTTCACTTTTATAATGATGCGCGATGGTTCACCCTTTTGTGCATTTTCTGCTTCACGGTTAATCATCTCAAGTAGACGATCGCGAAGAGTGAATGGCGCATGTAATAGCTTTTTAACTTTAAGTTCTTTACTCATTCCTGTTAGTTGCTGAAATACACGATGAACATCTTCGCCAATGTCTTTGTTGCATGTCATGAAGCTGTAGTCTGTATAAAGCCTAGCATTGCCTGCGTGATAGTTGCCAGTTCCTAAATGAACGTAGCGCGTAAGATCAGTACCTTCTCTACGCACGATAAGAATCATTTTCGCATGAGTTTTATGACGAACAACACCATAAACAACAATGGCGCCAGCGTCTTGTAGGCGGCTTGCTAAGGCTAAGTTTTCGGCTTCGTCAAATCGGGCTCTTAACTCAATAACGACAGTAACTTCTTTGCCATTACGGGCCGCTTCTACAAGGGCATTAGCGATGGGAGAGCGAGCTCCAGTTCGATAGAGTGTTTGGCGAATCGCTACAACACTTGGGTCTTTAGCTGCTTCACTCAGAAAATCGATGACAGGTGAAAAACTCTCAAATGGGTGCATTAGTAGGTAGTCTTGCTGGCGAATCGCTTCAAATAATCCTCCAGAACTGGCCAATTTTCTTGGTAGGCCTGGTGAAAAAGGAGGGTACATAAGATCTGGGCGATCGACTAATTCAAGCACTGCCATAAGACGGCTTAAGTTGACTGGGCCATCAATGCGATATAAGTCTTGTTGCTCTAAATCAAATTGTTTTAGTAAAGAATCAACAATATGTGGAGGGCAATTTTCAGCAATTTCTAATCGGACAGAACTACCATAATGTCGGCTTTGTAATTCTGTACGCAAGGCACCTGCTAAATCGACACCGATGTCATCTGAGTCTACTTCTAAGTCTGCGTTACGTGTTAGTCTGAACTGGAAACAGCCTTTGACTGTCATGCCTGGAAATAATTGATCAGCATGAGCATGAATAATAGAGGAAAGGAAAACTAGATTATCTCCACCTTCACAAACATCATCTGGAAGTTTGACTAAACGTGGTAATGAACTTGGTGCTGGTACTATAGCGAGGCCATTCTCTCGACCAAAGGCATCACGTCCTTCTAGTTCAACGACGAAATTGAAGGTTTTGTTTGCTAACCTTGGGAACGGGTGTGCGGGATCGAGTCCTATTGGGCTAATGATAGGAAGCACGTCGTTTCGGAAATAACGTTTTACCCAAGCGGCTTGCTTTTCATTCCACACAGTACGGCGGATAAACTTCACGTTTTCTTTGGCAAGTTTTGGTAAGATAATGTCATTAAGAATACGATATTGACGGCGTACTAGCTTATGAGCGTGTTCGCTGATTAAGCCTAATACTTTCTTTGGATGCATTCCATCCGGTCCGTTTTTTTCACGGCTGTATTCTAGTTGGCTTTTTAAACCCGCAACTCGAATTTCAAAAAACTCGTCCATGTTTGAGCTGAAGATACACAGAAACATCAACCGATTTAGGATGGGGTGGTTTTCATCCATCGCTTGTTCAAGTACTCGAGCATTGAACTGCAGGTGACTTAATTCACGATTAAAGTAGAGTTCTGGATCAGCTAAGTCAATTTCTTCTGGCAAACGCTCTTCGATAGCGATCTTATTCGGATCTAGTGGTTGCTCAGGTATGGGTTCTAAAACCAGCTCAGCATCTAGCTCTATAGGCTGGGGAGAGGTCGACTCTTTTTTTTCTATTTCATTCACAGACTGCTCAGACATGTGTTTTTATTATCTCCAAATACCGTTTAATGATGATGTTGGTATCTTTGTTCTTTTCGCCTACAGCATGTAAGCATGTCATAACAAATTACACCAATGCAGCCTGCTGGTCACCGATTCTGTGGGTTTATTTAAACGAAAAGCGTAGGGCTTCTAGTTTTTCAACAGACGTGCTGCATCTTTTGCAAAATAAGTAAGGATGCCATCTGCACCTGCACGCTTAAATGCAAGGAGAGATTCCATCATAACTGTGTCTTTATCCAGCCATCCATTTTGGAAGGCGGCCATATGCATGGCGTACTCTCCGCTTACTTGATAAGCAAAGGTAGGCACTTCAAGCTCTGTTTTTACTCGACGAACAATGTCTAGATAAGGCATGCCGGGTTTTACCATGACCATATCGGCGCCTTCGTCTAAATCTAGCATAACCTCACGGATGGCTTCGTTTGAGTTTGCTGGATCTATTTGGTAGGTGTATTTATTGCCTTTACCTAGATTGCTACTTGAGCCTATCGCATCACGAAATGGGCCATAATACGCAGAAGCAAATTTGGCAGCGTAAGCCATGATTAAAGTATCAATAAAGCCTTCGGCTTCGAGTTCGTTGCGAATTTCACCAATGCGACCATCCATCATGTCCGATGGTGCAACGACGTCAGCGCCCGCTTTGGCGTGTGATAAGGCTTGTTTCACCAGTGTGTCAACAGTGATGTCATTTAGAACATAACCAGTGTCATCAATGATGCCGTCTTGACCATGAGTCGTATAAGGATCTAGTGCCACATCGGTTAGTACACCAAGTTCAGGAAACGCATCTTTTAATGCGCGAACCGCACGTTGCACTAACCCATTCGGGTTATAAGCCTCTTCGGCGAGTAAGGATTTTTTATCTCCTGTGATAACAGGAAATAATGCGATTGTTGGGATACCGAGTTCGACTAGTTCTTTTGCTTCTTTGAGCAGTAAGTCGACAGAAACTCGTTCAATATTCGGCATAGAAGGAATCGCTTCGCGAACGTTGCTTCCTTCGATAATAAACATAGGATAGATTAAATCATCTGCTGTTAGGCGATGTTCGCGCATCAGGCGGCGAGAAAAATCATTTTTACGCATGCGGCGCATACGAGTGTATGGAAACGTCATCCAATATCTCTCCTTTTCGCTGTATGTGAATATACTTTAGTGTTGTTACAATATTAAGTCAGTGTCTATATAAAAGCTTTGTGTTAAGGCAATACTTTACGGGTTACTGGCACTTATTCTCTTATTTGTTCTTTTATAGCAACAGAGCTTCGGCTTCTTCTAGCTCTTCTTGTGCTTCGAACCAAGCTTCTTCACTTTCTGCTAGAGCTTTCTTCCATTTAGCTTCATCGTTTAATAGGCTTTGTAGCTTATTTCTTTGTTCTGACTCATAAAGCGTTGCATCAGACATCGCGTCTGAGATTTTATCGAGATGCTCTTGAGCGGTATGTACTGCCTTTTCAAACCGCTCGATTTTTTTATGAAGAGGTCGTAGTTTTTCACGCATTTCTGCAGCTTTTCGACGCTCTTCTTTACGATCAGTTTTTTCAATTTTACCCGTATTCAATTCGCCTTTTTCAGCTTGCGCTGCACTGACTTGCCTTGCCTGTAACCAAGCGTGGTAGGCGGGTAAATCCCCGTCGAAGGCTTGTATTTGATTGTCTGCAACTAGGTAAAATTCATCGACTGTACTGTTGAGTAAATGGCGATCATGAGACACCAATAAAATGGAGCCAGGGAATTCTTGTAGTGCTTCAGTTAATGCTTGACGCATATCTAAGTCGAGGTGGTTAGTCGGCTCATCGAGCACTAAAAGGTTGGGCTTTGTCCAAGAGATTAATGACAGAGCCAAGCGTGCTTTTTCTCCACCAGAAAAACCTTTTACAGCTCGTAGGGCATCGTCACCGATAAATCCAAAACCGCCTAAATAGCGGCGAATGTCACTTTCTAATACTTTAGGCGACAGTCGTTGAATGTGTAATAGCGGCGAAGCGTCTAAATCTAGTGCACTTAACTGATGCTGTGAAAAATAACCAATCTTTAGATTTTCACCAGCAATGCGATCACCAGAAAGAAGGTTAATTTCACCCACAATGGACTTTATTAGCGTGGATTTCCCCGCGCCATTTGGCCCCAATAAGCCAACACGCTGACCATCTCGAAGCGCAAAATTGGAGTTGCCTAGCTGGGTGGTCTTTACGCCTGATTCTGAGGTATAGCCCAAGTCCGCTTGCGATAAATTAATTAACAACTGTGACGTTTTTTCAGCAACAGGAATGGAGAACTGAAATTGAGAGTCGATATGAGCAGGGCCGATAATCTCCATTTTTTCAAGCATTTTTAAGCGACTTTGCGCTTGTTTGGCTTTGTCGGCCTTGAAACGAAAGCGATCGACGTATTGCTGAAGGTGAGCACGTTTTTCTACTTGTTTTTCATGGTTAGCTTGCTGTTGAGCAAGGTGTTCAGCCCGTTGACGTTCGTAATTGGAATAGTTGCCTTTATAAAGCACGAGCCCTTTTTTATACAAATGCACAATATGGCTGCAAATGCCATCTAGGAAATCTCGGTCATGGGAAATCAATAATAAGGTGCCGGGGTATTGGCGTAGCCAGTTCTCCAGCCACATTACTGCGTCCAAATCCAAATGGTTGGTCGGTTCGTCGAGTAAAAGGACATCGGAAGGGCACATTAACGCCTTGGCAAGATTAAGACGAATTCTCCAACCACCGGAAAAGTCAGACACCGGTCTGTGCATGTCTGTCATCTTGAAGCCTAAACCTTGTAGGAGTGTTTCCGCTCTGGAGTGGGCTGTGTAGCCCTGAGCGTTTTCAAACTCGCCTAGCCAGTTTGCATGAGCGTGATCGTCACCGTTAGCCTGCGATTTAATAATATTACTTTCTATCATTCGGAGCCTGTCATCACCGTCTAGGCAATAATCCAATGCTGACCGTTGTGTTTCCTCAACTTCTTGCGCCATAAAAGCAATACGCCGCTGACCCGGAAGAATAACCTCACCAGTATCGGCATGTAGTTCGCCCTTGATCATGGCAAATAAGGAAGATTTCCCTGCACCATTAGCGCCAATAAGGCCGACTTTTTGACCCTCAAAAATAGTAAGGTCGGCATCTTCTAATAAAAATTGAGTACCGCGTTGTAAGCTAACTTCAGAAAATTGGATCATAAAAACTAAGAATCTCTTACCTCTATTATGAGGAGTAAAATTAGGCGCTTCATTATTGAATACAATGTGGAACATTTTAGAGTGCTGTCAACGTAAACGAAATAGCAAGCGTGCATATTCCCAGTTAATACACGGTTTAAAGTAGATGATTAGGTTGCTCAAGGGTAAAATAGCGGTAATATTAATTTGAACTTTTTTACTCAGGCTTTTTGGCTGGGCAAGGTGCGCTTTGTGAATAATGTAACCATAAACGAAATACAACGCTTTTCATTCGATAACACCAATGTCCGTGGTGAGCGTGTGTTATTAAATAGTGCTTATCAGGAGATTATTAAACGTAAACAATATCCACTGTCACTAGAAAAACTTCTGGGTGAATTTGTGGCAGCTATTGCGCTATTAAGAGATATTGTGAAAATCGATGGCGTGCTTTCTATTCAGGCTAAAGGGAATGGCTTTTTATCAACTCTTATGACGGAATGTGACGAGCATCAGAACCTTCGTGGTATAGCACAATGGGATGAAAGCCAAGCCGTTCCTGACATTTTTTCCTTAAAAGACGTCTTGAAAGGAGGTTACTTGGCGATTACGATTCAGCCGCGTAATGGTCAGCGTTATCAAGGGATTGTCGAGATTGTTGGCGATACTTTATCAGAATGCCTTGAGCAGTATTTCTCTCAATCGGAGCAATTGCCTAGCCGAGTTTGGCTAGCGGCGAATGGCGCTCAATGTGGCGGTTTGTTTTTACAAAGATTGCCACTAGAACAAGCAAAAGAAGGCGATGAAGACGCTTGGGAGCGTTTTACTCATCTCGCTTCTACAGTGAAAGAAGAAGAGTTACTTGGTCTTGAGACTGAGTCGTTATTGCACCGTTTGTATCACGAAGAAGAAGTTCGCCTTTATGACACTAAGCCAATGCAATTTGGTTGCTCTTGTTCTCGTCAGCGCACACTAGATGCTGTTATGTCACTGGGTTCTGAAGAAATTCGTGAGCTCTTGATTGAACAAGGTAGTGTGAAAGTGGACTGTCAATTTTGTGCAGAGAAATACGAATTCACGGAAGGCGATTTGACGGATATGCTAGGCGATCAATCCAAAACGCACTAGGTTTTAAATGTGGCGTGATTCACAAGGTCGCGCCACGATATTATGCCGATGACCTGTTCTTTATCATCGATGACAGGAAGGCAAGATATGTCCACTCGCTTAAACCAAGTGACGATCTCTTCTATCGATGTTTCTGCTTTTACTGAGATTGGTTGGCGCGTCATTATTTGATGGGCTGCGTGATTTAGTGTGTCTAAATCTCTAGGTTGCTCGGAAGCACTGTCAATAAAAGGGCTTATAAAACGTAAAAGGTCTCTGTCTGAAATAATACCGATTAGTTTACCCTTTTCGGTGACGGGTAGATGATGAAAGCCATTTTTTTCCATTATGTGTCTTACATTGGGTAAACGCTCATCCATATCGACGCAGATGACATTGGTTATCATGATATCTTGAGCTTTCATTGTCATATGCCCTCAGGTTCTGGATTAAGAGGATTTAGTATATTTATACCGAACATTATTATTTAGATATAGCAGAAAAATAAAAGCATGTTTTTTGTTAATGTTGTTAACATCGTCTTTCTTGCTGCTAAAGTCAATAAAATGAGGGGTATCTTGAAAATGGAAATGCGTATATACCTACATTCTTACATTAAGGTCTCAAGACATTGCCTTCAAAATCCGTATAATTAAGCTACACCTGTTTAGTATCCTTTAACACAGTATATTTAGTGTAGATAAAGGTTTACTGAGAAGAGTGTGAAGAAAGTAAAGCAGTACCCACTGATACATTTACTGCTGGCCAAAAGCCTCCTTTCTAAATCACTCTTAAATCCACAATTGGCTATGACACGGCGAAATCATATGACCTTAAGTTCTGTAGACGTTTTACTAGTCGGAGGGGGTGCTATGAGCACCACTCTAGGCGTGTTACTAAAGCAATTGGATCCTAGCATAACCATGATGATGGTTGAGCGTTTGGGCAGCGTCGCAAAAGAAAGTACAGATGGCTGGAACAATGCTGGAACAGGCCATGCGGCCTATTGCGAGCTTAATTATACTTCTGAAAATGATGATGGCTCCGTCAATATAGACAAGGCAGTGGATATTAATGCGGCCTTTGAAATCAGTCTTCAGTTTTGGTCTTACCTTGTAGAACAAGGTTTAATGCCTGCACCTCAAGAATTTATTCATCGCGTTCCTCATCAAAGTTTTGTCTGGGGTGAGCGCAACGTAAATATGTTAAAAGCGCGCCACGCAGCGATGAGTGCACATCCTGCCTTTAAAGAAATGCAATACACGGAAGATCGTGAAAAGATGAAGGAATGGATGCCTCTCATCATGAATAATCGTGTTGAAAGTGAGCCTCTTGCCGCAACACGTATCGAGCATGGTACCGATGTGAATTTTGGCGCTATTGCTCGTAATATGAGTAAACATTTAGAGGGTTTGGAGAACTTTGACCTTAATCTAAACTGTGAGGTAAAAGACTTAGAGAAAAGGTCTGATGGCCGATGGAATGTCACGGTTGAGCTAAATGGTACCCGTAAAATTATTGATGCTAAATTTGTTTTCCTAGGTGCCGGCGGTGGCGCTTTACCCTTATTACAAATGGCGGAAGTAGAAGAAAGTAAAGGTTTTGGCGGCTTTCCTGTTAGTGGTCAGTGGTTAGTGTGTGAAAAACCTGAATTGGTTGAGCAGCATTTTGCAAAAGTCTACGGAGCCGCGCCTATTGGTGCGCCACCTATGTCTGTTCCGCATTTAGACACACGTATTATTGACGGAAAAAAAGCCATTTTATTTGGCCCATTTGCTGGATTTACGACTAAGTTTTTGAAAACGGGATCATTTTTCGATCTGCCTAAAAGTGTCCGGTTTGACAATATTAAGCCAATGTTAAGTGTTGGTAAGAATAATATGGATTTGACTCGTTACTTAATTAGTGAAGTGATGCAATCCCATAAGGACCGTTGTAATTCGTTACGTCAATTTTTCCCCGATGCGAAGGATGAAGATTGGGAACTTGCCTATGCTGGACAGCGTGTTCAGATCATTAAAAAAGACGATAAACTGGGTGGTAAACTGGAGTTTGGAACTGAGGCAATTACAACAGAAGATGGTTCATTAGCCGCTTTACTTGGTGCTTCACCTGGAGCCTCAACAACTGTAAATACTATGATTGGTATTTTAGAACGTTGTTTTCAAGAGCGTTTTTCAACGCTAGATTGGCAAACAAAAATGAAAATCATGGTGCCTTCGTACGGTGAATCATTGGTAGAAAATACGGACTTACTGCTTTCTATTCGTGCACACACTTTAGCGACACTAAACTTAAAGCCTTAATATATATTGAAGTGGTAAGTCTTTTAAAAAGCTGGGAAACTTCCCCAGCTTTTTTGTATTTTTTAATAGAACAATGAAAAAATCAATATTGAGATTGAATATGACAATAACTTTTGCTGAGCGCGCAGACCAACTTTGTGACAGATTACGAGAAATGGAACATCATGCAGAAGAAGGAGATCAGCTTTTTTATTGCGCTTACCTTTTAGGGCTTTTGGGCCTGCATAGCGGCACCGAAGGAGAAGGGCAAAAGGTATTTGATAATGCCTTCACTACCATTCTGCAAGAAACACTCGAAGTAGAGGGTGTAATAGAATCAGATCAGGAAAATATTACCGCATTGTGGGAAGTGGTCTGTAAAAAAGAGATAGCGTCATAACGCTGATTCACGTGCATACAATGATTCAAAAAGGCAGGTAATGGGTTATTGTCTGCCTTTTTGAATGTTAATTTTTTGCGAATGTATTTGTATTACAGAACGGGTTTATCAGGATGTGGGGCATAGGCGAAAACATCCGAAAAACATCGATCGATGCTCAAACCTTTTAATTCTAATTGGTCAAGCGTGCCGTATACCATACCAACCGACCCGCTGATGAAAGCCACACTTTGGTTTAAATCTGGGTTATCTGCTAGAATGGCTTCATATAACCAACCGCTTCTTCCATGCCACTGATCACTTTGTTCATTCACGATGACATCCAATGAAAAAGGTGAATATTTGTGTGCTTCTTCTAGCCAGTCTTTCGCGAATACATCATCGGCGGTTCTTAGTCCCCAGTAAAATGATACTTTTCCTGTGAAATTTTGTTCAACTAAGTCGCCGAACAAACTTTTTATCTGAGAGAAGCCAGTTCCGCCTGCGATGAGCAAAATATGCTCTGGGTTACTGTCTAAAACACCATTGTGTATATGACAGTCTCCACCCGGTGCTTTTATCGTAATACTGGCGTTAGATTTAATATATTCAATGACTTTGCTAGCCAGTGATGCAGCGTCAGAAACAAGTACATATAAAGTAATGTTAGGCAGTTCGTGCGGTGTACTACCGATAGAGTAGGGAACTTGTTCGCCCGTTGGTAATACCACCATTAGGTATTGGCCAGCAGAAAATTCCAGATCATCTACTTGTAACGTTATTTGGTAGACATCCTTGTTAATGAGCTCAACAGCGTTTACCTTCGCGGTAATCTCTTTCATATGACTACTCCAATATAAGTCGCACGCTCTTATGGAAAGCAGGCGGACATTGATAATGTATTAAGTTGATGATGTAAGTAAAAAAAAACCACTTCAGAAAGTGGTTTTTTTGTTGCAGGCTTTTTTGCCACAGAAAAGTCTGCTTATTTATTTTTGCCTTTCATTGACTCAAAGAACTCATCGTTTGTTTGAGTGACTTTTAGGCGGTCGATTAAGAATTCAGTCGCTGCCACGTCTTCCATAGGGTTTAATAACTTACGAAGAATCCACATGCGTTGTAGTTCGTCTTCAGACGTTAGTAGGTCTTCACGGCGAGTCCCTGAACGACGAATATTAATCGCAGGGAATGTACGCTTCTCAGCGATCTTACGATCAAGATGTAATTCAGAGTTACCTGTACCTTTGAATTCTTCAAAGATAACTTCATCCATTTTTGAGCCAGTATCGACAAGCGCAGTAGCGATAATAGTTAAGCTACCACCTTCCTCGATGTTACGTGCTGCACCGAAGAAGCGTTTTGGGCGTTCTAATGCATTCGCATCCACACCACCTGTTAATACTTTACCAGAGGATGGAATAACCGTGTTGTAGGCACGTGCTAAACGGGTAATGGAGTCTAAAAGGATGACTACGTCACGTTTGTGCTCAACTAAGCGTTTTGCTTTTTCGATAACCATTTCAGCTACTTGAACATGGCGAGCTGGCGGCTCATCAAACGTCGAGGCAACCACTTCACCGCGTACGGTACGAGACATTTCGGTTACTTCTTCAGGACGTTCATCAATAAGTAATACGATTAAGTGGCATTCAGGGCTGTTACGAGTAATGGCGTTTGCTATATTTTGCAGCATGAACGTTTTACCCGCTTTCGGGGGAGAAACGATCAACGCTCGTTGTCCTTTACCCATAGGGGCAACAAGGTCAATGATACGAGATGTGACGTCCTCAGTAGAGCCGTTGCCAGCTTCCATCAATAAACGTTCATCAGGGAATAAAGGTGTTAAGTTTTCAAAAAGGATCTTGTTTCGTACGCTTTCTGGCTTATCAAAGTTTATTTCACTGACTTTTAATAAGGCAAAGTAGCGCTCACCATCTTTAGGTGGGCGAATTTTTCCGGCAATGGTATCGCCAGTACGCAGGTTAAAGCGTCGTATTTGGCTTGGTGATACATAAATATCGTCCGGTCCTGCTAAGTATGAGCAGTCAGGCGAGCGTAGAAACCCAAAGCCATCTTGAAGAATCTCTAAGATGCCGTCGCCATAAATGTCTTCCCCACCTTTCGCATGGCGCTTTAGGATTGAGAAAATAACATCTTGTTTGCGAGAACGAGCCATATTTTCTAGGCCCATTTCTGCTGCGATTTCTAAAAGCTCGTGTACTGATTTCTGTTTTAAGTCGGTAAGGTTCATAAGCGGATTTTGTATTAGCTCATTTTGAGGAAGATTGACGGAATTAGAGTTAATCATTAAGTAACAATAATGTGAGTCTGGAAGTATTTTACAATGTATCAGCTACTCGGCACCAAAAAACGCAAAACAATATGGTTATACTTTTGTTCTGGTTTAAGCTAGCCCGGATAAGGCAGAAGCCAATACAGCGCGAAACAATTTGATTGGAATCTAAACGTGATCAGCTTACTGCTTTATCACTATTAAGACCATCCATACTATAGTTCGACTTAAAGGCGAGGTCTATAGTGAAATTTAGGAAAAAAACATTTTCTGATAAAAATTTGATCAAAAACAGGATATTTAGAACTTTGCTTGGTGTTTTATTGGAATTAAGGTCTTAGTAATCCTTGCTTTTCGAAAAAAACCGCTAAACTTAATGAAAATTTCATTGAATCATCCGTCATTTTTGATTTTTTGTTGGCAATGACATAGCCAAGTAACTGATATACTGTTCTCCTTATTAAGACTTCTGCAATATAAGGCTTTCTGAATGCAATCACTCTTTTTGCAACAATCTCATGACTTTCCTTTCGAAAAAATTGCCGCTATTGACCTTGGGTCAAATAGCTTTCATATGGTTGTCGCTCAAGTTACCCATGGTCAATTGCGTATCACTGGAGAATTTGGAGAAAAAGTTCAGTTGGCTGCTGGCTTGGTAAATGGTCACTTAGATGACGCTGCACAGCAACGAGGCTTGGACTGTTTAGCCCAATTTGCACAAGTGATTGAGGATATGCCGCCTGGTTCTGTTCGTGTTGTTGGGACGAACGCGCTTAGGGTTGCCAAAAACCGCTATGACTTCATTGGTAAAGCGATGGATATCATGAGTCACCCTGTTGAGATCATCGCGGGACGAGAAGAGGCACGTCTTATTTATGTTGGTGTTTCAAGAACCATGGATCATGGTGAAGCCAAAAGACTAGTGGTAGATATTGGTGGTGGTAGTACAGAGTTTATTATTGGTAGGCAGCTTGAGCCTATATTAACGGAAAGTCTTCACATGGGGTGCGTTAGTTTCAATCAGCGTTTCTTTGGTGATGGCACCATTAATAAGTCTAATTTTCAGAAAGCGGTTACTGCGGCGCGTTTAGAGCTGCTAAGTATTCAAGATGATTACCTTGATGAAACGTGGGATGTCTCAATCGGCTCATCAGGAACGGTTAAGGCAGCCTTCAATATTGTTAAGGAAAACAATTGGAGCAAAAAAGGTATCACACCAAAAGCTCTTAAGCAGATTCAAAAAGCGTTATTTTTGGCTGGTCATGTCGATAATATCGATTTACCAGGGCTCAAGCCTGAACGTAAAAATACCTTTGCAGCGGGTATTGCCATTTTAACGGCGGTGTTTGAGTGTTTTGACATTAAGCAAATGGACTTTTCAAATGGTGCACTAAGAGAAGGTGTGCTTTATGACATTATGGGCCGATACGCAGAAACGGATATTCGTGAACGTACCGTCAATTACATGCTCAATCAATACCATATTGACACAGAACAAGCGAAACTTGTGACACATACTGCGCTGTCCGCTTTGGCTCAAGTGCGAGATAATTGGAGCTTAAACAGTATATCCAGCGAAGATTTACTTCGTTGGGCGGGTCTTCTTCATGAAGTCGGAGCGGGTATCTCCCATAGCCGATATCATAAGCATGGTGCTTATATTATTAGAGAGTCAGACATGCCTGGCTTCTCCCAGCAAGAGCAGCAAGCGTTAGCAAACTTAATCTTGCGACATCGTCGTAAGTTCACTCAATCGCTAGATTATCGTTTTACAAAAAGTGATCAACAAGATTTAGATCGATTATCAATTCTATTGAGATTAGCCATTTTACTTCATCACGATAGGAAAGAAGGCGATATGCCTATTTTCACGTTGAAAGCCGATAATAAAACACTTCATGCTGAATTCTTGCCAGAATGGCTAGATAGCAGACCGTTAACATTGGCCAACTTGCAGCGCGAAGCGGAATCTTTAGTGGCGGATGGATACACGTTGACGTTTAGTTAAATGAATTGGTGTCTACAAAGAGTCGAAAATAGTTAGGTCAACTGATCAATTGATCTATATAGCGCCGCGACGTCCTCTCTTTGTAATCCGGTCACTCGAGAAAGCCTGCCAATACTGGATGAGATTTGTACCGATTCTTTTCCCGACTCGTCTTTTACTTCTGATTTTTCTGGTTGAATTGGAGCGGACAGTAGCTGTTTAGCGCGATCAGATAATTGAACTGGATCTTGTCGGTTCTCAGAATCTGGGCGCGCATTAGCTTCTGCCTGTACTGGTAAGGCAGGCAGATACAAATGATTGCTTGATGTTACTGATGAAATCGACAAAACAGCCACCTTAGTATCAAAATTTAAAATACCACCTATAGAATAGTATAAAAAATGACCGGTGTGTGTGTTTTACTGCTCTTTTTTAAATTTTTTTATACAGCAAAATAATGTTTATGCTGAGGGTAAGAAAGCGACATGCCTGTCGTTGCTTTCTATTTTTAATTGATTCACTTATACAGAATGAATCCTAATTTTCTATTTATTTTATGTTCTCATTCACCATATTAGTGTCATTGCTATATAAGGATGATATTGTTTACTAAATTTTTCGTCAGCAAGGTGCACTAATAAATGGTGCATTTAACAGGTGAGCGTTCTGCTTTATATCATGCTGTTATCTTTGATACCGTGAATGATTGTCTGTTGTAAGTAATTCGCTTCAAAAAGGATGCCGCATGAGCCAAGAAAATCTCCCAATAGAACACCTTTATTTTACTGAGACAAATCTAGAAAAAATCTTAGAAAATTTAGACATAGTTCGAAATAGAATTCATCCTCAATCACCAGAAGATAATGGCGTTAATGAACAGGTGTTCCCATCTGTTTGCCTCATTGGTTTAGGACGTTGTGGCTCCAACATCGCATTGGATGTCGCATCGTTAGTCTACGACGCCAGAACAAACTATATGCGTGAAGTGGAAAGCCAGGAAATGTTAGATAGCGAACGTGAGTTCCGGCCTATGCGTTGGATTCGCAAACATTTACCGCTTGAAGATAAAGATGGCTTTAAGCCGGTATTCCTAATTGAACCTATCGTATTACTTGGCGATTTAGATAAAGACATTGAAGGGCGAATTCGTTTTTCGAACCAAGTCGGCCGGGCTAAGTTTTTAGAAGAATACTCAAAACTGCAAATAATGGACTTGTCTGAAGTGCATGCGGGTGGTGCCGGTAATGCGCCTATTCTAGGGCAATATCTAGCGAAAATTATTCTCAATAAAGATGCGACAACATTCCAAAATGAAAATTGGAAACACATGCATTCTTATTTGGTTGATTCTTGTGGCATTAAAGCGAATCAATCGCGTCTTTATTTTTATATATTCAGTGCGGGTGGTGGTACTGGTTCGGGGATGGCGTCTGAATTTGGTCTTGCGCAACAATTTTCGTACTTAAGTAAAACATTCGATTATCGTTCAGATCAGAATCCATTGGTTGATAAGCGTCATAGTTTTGTATTTGAACCTATTTTCACCTCTGGAATCTGTATCCTTCCTAATATTTCTGGGAAAAATGTTGAGATTTCAGAAGCATTGCATATTAACGCAGGGCGTTTGTTAACCAAGTACATTTCAGAAGAATGGAACTTTTCGTATAACGAAGAGCGTGAAGAGGACGAAGTACCTGCCGATGTAATGGAACGCATTCGCCCTTGGAATTCTATGATGTTGATTTCTAACGACATAATGCGTTATGCGGAAGAGGAAGACGGTGGTGATGCTGATAATATCGATGTAAACACCATGGAGAAATACGCTAACCAGTATATTTCACAGCAAATTTTCAACATTCTGACTGCACAGGCGGTGACAACAGACTACGATGAAGACTACTTCCGTCGTGCTGGTATTGATATTGCTGAAACAATTCGCCTTGATGCTAATGACTTATTTATGAGTTTAGCTGGCCCAGTTGCGGTGGCTTATGCCGAAAGTGTGGTCAATGAAGGTACGCATCAAGACAGTGTTGATATAGATGATTTGTTCTGTCGCTCCATTGAGTTGCCACATTTTAATAATGACACGTCAGCGATTGAAGGTGTCAGTGTGCTACCTGTTGAATCAGAACGATACCGTGAAGCCATTAAGAATTATCGTAAAAGTGGCTATGATGCGAGTACATTGAATCATCTGCATTTCTTTAAAAATTGTTCGTCAATTGTGTCTATCATTTCTTTGCCACGAGATTACAAACTGTCTTTCACTGCATTGAATCGTTTGAAAATGCACTTGAACCGTTTATGTCCTAATACCACGTTAAAGCGCTACGCACTTGTGATTGGGGCTTCAGCAAACTTGTCTTTGACAACGCTTATTGCGAAAAGCCCTTGTTTGAGTGATGACTTTTTAACGCTGATGGTTGCTTACATGAAGCGTTGTTTTGCTCGTGATGATTACCGATACACGGATGAAATAGACAATGCGATTATACAAATGATTCAAGATGAAGAATTTGATGAATCGTTAGTGGATAAATTCTTTACGACGTATGAAAACCCAGCGAAAATTTTGGACACAAACTGGTATGCCATTAAGCCAATGTACGAGAAAAAATATCGTGAGTTGATTGATAACAGCCAGCATTTTGTTTCTATCAATGATATTCGTTTGGATATTAATAACGTGAAGAATGCGATCAAGTATCTTCGAGAAATTTATCGTCATCGTATTAGCAAAACAAAAGTACTTACTCTCAATGGCTAGTACTGTCTAAGTCGTGTCGAGATGTTTATTTTTAAAAGGTCACCTATTAAGGTGGCCTTTTTTTGTTTTTATAGGACCGCGAAACGAGTCAATTTCCAAAGTTGGCTTAACTATTGAATGCCTTCAAAGCAGAACCGCTTAATTGTTTCTTATTTTTGTATTCTTATTCTGATAGTGGTTTTAGTGAGCTGCAGTTGTGCTGCCCTATTTGGTATGAATCTTTTTGGTGCGTTTTTCATTATCTAGGATGTATATGGCAGAATTTTATTGGTTGTTAATCGCTTCGGCGTTTGTTTTTATGATGCAAGCGGGCTTTTTATGTCTAGAAAGTGGACGTATTCGCAGTAAAAACAGCATTAATGTCGCGGCAAAAAATATATCCGATTTTATTATTTCGACGACTTTATTCTGGTTCTTTGGTTTTGGCATCATGTTTGGTGATTCTATAGCGGGTTTTTTTGGCACCAGTGATTTTTTGTTTGATGGACAACATACACCTTGGGAAATTAGCTTCTTTCTTTTTCAAATGATGTTCTGTGGTACAGCAGCAACGCTCACGTCAGGAGCGGTTGCTGAACGCATGACATTTATGGGCTATTTAGCTATTACGGTTGTATTAAGTGCACTAATTTATCCTATTGTTGGGCATTGGGTTTGGTCTAGTGTTTACTCTTCAGAAGGGCCTCAGGGTTGGCTTGAAGCGCTTGGATTTGTGGATTTTGCTGGCTCTACTGTTGTGCATTCGGTTGGTGGTTGGGTGGCATTAGCGGCCATTATCATTATTGGTCCACGCTTGGGGCGTTTTGAGCAGGGAATTCGTTTACCGCCTGGAAATAACCTTCCCTTATCGGCTTTGGGGGTTTTATTAATTTGGTTTGGATGGTTTGGCTTTAATGGTGGAAGTACCTTGGCGCTAACCGACGCCGTTCCCTTAATTATCCTAAATACCTTCGTATCTGCAGCCTGGGGAGGTTTGGTCGCAGCGGCTATCAATTATTTCAGAGACGGTTATGTTGAAGTCGGTTTTGTACTGAATGGCACCATAGCCGGTCTAGTTGGTATTACAGCTTCTTGTCATGTTGTTTCTCCTGGAGCGTCAATTATCATCGGTGGTGTTTCTGGTGTCGTGGTGTACTACGGCAGTTTATTGATGGAACGCTGGCGTCTCGATGATGCACTTGATGTTGTCCCTGCGCATTTATTCGCTGGCATATGGGGCTCGTTGAGTGTGGCTTTATTTGGTCAAACCGACAAAATAGATAATGGATTAAGCTTTTTTGGTCAGCTTTGGGTGCAAGCCTTAGGTGTTGTTGTCATTGGTTTATATTGTTTTTGTGTTGCTTATGCCTGCATGTGGTTGTTGAATCGTTTTATGCCATTACGAGCAAGTAAAGAACAAGAAGAGCAAGGACTAAATGTTGCAGAGCATCGGGCGACAACAGAAATGTTTGATTTGCTGACATCCATGCAGTATCAACAAAATAATGCTGACTTTTCAACGCCGGTACCAGAAGAACCTTTTACTGAAGTAGGACAGATTGCACGTAAATACAATCAAGTTATCAATCGGGTAAGCAGTGAAATAGCACAGCGTGATGATGCACTAACTCGTTTTCAAGAAAGTGAAATGCGCAAGTCTGCGATTTTGAACTCTTCGATGGACTGTATTGTGACTATCAATCGTTTTGGTTCGGTTATGGAGTTTAATCCAGCCGCCGAGCGTACTTTTGGGTGTTTGAAGAAACAAGTAGAAGGAAAAAGCTTTATTGGTCTCTTCATTCTTGAAGACGACAGACATAAAATATTTGAAAGTTTGAACTCAGGTTTTTCTTCATCAAGTGGTTTGATCCTTAACCGACGCAATCCGTTTCGTTTACAGCGTGGTCAAAACCATCATTTTCCGGCAGAAATTGCCATTACCAAAGCAAATTCAGAATCGTCCATAGAAAGTGAGTACACGCTTCATATTAGAGATATGACGCGTCATGTGAAGCTGCAGGAGCGTTTGAAGTTTTTGGCTTACAGCGACCCTCTGACGAGCTTATACAATCGAACCTATTTAATGGATGCACTGGTGAGCTCATTATTGTTTGCCACCAAGCAGAAAACAGCCGTTGGCTTGCTGTTCTTGGATCTAGACAACTTTAAGATTATTAATGACACACTTGGGCATAAAGCAGGCGATGAGTTGTTGTGTGAAGTTGCTAGACGCTTAATCGCTGTATCAGATCAACATGATGTTATTGCCCGTTGGGGCGGCGATGAATTTGTCTTTATGATGACAGAAGAAGTGACAGAAAGTCGCTTATCGCAGCGCGCTCAAGACATTCTTAGTGCGATGCGTCTGCCCGTTCAACTTAACGAGCAGTGCCTTACTATTCCTACCAGTATTGGAATTTCGTTCTCCGATCAACTTGGCATTGATGCGGATAAATTGATTCAACAAGCTGATATTGCCATGTATTGGGCAAAGGAAAAAGGGCGTGATAATGCGCAATTTTTCACAGCAGAAATGGTCAATGTCACCATAAAAAAATTCGGCTTTGAGAAAGAGATTAATGAAGCGCTTTCATTAGGACACTTTCATTTGGTTTTCCAGCCAAAAGTATTCATGGAGAAAGATAAGATTTTAGGTTTAGAAGCCTTAATCCGCTGGAATCATCCGATCAAAGGGCTAATTCCTCCATCTGAATTCATTCCCATTGCTGAAGAATCTAGTTTAATAATCAAGATAGATGAGTGGGTTATCAACCAAGCGTTAAAACAGCAAAAAAGCTGGCGGGATCAAGGCTTAACAATTGTCTCTATTGCAGTGAATCTTTCTGGACGACATCTAGTATCAGACTCTTTGGTACCATATATTGCACAGAAGTTGGAATATTACGGTATTGAAGGGTGTTGGCTAGAGATTGAAATTACGGAAGGGGTTTTACTGAAAGATATCCAGCGTTGTATCGACGTCATGACAGAACTGAAAGCGTTAGACATTAAAATATCAGTGGATGATTTTGGAACCGGCTATTCATCGCTGAGTTATTTAAAGCGTTTGCCTTTGGATATTTTGAAAATTGACCAGTCTTTTGTTGAAGAATGCGATAGTCATGTGGAAGATACTAAAATCTGTGAAACAATAATTCACCTAGCGCAAAGCCTGGAACTCGCTATTGTTGCGGAGGGCGTAGAAACCGCTCCACAAGCCGAGATGTTAAAGTCTCTAGGCTGTGAAATTTTCCAAGGGTATTACTATCATAAACCAATGAAAAGTAATGGGATTGCTAAATTGCTGGTTAAGGATTATGTGGTGGCTTAGGTTGGTTTACTGGTGTTTTTCGGTTGCGAATCGTTTCCATAAGGTCTTGGCCTTGGGTCCTCTCTAATGATTTAGTGCGTTGATGAAGGGCCGTTTTAGCAATCATATTGGCGGCAACCGGAGCAGTAATCAAAAGAAATAGGGTGATGAGCAATTCTTGAATCGAAAGCGCTCCTTTTAGGTGGCTTTGAAAGACCATAGATGCAACCAGAACGCCTGTAATACCGAGTGTTGAGGCTTTGGTAGGACTGTGTAAACGCATATAAATATCAGGTAAACGTACGAGACCGTAAGAACCTATTAATAAAAATAGGCCGCCAATTAGCAAAGATACGCAGATGATAATTTCTAGATAAAAAGGCATAATTAATCCTATTCTATGATGTCGCCGCGAAGTAAGTATTTACATAGTGCAGCCGTGCTGACAAAACCTAACATGGCAATTAATACCGCCGCTTCAAAATACAAAGCGCTTTTTATGTAAATGCCGTATAGCAAAATGAGTGCAATAGCATTTATGTACATGGTATCCAGCGCCAGAATTCGATCTGAGATGGTAGGGCCTTTTAGTAGCCGCCATAAATTCAAAATCAAAGCGATGCAAATGCAAACAGCCACAATAGTGATGGTTAAATTTAGCATCCAAAAATCTCCTTGATTGGCTTTTCGTAACGCTGTTTGATGGATTCAATAAGCTCGGCTTCATTGTCTAAGTGAAGAGCGTGAATATAAAGCCACGCTTTGTCTTTCGATACCTCTGCACTGACGGTTCCTGGTGTAAGAGAAACAGTGCTGGCCAAAATAGTAATCCCTAGGTCTGAACCGACATTAATAGGGACAGCAACAAAGCCAGGATTGAGTTTTCTAATTGGCCCAATGATTAGCAATGCCACTTCCACGTTAGCAGTAAGTATGTCCTTCATCACCATTAGTACATAGCGAATAGCCAGCCAAGGCTTAAGTATTTTAGGGTGTTCGTCGCGCATGCCTGTAACGAGCCAAGGTATTGTAATGGCAAAAAAAGTTGCCAAGACGATGTGCCCTGCGCTGATAGAATTATTCAGTAGCAGCCAAACTACAAACAGTAATAAGCTGTGGAATGGCATAGGGAAAAACTTCATGGTGCCACTCCTGGTAATAAATCATAAGCGGAAGATTGAATGTCGTGCAGGTAGTAGGCCGCTTGTTGAGTGAATTCAGTGATATAACCACCGAATAAAACCAATACTGGAGAAGCCAGCAATAGCAGTGCAATACTGACTATTTCAGTTGTTTTTGCCGGCTCGGCGTCGGTTGCTATTGTGCCATTATGTCGCCAAAACAATGTGGTTCCCGCTCTAGAAAAAGTAATCAAAGCGGCGAGGCTACCAATAAGAATTAGAGGCCAAACCCACATGGTTTGTGCGGTAGACTGAGTTGCTTGCAGAATCATTATTTTCCCGACAAAGCCTGACAGCGGCGGCATTCCAATGATCGCCATTGCCGCAATCGCAAAGGCAAAA
Source organism: Marinomonas maritima (assembly GCF_024435075.2). Lineage (NCBI taxonomy): Bacteria > Pseudomonadati > Pseudomonadota > Gammaproteobacteria > Oceanospirillales > Oceanospirillaceae > Marinomonas > Marinomonas maritima. The sequence goes on along the minus strand of NZ_JAMZEG020000003.1, from coordinate 595,008 downwards.
CCTAATAACCTTGGTTGAACAAAAGGGCGAGAGCGTACGAAGCGATCTTCTGCTTTGCCTCGTTGACGAGCCATAACATCCGCTAATAAAAAGAGCCCCGCCGATGTCAATGTGCTGTGGATCATATAATAAAGAGCAGCAGAGGTAGCGGCTTCGGAATTGATTGCTGCGCAAGCGAGCAAGCTACCACTAGACACAATCACCAAATTTGCACTTAGTGTCTTGATGCCTGGACTGGCAAACACGCCGATGCTACCAATAGTGATTGTTAGCAAAGCCAAAGGCCATAACCAAGGCGTCGCAATATTCGCTAGTTCGCCAGCATTTTCGCCAAATATAACAGTATAGACGCGGAAAATACTGTAAATACCTACCTTTGTCATAATGGCAAATAAGGCGGCCACTGGTGCGCTGGCACTGGCATAGGTTTTAGGAAGCCAAAAATGCATGGGTAGCATGGCGGCTTTTAAACCAAATACGACCAATAATAGCAATGCGCCTGTTTTTGCCAATGTCGCAGTTTCACCTTGAAGTTGCCCGACTTTCACGGCCATGTCAGCCATATTTAGCGTGCCAAGGGTGCCGTATAATATGCCAAGACCAAATAAGAACAGGCTAGAGCCAACTAAATTAAGAATGACATAATGCAGTGCCGCTTGTGTTTTTTGTTTACCGCCAGCGTGAATTAATAAGGCATATGAAGCGATCAATAACACTTCAAAAAAGACGAATAAGTTAAATATGTCACCCGTTAAAAACGCACCGTTGATCCCCATAATTTGAAACATGAACAAGGGATGAAAATAAGCACCGCCTTTATCTTGTCCCGAAACGGCATACAACATAACGCAAAACGCTAAAAATGCAGTGAGTAGCACGAGTAGGCTAGATACTTTATCCGCTACAATAGCGATGCCAAAGGGCGCTTGCCAACCGCCTAGTGCATAAAGTTGAACGCCTTCAGCATTGATTTTATAAAGCAAAACAGCTGACGAAATAAGAAGAAATAACGTGCCGATAATCGAGGCGACTCGCTGTGAATTGATATCGCGCGAGATGGGCGGCAGCAACATAAGCGCGCCAAACAGCAAAGGAATCAGAATCGGAAAAATGCTGAGATGTTGCATTTATTGACTCCCTCCTGATTTTGCAGAGGCATCGCCAGGTTGAGTTGGTAGCGTGCCATCAACGTGATCATTGCCTAAATCAGCACGTGCACGCATTGCCAATATCACCGCAAAAGCGGTCATTGCAAAACCAATAACAATGGCGGTTAACACCAATGCTTGAGGGAGCGGATCGCTATACTGTTCAGACTGACCAAGCACCGCCGCTGCATTGAGTTTGAGTCGTCCACTTGCGAACAGAAACAAATTTACGGCGTAAGATAAGAGCGTTAACCCGATAACCACGGAAAAACTACGGCCTCGTAACGCAAGAAAAACACCACAGGCGGTTAATAAACCAACGCAAAATGCGTACAAACCTTCCATTACTCATGCTCCTTTTGAACAGGGCGCTCACTGGTTGTTAGTTGTCCGAGATTGGCAAGGATCAGCATGGTAGCACCAACGACCGTGAGGAAAACCCCAAGATCAAATACCATGGCACTGGCTAATTCGAACTTCCCGATGACGGGCAAATAGAAATAATCGAACCAAGATGACAAGAAAGTATGTCCGAAGGCCCAGCTACCGAGACCGCTTAATGTCGCGATACCAATACCAGAACCAATCATGATCTGATAATCCAATTTGATTCGTGTCTTAATCCACACCACACCATGAGCGACGTACTGCTGAATAATCGCGACCGATGTGATCAGGCCTGCAATAAAGCCACCGCCAGGCATGTTGTGACCACGTAAGAAAATATACGCTGATACCAACAGTGCCAGTGGTAATAAACTTTGTGATATTACGGCTAATAAAATTGGGTATCTGTCTTCGGACCAAGTCAGTCCGTTGTCGTCACTGGATGGCATGTAGAGACGCATTCTCGCAATCAGCTTATAAATGCCTAGCGCGGCAATGCCCAACACGGTGATTTCGCCTAAGGTATCAAAGCCACGAAAATCCACCAAAATAACATTAACAATATTGGTTCCGCCGCCACCGGTTTTACTATTCTCAGTGAAGAAGGTTGAAATCGTATCGAGAGGGCGAGTCATCAAGGCATAACAAATCGTACCAATTATCCCACCAATTAATGAGGCCAGACTCAAATCTCGAACCACACGGCGAGGAGATGACTCTTTCGGCGTTTTTTGTGGTAAGAAAAATAAAGCCAGTATTAATAAAATGACGGTAACCACTTCAACGGATAACTGAGTAAGCGCCAAGTCTGGTGCAGAAAATTGAGCAAACGCCAAGGAAACGATTAAGCCTACGACGGACAACGTGAGCAAAGCGACGACACGTCTTCTGTGCCATAACACAGTGGCCAGAGCGGAAAGGCATAGCAAAACAGCACAAGTGATTGATAGTGCATCGACTGGGATTTCAGGGCGCTGTCCGGCGGTGGTGTTCAGTTTCATTAGCGACGACGCTGTCATAATGACGGCAAAACTTAGAACGAAGAAAATATAGCGCTGTAAAGAGCCATTTTCTGTCATGGTAATAATGCGGCTTGCTTTCGTAGTAAGAGATTGGATTATGCCTTCAAAAACCAGTTTAGGATCATTGACTGGGAACTGTGCTTGAAATTTAAACAAATGCGAACGGCTGTAATACATGAATAATCCACCGATGAGAGCGATCACACTCATTAGGAGAGGAAAATTAAAGCCGTGCCAAATAGCAAGATTGTAGCTCGGAGCTGGCCCATTTAATGTCGCGCTGGCGGCCGCCAACAAAAGATCACCTACTACCAAACTTGGGAAAATACCGACTAGCAGACACAGGGCGACTAAAATTTCCACTGGAACGCGCATATAGCGTGGTGGTTCGTGCGGTGTTTTTGGTAGGTTAATCGGCTCGCCGTTAAAAAATACATCGTGAATAAAGCGCGTGGAATAAGCGACAGCGAATACACCACCTAACGTGGCTAATACTGGAATAAACCAAGACAAAGACCCCAGCGATGCTTGGTGCAGTGTTTCGGTAAAGAACATTTCTTTGGATAAGAAACCATTCATTAATGGTACGCCAGCCATCGACGCAGAGGCCACCATGGCAAGCGTTGCAGTATAAGGCATGTACTTCCACAAGCCGTTTAGCTGACGCATGTCTCGTGAGCCAGATTCGTGGTCAATAATCCCTGCCGCCATAAACAACGATGCTTTGAAGATCGCATGGTTAATAATATGGAAAATGGCAGCGACGGCCGCAAGATCTGTTCCCATACCCAATAATAATGTAATCAAGCCCAAATGACTGATAGTTGAGTTGGCTAAAAGGCCTTTTAGATCATGTTGGAACAGTGCAACGTAAGCGCCGACAAGGAAAGTTGCAAGGCCTGTTAGGCTCACAATTAAAAACCATAAATTAGTATCTGCTAGCGCTGGGTAAAACCGAGCCATTAGAAAGATACCCGCTTTCACCATGGTAGCGGAATGCAAATAGGCACTGACAGGGGTTGGTGCTGCCATGGCATTGGGTAGCCAAAAATGGAAAGGAAACTGTGCGGATTTAGTAAAAGCGCCAAGCAGTATCAATACAACAATAATAGGGTAATTCGCACTGGCCTTGATTAGATCGCCATTGTCTAAAATGTCCTGAAGACTAAAGCTGCCGACAGTATTGCCTAATATGAGCAAGCCTGCTAGAAGTGCTAAGCCGCCAGCGCCGGTGACAGTAAGCGCCATTCTTGCGCCTTTTCGAGCTTCCGTTTTGTGACCCCAAAAACTGATCAGTAGAAAGGAACTAATACTGGTCAATTCCCAAAAAAACCATAACTGAATCAAATTGTCAGATAGAACAACACCCAACATAGAAAACATGAATAAAATTAAATAGGCGTAAAACTTACCAATTGAATCTTGAGCCGATAGGTAATAGCGGGCATAGAGGATGACGAGTAAGCCAATGCCAAGAATTAATATAGAGAATAGCAACGCAAGGCCATCTAAACGAAAGGCAAGCTCTAGTCCAATAGCAGGAATCCATGGAATTGCCGCTTGGAAGCGCTCGCCCTGAAAGATATCCCCAGCGTGAGAAAGAATTAAAAATAAGGTTAAAGCGGGCAACGTCGCCGTCATAAAGGCACAGGCAGTTCGGCTTAAGCGAGCTGAAATAAGCGGAATCAACGTACCCAATAAAGGAAGAAAAGGAAGCCAGATAAGTGAGCTCAAGGACAAAATTCCTTTCTAGTTAGTGAATATACAAGATGCATTTGCGGTGTGAGCATGGTTGTTGTTCCTAACAAACTGTCTCTAAATGTGATTTCTATTCATGACCCTGAGAACGCATAGGGCAATTACTTAACAAGCATAGCCTTTTACTAATCTAATCAATAGCCTAAAACCACCTTCCGCAGGAAAAAATACCACAGATTAGTCACAAGGATAAGGGAGAGTAGGAAAGCAAACGACGGAAAAAGTTCCGTCGTTTGCTGAAGAAGAGGCATCTGCTTTAGCTATCTAAGTGTAAAAAGGGTCAATTACTGAAAGAAACTCCAAACAATACTATGCTCAGACCCTAGGCTCCAAAGCAAAACCACCGCGGCGAGCAAGGCTTCTAATACCAAAACCCCAATGCCTAATGTCGTGCTGGAAAGTATAAATCCTTGTTTATGACTGATGCCTAAAAAGCTTGGCGTGCCTCGATAAAGTAAGTAGCCTGTATAGGCTACGCCAGCCACGCAAGCGAGTAAGCACAGCCAAATGATCGGATATATGGCAAATAGACCGCTTAAGAACATTGGCGTGGCAATATAGCCTGCAAATACAATGCACTCTTGGCGAGGTGGGCGGTTGGCGTGATTTCGAGCCATCCAATGAATTAAGCTACCGACCATTGCCACAGCAGCGAGAATCAACACATAAAACAAAACCCCCAAACTAAGGCCATCCATAAAAGAAACCTTAATCGCTTCACTGCCTCCAAATGTCCAACCAAATTGTGTTGTTCCAATGAAAGTACTCACCACTGGAATTGCTGCCATCCAAAGGACATGGTGATAGAACATGTGGCTTACGGATTCATGTTCCTCATTAATAGCTCGCCATTCCTTATCTGGATGATGAATAAGACCCCAAACATGATTGATCATGGATTCCCCCTTGCTTCACAACGTGAGCGTAATGGATTTGGAAAAACTCCTGATGCAGCCACGCCCAAACAAAAGTGGCTTATATGCAGTATAGATAGATACGTAAGAAAAAACGAAAAAGGTAATAATTTTTTCTTATAAAAAAGTAAGCTTTAGGGTGATAAAGGAGTAAAGCAGGTCAAAATTCATTTGTGCTTCATTGTTATGGAACAACTTTATTGGCAGTTGTAATCTTGTTTCATCTCGACAGCGTAAGGTTTGTCTACTGGATTATTAAAGTTAGCTCTAACGATTGCATCTTTTGCTAAGAACTCGAACATTTTCCATTTTGAACAGCTCGCATGAACTACGGTATTGGTCGAGTCCAAAATAAGATTATTCTGTTTGTCCGTCAGTTTGAATTGAAAAGTATAAATATTCGTTGGCGTGTCTATCGTTTTGTAGCCACTAACGATGGGTTCCATAAAGTGTCGATAGCGAGTGATACAGGTTCGTGTGTTCGAGTCGGCATTTCTGCGGCAAATGGTATAAGGGCGGTTTCGCTCGTTATTGAAAATAGGAACTTGTTTTGTTTCAGTCTTGGTTTCTAAGGTGAAGTTCACTACTAGGCGATAATCTGGGTTGTTTTGTGTTTCAGAGACATTAGTAAAACCGCGTTCTTTGAATGCACTTATAATGTTGGGAATGTAGCGTTTGTTGGTGAGCGGATCACCTTCCTCGCTTGAGACCACAGCAATAGCGGCAGATTTATCAATATTCACATTCGAGTCAACATTGCTAACATTTTGGCCAGACAGCTTAATGTTGGACGAGCAGCCCGCTAGGAGCGCTGAAAACAGCATCAAAAATGTGAAAAACTTCATACTAGCCTTCTCCATTACTTATCAAATATCCGACACATATAAAAACATACCTGACGATCAAAACGGAGGTATAAAACCCAGCTTCCACGCCTTTTTCAAAAACCTTACTTTAACGTAGCACTTAAATGAGAGAGTTGAAGGCCGCTAAGCGTGGTAATTAAGTGAGCGAACATAAGTGATAGGCAATAAAAAACCACCCGAAGGTGGTTTTAAATTTGATGCTTCATACGTGCATCCAGTTCCTTTTTAAAAGTGCAAACCCTTCTAAAAACAACCGTTTAATTGGTGGAGGCGGGGGGGGTCGAACCCCCGTCCGTCAGTCCTCTGCCATCGGCTCTACATGCATAGTCACTTCAATTATTTGACCACGAACCGCCCGAAGGACAGGGTGTTAATGGCGAGCCTACTTAATCTTAGAACCTTATCCCTAGGCGGGGCATCGGTTAGCATCTAGTAATTTATGATACTGCAGAATCTCTGGCTACAAGCAACCTGAGGGCAGCACACTAGCAGCGGTTTAGGCTGCTAAAGCGTAGTTTTCGTCGTTTGCGACTATAAAATTGATGCGGGGGATTAACGAGATCACGCATCACTCTCGACATGCACCTTTGGGTTTGTAACCGACGTCGAAACCATGTCGCCCCCAAAAAGTAACTCAATTCTAACGGAAACAATGTGTTTACGCTAGACATAACGCTGAAATATTCCGTATCTACACGATTGAAATAGAGTGTTAGATGTTGTGCTTCATTAGTCGTTCTTTGTCTCTTGACCAATCACGGTCTCGTTCTGTGTCGCGTTTGTCGTGGTCTTTTTTACCGGTTACTAAGGCCACTTCACACTTGATTTTGTTGCCTTTCCAGTACAGCGCCATGGCCGCACAGGTTTTGCCTTTCTGTTCTGTCACTTGAATGATTTTCTCAAGCTCTTTGCGATTCAATAGCAGTTTGCGTTGGCGCATTGGCTCGCAGACTACGTGTGTTGAAGCACTAAGTAGTGGCACAATACGCGCACCAACAAGCCATGCTTCGTTTTGGTGAATGATAACGAAGGCGTCTACTAATTGAGCTTTGCCTTCGCGCAGACTTTTTACTTCCCAACCAGATAAAACCAGTCCGGCTTCGAACTTCTGGTCAACAAAGTAGTCAAATTTTGCACGTTTATTTAGCGCAATAGTGCCCGTGCTACTGGATTTTTTCTTTACTTTACTCATAGTTAGAAATTATACGGTCGATAGCGGCAAAAACCTATGCTTTTCTTGAGGTATGCGCCTGAATGTTAGAAAATTCGCACTTGTTAATTAATTTGTCTGGTTAGGTCTTGTGGGTTTGTTGGCCTCGTCTACATCTTCCTCCTTTCCTTAAACACTTGTTGTGTATTTAGAGCTTAAATTTATGCCTGAAAGTCGATGTTTACAAGGTATCTGGTCAAGTCCATGGATATTTATTTTTGCGGCCAGTGGATCGGCAGTAGGGCTTGGGAATATTTGGAAATTTCCTTATGTTTTAGGGGAAAACGGAGGCGGTGCTTTTTTGTTGGTGTATTGCCTGTGTTTGTTGTTGGTTGGTCTTCCTGTATTAATGGCAGAGGTGGCGTTGGGCCGCACAGTTCGTTCTAACCCTATTGATACGGTAAATGATTTAAGTGAGCGTCGCATTGTTCATAAAGCTTGGGTGTTTGTGCCTTGGTTGGCAGGAGTGACGGGTTTTTTAATTCTGACTTTCTATAGTGTCATTGCGGGATGGTCCCTTGCGTATTTAGAGCGTGCTTTATCGGGTGATTTCAAAGAGATTACCCAGGTTGGTGCTGTCGTTATGTTTGGGGATTTATTATCAGACCCAACGGAGATGTTGCTCTGGCATTCTGTTTTTATTGCGCTGGTAGTGTTGACGGTTGGTCAGTCTGTTACCCGTGGATTGTCGGCGGTTGTTCGTTTATTGTTGCCTACTCTAGTAGTGAGTTTGATTCTGCTGGCCAGTTATTCCATGATGATCGGGAATACATCTGAAGCAATGGACTTTATGTTTCGTTGGTCTTGGCAGGATATTACGTTTGAGGTTGTTCTTGCCGCTGTCGGACTTGCTCTGTTTAGTTTGAGTGTTGGTATGGGGGCGATGTTTGCCTATGGCGCTTACATGAGTAAGCGGATGTCCATTGCTCGTGCTTGTAGTATTGTCGTTGGAGTGGATTTGCTGGTGGCAATTTTGGCCGGTTTGGTTATTTTTCCGTTAGTCTTTTCCTTTCAAATCGATGTGGAGGCGGGCCCAAGTTTGACCTTCGTGTCTTTGCCTATCATTTTTGGTAGTCTTCCAGGCGGCCAGTTTTTTGCTAGTGTTTTCTTTCTACTATTGGTGGTCGCTGCGTTAACTTCTGCTATATCAATGTTGGAATTGTTTGTTGCTTGGTTGCATGAGAAATTTTACATTGCGCGTTTGAAGGCGGCTTTTTTAATGGGAATGACTGTCTGGTTGATTGGTATTGCGGTGTTGTTGTCTTTTAATCACTGGGACAGCAAAATTATCTTTGGGATGAATTTTTTTGAGTTGTTAGACGAGTTTACATCTCTGATTCTTTTGCCTGTTGGTGCGATATTATTGTCTGTTTTGGTGGCTTGGTTTATACCGCATTCTATGTTGCAAAATGAGATGATTACGAAACAGGCTAATCATTTCCAATGGTGGTATAAGACGTTAAAATACATCAGTATTCCTGCTATGTTGGTGATTACCTTTGTAGGTTGGATAGGAGTTTAGTTTGAGTCATATAGAGCGTTTTGCTCATGTTAATTACAGCTGCGAACAGATGTTTGCATTGGTTAATGATATCGATGGTTATCCAGAGTTCGTACCAGGGTGTTTGGCTTCTACACTGATTTCGAGAACACCGACTGAAATCGTCGCGTCTTTGGATGTGGGTAAAGGGCCAGTGCGGCAATCCTTTACGACAAAGAATTCTTTGGAAAACTACAGCCGAATAGAAATGACCTTAGTACAAGGGCCATTTAAAAGTCTACACGGAGTATGGACTTTTACCGAGCTGACACCGACTAGCTGTAAAATTATGTTGAGTATTAACTTTGAATTAAGCGGCATGCTGAAATTTGCTTTTGGTGGCGTGTTTAGTCAGATAGCCAATACGATGGTGGATTCTTTTAGTAAGCGTGCAAAAGTGGTATACGGTGAACAGTATGAGAGTTGAAGTGGCTTATGCTTTGCCTAATAAGCAAAAAATCATTACGTTGGAGGTTGAAGAGGGCTGTACCGTTCGCAATGCTGTTCGTCATTCCAATATTACTGCTTTTTTCCCAGATGTGAATGTAGAAACTATTAAAGTGGGTATTTTTGGAAAAACGGTGCGTAATGCAGAAGAACAAGTGTTAAAAGAAGGCGAGCGCGTTGAACTGTATCGTGAACTGACGGTTGACCCTAAACAAGCTAGAGTCAACCGAGCAGCAAAAACAACAAAAAGTTAGTTGTTTTTGATTTGTGTTAGAACGCCATTGCTGAAAATTAATACTAGGTCGTTAGCATCACTTTTTTTGGTATCTGGCGCTGCATATCGAGAGGTGTATAAATAATGCCACTCGTCTGGTTTAAAGGTATCTTTTAACATTGGGTTCCCCAATAGATAAGTTACCTGAGATTCTGACATGCCAACTTGTAACTGTGACAACTGTTCCTTCGTTATAAGGTTTCCTTGTGTTACCGGAACCTTGTAAGGTGGTGGAAATAAACTGCATGCGCCAAGTGAAAGTGCTGCGCATAGTATAAAAACTGATTTTTTCATTTGTATTATCCTTACTCTGGTATGCTAATGATAAAGTAATTATCAATAAGATCGAATAGAGAATGACTCATGACTAGCGAAAATCAAGAGCTAAAGAAAGCGGGACTCAAGGTAACTTTGCCAAGAGTGAAAATTTTACAAATTCTTGAGACTGCAGGTGACCGCCATATGAGCGCGGATGATGTCTATCGTACCCTGCTCGATCAAGGTGAAGACGTAGGCCTAGCAACGGTCTATCGTGTTTTAACTCAATTCGAAACAGCTGATTTGGTTCAGCGCCATCACTTTGAAGCGGGCACAGCTGTTTTTGAGCTAGCGAAAGGTGATCATCACGATCACATGATTTGTTTAGAGACGGGTAAAGTAATTGAGTTCGTTGATCCTATTATTGAGCAACGCCAGCATGAAATTGCTGAAGCACATGGCTTCGATATTGAAGATCACAGCTTGATTATGTATGTACGTCCAAAGAAAAAATAAACGCTTTATTGCGTTATTAGTGAGTGTGAAGGGCTTAAACTGCAGAGTTTAAGCCCTTTTTTTAATTTCTTGTTACTGTAACTGAACATTCCCAAGCATTTCACGAGCGTGCGCTAGGGTTTGCTCTGTAAGTTCTAGCCCACCTAATAGGCGTGCAATTTCGTGAGTGCGTTCTTGGTCCTTTAATAATGCCACTTGTGATGATGTTGCTTCGTCCGCAACTAATTTACTGACGCGTAGGTGTTGATTACCTTGTGCAGCGACTTGAGCTAAATGAGTCACGCAGAAAACTTGTCCGCGTTTGCCAACAGAGCGAAGCATGCGACCAACTACTTCGGCGATACCGCCGCTGATACCAACGTCGACTTCGTCAAATACCAAGGTCGGAATAATTGATGTATGCGCGGTGACCACTTGGATACCTAAACTGATTCGTGACAACTCACCGCCCGATGCTACTTTACGTAGTGGTTGAGCTGGCTGTCCTGGGTTTGAGGCGATCATGTATTCTATGTCTTCAAACCCATTGGCCGTCACTTGATTAAGTGGTTGGCACTGAATAAAGAAGCGGGCATGAGGCATACCTAATCCATGAACTTGTTCTTCCACTTTTTGAGCGAGGTCGTCTTTTGCTGTTATTCGTTTTTCGGTCAATGTTGTGGCGAGTGCAGTTAGGGATTCGTAGGCTTGTTCTTCTTTTTCTTTCAGTGATTCTAGGCTTTCTTCACTGCCTTGCAGACTATTCAATTCTGTCTCGACACTTTCTCGCAGTATTAAAAGTGTTTCTGGGAGTGTTCTGTGTTTTCGAGCCGTTTCATAAATATCGGATAAGCGTTGCTCTACCTCGGTGAGGCGTTCTGGGTTTTGCTCCAGCGTATCTTGGTAGTGATGTAAGCTATCCGCGGCTTCTTGGGCTTGAATAAGCGCGGTATTCATCATATCGAGCGCGCTTTCGAGCTCTTTCGTGGTTGGGTTGATTTGATTGGCGCTATTAATGGCTTGATGTAATAAAGAGCAAACGTTGCCTTCGTCGCTGTCAATCAAAATGCCACTGGCTTGATAGGCTTTAAATTGCGAATCAGCAATGTTGGATAAAAAGGCTTGCTCGTTTTCCAGTGCTTCAATCTCACCTTTTTGCAGATCAAGCTGCTGGAATTCTTGAGCTTGATAGGCGAGGAGTTGAATTTTAGCATTCTGTTCAGATGATCGATTTTGTTGAGCGGACAGTTCTTCTTTTAGTTGTCGCCAAACAGCGTATTGCTGGTTTACTTTTTTACTTAAGTCGGTTAACTGGCCATAGGCATCAAGTTGTTGTCTTTGAGCATTCTTTTTTAATAAAGACTGATGTTCGTGCTGTCCGTGGATATCAACAAGTTGACTGCCCACTTCTTTTAAGTCGCTTAAGGTACAAGGACGGCCATTTATATACGCTTTCGAACGACCTTCCTTGCTGATAACGCGACGTAGTATGCAGTGTTGGTCATGTTCTAGGTCTCTTTCCTCAAGCCATTTATGAACGTGAGGGTATTGCTGTATATCGAAGCTGGCGCTTATGTCAGCTCTTTTTTCGCCATGCCTTACAACCGCAGCGTCAGTGCGATCACCTAAGCATAAAGACAAGGCGTCCACCATAATGGACTTACCGGCGCCCGTTTCACCTGAAATCACGGTCATGCCTTTTTTGAATTCCAGCTCTAGGGATTCAACAATGGCGAAGTTGGAGATAGCGATACTGGTCAGCATAGAGTGCTCCGAGAAAGAAAATATTTTATATGGTTATTTATACAGTAGTTGGCTGTTTTTTGACAAGACTAGTTCGCAAATTTAATTCCCATGAAATTAATGCGGTTTTAGTATTGAAAGGCAAAAAGCTGTCCCCATATAACCAGCACAGAGAAAGAATTGTTTCTGTTATTTGGAGTTAAAGAATGAGTGAGCAGCAAAAAAATCCTAATCTAGACGCGGAGCAAGTTTTGAAAAGCGAAACGCAAAACGAAGCAGTAGAAGAACTTTTGGAGCCTGAAGCAGAGCTTTTAGAGGAAGTTACTGAAAATGATGAGCTTACAAAAGCATTAGAAGAAGTCGCTCAGTATAAAGAAGCGGCACTTCGAGCTCATGCCGATGCGCAAAATGTGCGCCGTCGTGCGGAGCAAGATGTTGAAAAGGCACATAAATTTGGTGTCGAAAAATTTGCGAAATCAATTGTGAATGTTGCGGATAACCTTGAACGAGCGTTGACATCGGCTCCTGAAACGGGTGAATCAGACCCTGTTCGTGACGGTGTTGAGCTTACGTTAAAAGACTTGCTTGAAACCTTAGCGCGTTTTGAAGTGGTCGTGGTTGATCCACATGGCGAACCTTTCAACCCTGCATTACATCAAGCTATTACCATGGTGCCAAACCCTGAGTTAGAGCCAAACACGGTAATGGATGTTGTGCAAAAAGGTTATACGCTCAATGGCCGTCTATTGCGTCCGGCAATGGTTGTTGTTTCAAGCGCGGCTTAAATTGCCTGTCATTTTTTTGACACCAAGCGCTTGAAATATAAAAAAGCGGACCCAAATACAGAATCATCATTGTAATAAACGAATTTATTGGAGAGACAAACCATGGGTAGAATCATTGGTATTGATTTAGGTACAACGAACTCTTGTGTTGCCGTATTAGATGGCGAGAAAGCACGTGTAATTGAAAATGCTGAAGGCGATCGCACCACACCGTCTATTGTTGCTTATGCAGATGATGGTGAAGTGTTAGTCGGTCAATCTGCTAAGCGTCAAGCGGTAACAAACCCAACAAATACTGTGTTCGCAGTTAAGCGTTTGATCGGTCGTAAGTTTAAAGATGATGTTGTACAAAAAGACATCTCTATGGTGCCTTACAAAATCGTAGCTGCTGATAATGGCGATGCATGGGTAGAAGTGAAAGGCGAGAAGAAAGCGCCACCACAAATTTCCGCTGAAGTTCTTAAGAAAATGAAGAAAACAGCAGAAGACTTCCTAGGCGAAAAAGTAACAGAAGCGGTTATTACTGTCCCTGCTTACTTCAACGACTCTCAGCGCCAAGCAACAAAAGACGCTGGCAAAATCGCTGGTCTAGAAGTGAAACGTATAATCAACGAACCAACAGCAGCTGCTTTGGCTTATGGCCTAGATAAAAGCACTGGCGATTCTACTATCGCAGTTTATGACCTTGGTGGTGGTACGTTCGATATTTCTATCATCGAAATTGCTGACGTAGATGGCGAGAAGCAATTCGAAGTATTGTCTACAAACGGTGATACTTTCCTAGGTGGTGAAGATTTCGATATGCGTGTTATCGAATTCCTAGCAGCTGAATTCAAAAAATCGTCTGGTATCGATCTGCATAACGATCCACTTGCACTACAACGTTTGAAAGAAGCAGGTGAGAAAGCCAAAGTTGAATTGTCTTCTTCTTCTCAGACAGAAGTTAACTTGCCTTACATCACAGCTGATGCGTCTGGTCCTAAACACTTGAACGTGAAATTGACTCGTTCTAAGTTGGAGTCTTTGGTTGAAGAGCTTGTATTGAAATCTCTTGAACCTTGCCGTCAAGCATTGAAAGATGCTGATCTGACTGCTGCTGATATCGATGAAGTTATCTTGGTTGGTGGTCAGACTCGTATGCCACTAGTGCAAGCGAAAGTAACTGAATTCTTCGGTAAAGAGCCACGTAAAGACGTGAACCCAGACGAAGCGGTTGCCATTGGTGCTTCTATCCAAGGTGCGGTACTTTCTGGTGATGTAAAAGACGTTCTTCTTCTAGACGTTACGCCACTGTCTCTAGGTATTGAGACAATGGGTGGTGTAATGACGGCGTTGATCGAGAAAAATACGACGATTCCTACTAAGAAATCTCAGACTTTCTCTACAGCGGAAGATAACCAAAATGCGGTAACTATCCACGCATTGCAAGGTGAGCGTAAGCAAGCGTCTCAGAACAAATCTCTAGGTCGTTTCGATTTGGCTGACATTCCACCTGCTCCACGTGGCGTGCCACAAATTGAAGTAAGCTTCGATCTTGATGCCAACGGTATCTTGAGTGTGTCTGCGAAAGACAAAGCAACCGGTAAAGAGCAGTCTATCGTTATCAAATCTTCTTCTGGTTTAAGCGATGAAGAAGTTGAAAAAATGGTTCAAGACGCTGAAGCAAACGCGGAAGAAGATCGTAAGTTCGAAGAGCTTGTACAAGTTCGCAACACAGCTGATGGCATGATTCACGCGACTCGTAAAACGTTGGTTGATGCTGGCGACAAAGCAACAGCAGAAGAGAAAGAAGCGATTGAAACAGCGATCACTGAGCTTGAAGAAGCGTTAACGTCTAACGACAAAGAGAAGATCGAAGAGAAAACGAATGCGTTGACTCAAGCGTCTGGTACTTTGGCTCAGAAGATGTATGCAGAAGCAGAAGCCGGCGAACAGCCAGCTGAAGGTGAACAAGCTAAGTCTCAGGATGATGCGGTTGACGCCGAGTTCGAAGAAGTAAAAGACGATAAAAAATAAGCGTTAAACCTTATTTTTGCCCTTGTCAAAAAGGGTTGTTGATAGCGAACACGGTTTTAGGACCGTGTTTTGCTATTTGTAATGTCTTAGATTGACGACTTTGCAGACTCTTTAGATTTGGACTTTTCAATTCAGATTTTTTAATTCGGACTTTTTAATTCAGGAATGCCTTCGATGAGCAAAAGAGACTATTACGACGTTCTTGGGGTGGCCAAAAGCGCGGATAAGAAAGATATTAAAAAAGCTTATCGTTCTTTAGCGAATAAGTACCATCCAGATAAAAACCCAGATAACCCAGAAGCACTTGATAAATTCAAAGAGCTGGCTGAAGCGTATGAAATCCTGTCTTCTGATGAAAAACGCGGAGCCTATGATCGATTTGGCCATGAAGGTGTTAATGGTCAGGGCGGAGGTTACGGCGGTGGTGCTGGAGCGGGTGGTTTTAGTGATGTTTTCGGTGATGTGTTTGGTGACATCTTTGGCGGCGGTGGTGGTGGCGGTCAAAGCCGAACTCGTCGTGGTTCCGATTTGCGTTACACATTAGAGCTTGACCTTGAACAAGCAGTTTGGGGATGCGAGGAAAAAATTCGTATACCAACGCTGGTGAATTGTAAGAAGTGTGAAGGTTCTGGTGCGAAAAAAGGCTCAACGCCGAAAACCTGTGGTACGTGTGGTGGCGCAGGCCAAGTCCGCATGTCACAAGGTTTTTTCTCTGTTCAGCAGACGTGTCCAGAGTGTCATGGTGCCGGTCAAGTTATCAGCGATCCTTGTCATGATTGCCATGGCCAAGGTCGAGTGCAAGAGTACAAAACACTTAATGTTAAAATTCCTGCCGGCGTAGACACAGGCGATCGTATTCGTTTGTCTGGTGAAGGTGAAGCCGGAACGCATGGCGGACCATCAGGAGACTTGTTTGTTCAAGTATCGGTGAAGCCGCACAGTATTTTTGAACGAGATGGTGCGAACTTATATTGTGAAGTACCTATCAGCTTCACTACGGCCGCGTTGGGTGGTGAAATTGATGTGCCTACGCTAGATGGTCGTGTACGTCTGAAGGTGACGGCTGAGTGTCAGTCAGGGAAATTATTTCGTCTTCGTAATAAAGGCGTTAAGCCTGTGCGTGGCGGTCCAGTGGGTGATTTGATTTGTAAGGCTGTGATCGAAACACCGGTGAACCTTACTTCTCGTCAAAAAGAGTTATTCACAGAATTGTCTGAAAGCATGGGAGAGGGAACAGATCACTCACCTAAGCAAAAAAATTGGTTTGATGGTGTGAAGCGTTTCTTTGACGACATTAAGAAATAAAAGGTTTGTTATTCCTATCGTTTATAAAAGGCGCCTATTTGGCTAATGCTGTTCACTTAAGCGGAACAGCATTAGGAGATACCGGATATCTCGTCTTTGATTGCTTGACCAAGCGAGGCCTACTAGGTCTCGCTTTCTTTCGCTCCAAAAACAAATTACACACCCCAGACCTTAGCTCCTTAAGGCGCATTCCTGTCTTCAATTCTGGCTTAGCGGCTGCCATCACGATCACGTTGGAAGCAATAAAAGTAAACGCCATTTTTAAGCGCACATCGCTCGCTCGTTGACCATGTGATGCTGCCGCATGACTCGCCTCTCGACGCACAATGTTGTAGGCAAGCAACATCCCCCCACATTTCTTGGTAGATTAGATCGACTTTCTTACCTACTTTACCGCCTTTGATATGACGACGCTTATAGCCAATCTGGGCTTTAATGTTGTTATTACGCATGATTTTAGCGACACGATGCACACTACAAATTTCCGCCTCATCACGAAGATCGCGGTGTATCCATGGACTTCCATAGGTTCCTCCGCTGGCAATGTGACATTCTTTTATGCGCTCTAACAATCGTAAGTCCTCAGCCGCCCGATCAGATAATGGTTTTTTTAACCATGCGTATAAACTATGAGTAGTCGTATCGAGCCGTTGAGCTACTTCAGCAACAGAATAACCTTGCTTAACCGCTTCTCTTTTGAACTCTTCGGGGGGAACGTTTGGACTTCATAAAACACCTCTTATTCCTAAATTCAGATAATAAGTGCGACACTGCAATCATGAATTATCAGCAGTTGACCGAAGGCAAAAGATACCAGATTTCCGCTTTTTTAGGACAAGAAATATCAGTGGCAAATATTGCACGAACACTGAATTGTCATAGAGCGACGGTTTATCGTGAGCTAAAGCGGAATAAAAAAGTAACAGAATATTGCCCTGACAAAGCTCAAAGCGCTTGTTTAATACGGCGAAAAACATCCGCTAAATATCGCATATCATCAAAGACGATTGATTTTATTCGTATTTTAATTGAAATCGACTGGAGTCCTGAGCAAGTCTCTGACGTACTCAAAAACTGTGGTGTTCCTGTTAGTCATGAATGGGTTTATCAGTACATCCATGATGACAAAAGAAACAAAGGGACACTTTATCGCCATTTGAGACAAGGAAAAAAACGCTACCGGAAAGGCCAGCGAACGAAAGCAGAAGTGATTAAAAACAAGGTCTCTATTGATGAGCGCCCAGCCATTGTAGAGACAAAAAAGCGTTTTGGTGATTGGGAAATAGACACTGTTTTAGGCAAACATGGAACAGGTTCTATCGTCACCTTGTTAGAAAGAAAGACGCGCTTTTACTTCATAAAGAAAGTGGATTCGAAATCAGCTAAAGATGTGACTCAAGCGACTATAGAGTTATTGATGCCGTTTAAAGATCATGTACACACGATCACAGCCGATAATGGCCGAGAGTTTGCCTACCATGCTGAGATAGCTGAAGCATTAAATACGAAAGTGTATTTTGCTCATCCATATAGCTCTTGGGAGCGTGGCGCTAATGAAAATAGCAACGGACTTTTAAGGCAGTATGTACCCAAAGGCACTGATTTAAGAGAAGTTACAGAAGAGAGAATACACTTCGCGATGAGACGAATAAACTATCGTCCAAAAAAGTGTCTAGGGTTCAAGCAACCAGCGATGGTTTTTAAAGAAATGTGCTTAGTTGCTTGAAATAAAAAGTGTCGCACTTCGGACTTGAATTCGGGTTTAACTCTGAGGTATCCCCACAAATTTACTCATGAATAGGCTCCTTGTTTTAGCTGCTGGACTAGTTGCCTGATGCCGTCCTGCCATTCCTTTTTTGATATCTGGAAACGAGTCATAATGGCTCGTTTCCCAAGGTAAAAGTGTGACAGAACTCTTCGCTTACGTAGAGTGTTCACTTGGAAGCGTTTTGCATAGCCTGCCAGCTCTATGACTTTACCGACTAAAACAAGCAGAAGCGCAGTGACAGTTGTAAGCAGGATTAAGTTGCTTAGCCGTTCTATCTTTGATGTATAACTCAACTCAAATCCCAAGCCGAATCGGCTGCTTTTCATATCGCGAAAACCTTCTTCAATTTGCATTCTCGTTTCATATGCTTTGACGCAACGTTTCGCAAAAAGACGGTTCACGGGAAGAGAAGACACTAATAACCAAGGTTCTTTTGCACCTCTGGCTGCGGTAAGCGAAGATAAAGAAGCACGTCTTTTACCTTTTTGATTGATGGAGTGACGCCCTTTAGGTGGGCTCTTGTAAAGAACAAACTGATTGGTGATCGGACTAGATTGACGATGTTTAAGCTCTAGATGCTTAGGTTTTTGATTAGCACTAGAGAACAAAGTGGATATGCAGCGCCAAGCTTGAAGCGAGTCATCATAGTACTTACGCGGCCTTCTGACTCGTCCGACATAATCCCAGCCCTGTTTCACAACTTCATCTAACCAAGGTGTCTTAAATCCAGCATCCGTTACAATGATGGGCTTTACTTTACTTGGAAGCAGTGCTTCTAAAACGCTTAAAAATTGTCGATGTGTTTTAGGCTTTTCTTTTGTGAGCTTGTCATGCACTTCTTCATAAAGCGTAATGGATCGCCCCTCAAAAGCCGTACTGGCACGAATTAGAAAGTGTTGTCCACGAGCATCTAAATCAGACCAGTCCACGCTAATGATTGGACGCGTTTGAATCACAAAGAGTCGGCAGATATAAGCGTAAATCGATAATGCCTCGTGGTGTAAATTCGGGTTGGAGAGCAATCGGTCTGAGCGTTTAATGCGGTGCTTTTCGTACGCTTTTGATTGGATGCCTCGACCGATACTAGTCACGGTGCAAAGATTGCCTTGCGCTAAGCTGAGTACACAAGCTGATAGCGCCTTGCGTCGAGTTTTATGCATATTTGGGCTGACAAATGGAAGGATTTTGTTCAGAATAGATGTCGCGTTCATGGTTCTCGTGTTTGATTGTTTTTGGCGAAATTATTGATCACCAAGGGCCATGAACGTTCCCTTCTTATGTTAACTAATTGTTATTTATATCAAATTCGTGGGGATACCTCAGGGTTTAACTAGATTTTAACGTCAATAGGTGTCTAGTTAGTAAAGTCTGGGAAGTCCAACTATTACATTATTTCTTTATCTTTTTAGCGCCGCATTTAAAATCAAAGTGCATTTTTATGAATAAATCCTTTGTATAAAGTCATAAAAATTATTTCCAGATCAAACCATACCGACCAGTTTTCAATATAAAAAAGATCATATTCAATTCTTTTTTCCATTTTATCTAAAGTATCGGTTTCTCCTCTGAAGCCATTTACCTGCGCCCAGCCTGTAATGCCCGGTTTAACCATATGGCGTTGCATATAAGATTCTACTAATATCTTGTAATGTTCATTATGCGCTAGTGCATGAGGGCGTGGACCTACAATAGACATTCTTCCCTGTAGTACATTAAAAAATTGAGGGAGTTCATCTAAAGATGTTTTTCTCATAAACTGCCCTATAGAGGTTATTCTGATGTCGTCTTTCGTTGCTTGAGTTATTTCCCCGTCACTTTCATAATGAACGATCATAGAACGAAATTTGTAAACTTTAAAATCTCTTCCATTAACACCTGTTCTATATTGTTTAAATAGAATAGGGCCTTTGGATGTCAGTTTAATTGCGATGGCTAGTCCAAGTAATATTGGACTAATACAAATTATAATTATAAAGGCTAGTATTTTGTCTTCAAGTGATTTAAGTAATCGATATTTTGATTCTATCATATGTGATGTTGATAAATTAATAATGGGTAGGCCAGCAACTTCAGTTATAGAATGGTTTAATAATTGGAAACCGAAAATATCAGGTACCATTCGAATTATTATAGAGCTGTTTCTTAGTGCGGATTGTACCTTCTCCATTTTTTTTACTTCATTCATAGGTAGCGCAATCCAAACTTGGTCTATATGCATTTCATTAACTAGTCTATCTATGTCTTCTAAATTACCTAGGGTAGGTATTGATTCTATCAACGAGCTTTTTGAGCTTGATTTATTGTCGCTTATAAAGCCAGTTACAGCTAACCCCATTTCAGGATTTTGGATAAGCTTATTGGCGACACTTTGTCCTAGCTCTTCATTTCCAATAATAAGAACTCGTCTTATGTTGTAGCCTTTTGATCTTAATATTCCAAGTGATTGCCTGAGGGTAAACCGGTAACCTAGAATAAAAAAGGTTGATGTAAGTAGCCAAGAAACGACCCATACTCGAGAGTAGTTGTCAGAGGACTGGGTGATAAAGCCACTCATTATTAGAAGTAAAAAACTCCCTAATATAGCCTTTATAACACACTGGACTTCGCTAGAAAAAGATGATCCTCGCCAAGCTCGATATGCACCTGTAAAAGAAAGGCAGGTAGCACCTAATAAAATCTCTAGAAGTAATACATTTTTATAAGTTATATCAAGATTTAGGTCAGAAAATCTTAACCAAAAGCAAAATAAACCAGATAGTAAAAGAGCAAGTGTGTCTATACTTCGAAGTATTATATTGAGCAATGTGCTGTGTTCTTTTAGCGCTAATCCTTGTTTCACAAGATTCTCATATATTATTTTTTCGTTTATGGTAGACGTTATTTTCAAACGAGTTTATATTCAGCACGCCATATTTTTGACTGAATACCAGTCATAAAAACTATAAAGAAAAAAGAGCCAGTCCAAAAATTTTGATAGGCTTCGAAGCAATTCATAATGCTCCAAAAAATTAAAAAACTAGTGAAAAAATAACCAATTTCTTTTTCTATTTTCCCTGTCTTTATTTGTTTGTAAAGGCGTTTTCCTATATAAACCCATATACTAAGGTAAAAGACAAGTCCAACTATGCCATAGTTTACTAAGAGTTCAATGTAGGTATTGTGTAGGTGTCCAAAATTATTTCTTATATTGTCTGGCAGCCATTCGGTGTGCTTCATGACTAAGCTTTTGCCATTATCCCCCCAGCCAAATAATGGTTTTTCTGCAATAAAATCAGTTGCCGCTATCCAGCTATGCAAACGTATGCCAAAGCTAGAATAAGGTACATCATCAAAGTTTAATGTTGCTATTGCATTTAACGCACTTTTTTCCTTCATCACTCTTTTTACCATTGTATCACTACTGGTTAGGAGAATGCTGACGCTGAATAAGCCAATGAAAAATAGGGTTCCAGTGATTATTTTTTTCTTTGGCTGTGCTCTATTAAAACGCTTCAAGGTGAAATACGTTGCTACCAAAAAAATAGTTAATAAAAGTGATAGCCATGCCTGGCGGGAAGAATTGATATAAATAATTAAAAGACAATAGGAAAAAGTTATAATGAGAGGAATTATTAACCATTTGTTTTTTTGAAAAATTGGCCGAGCAAAACACATTAAACCAATTAAAATAACGCCGAAAAATAAACTTGTATGCTGTGCTTGACGAAGCCCAAAGAACACTCGCTCCCCATTTAGGCCTCTAATGAATTCTGGTATACCATCACCTGTTACCCAAGGAGATACTAATATACCTAATGCTGCACTGCTCCATACTAGCCAAATAGAATTTTTGCGTTGTGTAACCCACCAAGCAAATGGGATAAAAATAAACCAGCGGGTCACTTTGTCTAATTGAGGGGTATCTTCAGCCCATTCAGGAGTGACGTACAGAGATAGTCCCCATGCTATGAACTGAAAGATGACTGCTATCCAGACAAAACGCAGTAGTATATGGCTGTTTACTTGGCTACCATATTTATAAAGTCCCCAGAAGCCTGTAAAGAAGGCAATAGCAGATGAAATTTTGGCTGCTTCTGGAAAGCCAGTACGAGAAAATGCATAAATGGTGACGGTCAAGATTCCTAATACAACCAGCCATGTTGGTTGTTCTACTGAAGTACGACGTTTGAATATATTGGTTAGGATGGTAGAAGCTGATGTCATTTTAAACTCATGTTTTGTATACATGGATAGATCACAGGTCAATCCAAAAGTGTAATTTGCACGTAAGTATACAAAAAGTTGTTGGTATGGGTATATAAGATATTCATCTTAATAGTCGACTTGCTTGATTATGAATAAATGTTTGCTTTAGCTCGAAATTATTTAGATAAAAAATGACCGTCAATGATGACGGTCATTTTTTAATTCAGTAAGAGGATGCTTTTTAGTTTCTATTTTTTAGTTTCTATTTTTTAGTTTCTTCTTTTGGCGCATCTGCTTGTTGAATTTCGTGCAATTCAACAACAAATTTCAATGCGGCATGTGCTGGAATAGGGCCAGTTCCACCTGGGCCATATCCTAGGTCGGATGGGATATATAGCTCATATTTAGAGCCAACTGGCATAAGTTGTAAACCTTCAGTCCAACCAGGGATAACACCGTTAAGTGGAAAAGTGATTGCTTCGCCACGCTTATATGAACTGTCGAATACGGTTCCGTCACTTAGGCTGCCTTCGTAATCCACTTTAACCGTGTCTGTTGCGCTTGGTTTTTCGCCTTTGCCCACTGTGATGACTTTATAAAGCAAACCGGATTCGGTTTTTTTCACACCCTCTTCGGCTTCTTTCTCTTTTAACCAAGCAGCAGAAGCCGCTTGTGCTTCTTCAGCTGCTTTGTCTTCTTCAAGCTGAGCTTTTGCCATTTGTTCTTGCTGGTACGTTTGGATGGTTTGAGACACTTCATCCATGGTCATTTTACCTTCTTTTCCAGCAAATGAGTCTTGGAAGCCTGCCATGAAGGTTTTCATGTCTAGGTCAGAGAAGTCTTGTGACATACGCGTTCCAAACATGGTGCCAATGCTGTAGCCAAGACGCTGTTCTTTAGAGTCCAGTTTAATTGCACTGTCATCAGCGTACGCAAAAGAAACGGAAGAGATAACCAGCGCCGCAATCAGAGTTTTTTTCATAACTATTTTTTTCATAAGGAAAGGTGTTCCATTATTTGTGGGTTTATCACTGAGTGATCTAAAGCATTAAGACGGAATTTGATTTGCACAGTATTTTGATCAGCTTTTCATGGGGCGAAAACAAAGCAGGAACAATGATATACGCCTTGTGCTTTGCAAAATCAGATCCGTTGTACCTTTGTAACATAAGTGTTCTAACATAAGGTAGGCTGTTTATGCCAATTTTTATGTTCTCACTTTACCAAAGTGACCCCTTCACCTGCACACTTTGTTCGAGTTTCAAAAGATCTTTTTTGATTTCAAGAATGGTTCCACAAAACACAAGACGTGAAGTGAGACTAATCCGCTATTCTTATGTGAGACAATCGATTTTACAAAACCATGACGGTGTTTGCTAAACCCACTTTGTTTATCCGCTAACCCTTACAGTAAACTGACAAATATCTTATGTTGACCATTTTCATCGTCTACATACTTTGCTGGTGGTTATTATTCTTTTTGAAGCAAGGAGTCACTGAAGGTTTTGCCATCGACAAAAGTGAATACTTCATTTGCTTTGATGTGGGTCTGGAAGTAATGGTGATAACCATAAAACTGATAACCACTTTTTAGAACCTTTTTATGCCACCATGCTTTTAGCATTTTTTGAATTCTGGGTTTACTGCGTAAATCGTGCATTGAATCAAAAGAGACCACTTTCTCTTTTTGTGTTTTTAATGTTAATTGATGGCTATAGCAAGAATAGTGCCCAAATTTCGATGTAGATTCATACCAAGGCGGTAACGCTGTACGGGCATGTTCGGGACCATAAGGGAATTTCTTGATCTTGCGTAAATGATTTACATACATGAAGACTCGATCGGGAATGTGGCCGCTTTGTTGGATCGCTAAGGCGAGTGCATGAGCTGACATAATATGTTTTGGATGAGGGTCTATTTCTGGGTCGGTAACAAAAACACTTGTTGGCTTTATCTGGTCTAACAAACTGGCGAGATCGTCAACGAGTCGCTTCCCCGAGCTAATATTTGATTCATCGTTTGGAAGTGTCATGGTGTTCAATGCTCGACTGATCGCCGGAGTCAACTCAGGGCATACACTGTCATTTTGCTGTTTTTCAGATGCGTTATAAAATGTGTTTTTTGTTAAGTTAAAATAGCCAAGCGACGATAATCTCTCAAACTTTACGCCAGCAAGAAGAGGTGTCGTCATGCTGTTCCATGCTCTGATCTTAGCTTTTCGAGAAACCGCATCTTTTAAATTATCATCAAGGCCTGTGATGTACTGTCTGTCTAATGATTGAACATTTTGGCCTGCATTGATGGTTGTTATCCACACTTGATCTGAAAAATCACTGTAAACACCATACGCAGCTAATTCTGCATCGTCAGCGTGTGGGGCAATGATTAATATCGGTCCATGGTGAATATCTGGTTTTTTAAATCCTAACAATGTCGCGTCGGGCATTAACAGGCAATGATCATATACCAATTGCCATTGGCTGAGAGTTTGATAATCAGCAAGAAGGCCACTCAGATTTAAGTATCTAGTTCCTGTTTCTCCTGCTTCAAAGTATTGTCGATGGTTGACGGTATTTTGTTCGTTATTTTCTAATATGACACACACAGACCCAGATTTTTTTTTATGGGTCGATTGATAAGTAAATGACAAAAGCCAAGTGTATTGTTCAGGGTTTAATTCAGCGAAGCCTGTGTTATCCGATAACGTTAAATTTACAATATTACTTTGGTTGTCTGTTGTCTGTTTTTCAAGTCTTGCGTCACTTTGCCAGTCAGGCTTCAACGCGTACTGATAATCAAGTTTTTTCATATGTTTATTCTTATAAAATAGTGTGTTGGCTATCGCTTACGAATGAGATAAGTAGGCGTCGCAATATTGTTTCACTATGAATTCCCCATCAAATTTCTCTAACGATTTGGCGACGTCTTGACTCCAAGCAACGGATTGGTCTTTTTCTAAGGCCAGCGCTATTTTTTCAGCAAGTGATATCACCGTCTGTTCGGCTAAGTAGCGACTCAACTCTCCTTGCATAATATCGCAAACGCCACCGGGGCAATTTGTTGCGACTACTGGAGTGCCACAGGCTAACGCTTCAATGATGACCATGCCGAGACCTTCGCTTTTTGAGCTTAATACAAAAACGTCTGCGCCTTTATACCAAGGGAACGGATTGCTTTGCTGACCTTTGAGAAAGGCACTTGTTTCTAATCCTAGCTGTTTGATTTTTTTTTCGATTGTAGCTCTTTCTCTGCCCTCACCAACGATCACCAAATCTTGCTGTATGTCAAAGTGTTCCCGAGCATAATGATAAGCGTCTATGAGTAGGGGGAAGTTTTTACCGTTCACTAAACGGCCTAAACCCAGTATGTAGGGCTTTGTGTGATAGTCGACATCATCCGATGCGATAGAGGCATCCTGACGTATTTTTTTATAGTCATTAGGATTGCTGATAGTTGATACGCTTTTACAAGGTATATTGTAGGTCTGTATTAAATCTATAAAAGATGATGTCGCCGCTTCTGATACACATACCATACGTCGATTTGAAAACAACCAAGAAAAAATACGTTTTGAATGAGCACCATAATGAGCCTTATTCTGCATGCTCTCACAGACAAAGACGAAACGTGGGTCTTGTAGGGGCCAAATATGTGAAAAGGTGCCTTGTCCACGAAAAACAATCAGATCAAATCGCCCGATTTTTTTTTCTAATTGTTTTAGTTTATAAGAAAAAGCGATGGCCTCTGCATAGGCAAAAAACAAGACAAACGTTTTACGAAAAATGACGTTCAATAGTTTGCATAGCACCAGCCAAATACAGCCAATGCCGCTGAGCATTACCATTCTTTGTAACGCAAAAAGATGCAACGTGACTCTGGGGTCATTGGGTGAAACGTCTACCTTACGATTTTTCAGGTAGATCAGATGAGTATCGTGGCCTTGTTTTGCAAATGCATCGGATAGGTTACAGGCTACCCTTTCCATGCCGCCAACTTTTAAACAGTTCACAACAACCGCAATTTTCATCAAGCCTCCTAAAAAATCCAATACAACATGTCATAAAATAGCCATTTCGCTATTGATGACATTATTACTTTATTCTCATTGAGTGTTTTATAAACGCTACTAATTCTTAGTGACTTATACCCATAAACAAGGGAATAAGTATAGGCACGAGGATGCTCATAATAAAACCACTGGCGATACAGACGGGAATGATTTGCGCCCCATGAAATTTACCAAGTATAGGTAAGGTGAAGTCCATCGCCGTTGCGCCAGAATAGCCAACCGACATGTGGCTGTTGAGCTTGGCGAGGAAAGGTATCAACATCAGGGCGAGGATTTCTCGTCCAAGGTCCAGTAAAAACGCCGTGGTGCCTAGTACTGGGTCGCCTAAGCCGGTGATAAGAATGCCGGATAAACTGTACCAACCGAAGCCTGCGACGACGGCAAGGCCTTGGTTCCAACTGAGGTCTAATACAAAACTTCCAATCCAGCCCGCTAACAGCGTAGTGAAAATAGTAACAAAAGCAATAATGACGCCCTGTGAGTTTAAAAAGAGTTTGCGTAGGCGATGGTTACCTTGGCGAAGTTGGCAGCCAATCAAAAAGAGTAAAACGTAAAGCAAGCCTGTGACTATGTCATCTACACCCGTTAGCCAGTCTTTAGCAAAAATGCCGACGATCACACCGCCAATAACCCAAGCGATGGTTTTTACTGCATCCATTAGCGCGTGTTGTTTACTGCTAGCGGGTGCTTGGGCTAATTGATCTGAATGGGTACCTCCAAATCGTAAGCCACTAAAATACAATCCGGCTAAACTAAATACGCTGACCAAAATAAAAAGCACGATGGCTTGATAACCTGCAATTAAGAGTTTCTCGGCAAGATTATCTAAAGCACCAAGGCTGAATCCTATTAGCCCTAGGATGACATAAACCAGTTGTTCGAGTCCTTTTGCTACACGAGAGGGGGTAAATACCTTGATATTGACCCAGTAACCAAATAATAAAGCGATTAATAACGGGCCGAGCGTCGAGAGAATAGTCATATATGAATGGTCGTCCTATACTGTGAATCAATTGTTGTGCGACATTTTCTCGGTATTGGCATGTAAATACAAGTCGTGTGTTTTGTTCGAGGTAAACACCGGATTACGCCTCGTTCCTCGCCTTATTCGGGCTACGGGATGGAAATGCGAAATAAACCTGACCAACGGTGCAATGTTTGATAATCAGTGTTAAATTACTCGGTTGTTTTTGGATGTTTTCTATGGATAGTCGGCGGTGATGTGTGGTTAAGCGTTTTACGGTGTTAAAAGAAATTCTTCATTTATTATTTCCTATGGTATTGACCATGACGCTGGAGCTATCCATTAGCGTGGTGGATACCATTATGCTGGGTCATTACAGTGCGCTGCATTTGGCTGCCGTGGGTTTGGCGTCTAGTTTATGGCTACCGGTTGGTTGTTTTCTTATTGGCGTAACGTTCGGTATTACACCTTTGGTCACACGCCATTTACACGGTCGACAACCTAAGCTGGTGAATTTATACATGTCACAAGCCATTGGTTTATCCGTGGTGCTTGGACTGTTTGCGAGTTTGATCGTGGTGTTTGTACTGCCTCACTTCGCACGCTTCA
The DNA here is from genome assembly GCF_024435075.2 of Marinomonas maritima. Taxonomy (NCBI): domain Bacteria; kingdom Pseudomonadati; phylum Pseudomonadota; class Gammaproteobacteria; order Oceanospirillales; family Oceanospirillaceae; genus Marinomonas; species Marinomonas maritima. The sequence continues at coordinate 567,245 of NZ_JAMZEG020000003.1, read as the reverse complement.
TGGCGACAGAAGAAGAAACCCGTCTCGTGTCCGTCAGTTATTTATATATTTTCGCGCCTGCTTTGCCTATGTTGGCGTTAATGACCGCGTATAAAAACTTATTTGAAGCCGCTGGACGCCCTGGATTTCCATTATTTGTGGCGAGCACCGGATTAGCGTTGAATGTTTTATTTAACTATGTGCTTATATTTGGCAAGTTTGGTTTTCCAGAAATGGGGGCGGAAGGCGCGGCGCTGGCATCGTCATTGTCTTTGTATTTAGCCGTATCACTGTTTTTTGTTTACGATCGCTTTATTAATAAAACGCCACTGTTTACTCGTTTGGTGTGGCGCTACACTCGGAAATTCTCGATTCTACTTAACGTCGGAGCGCCTGCTGGCTTTGCTTTTGCTTTTGAAGTGGGCTTGTTCTCGTCTATGACGTGGCTGATCTCTTCTTTTGGAGATTTGGCGCTAGGCGGTGGCCAGATTGTTATGTCTTACACCTCTTTCTTATTTACCCCTATGATGGCAATGAGCGCCGTGACCGCGATTGTGGTGGCGAAAGCCATGTCAAAAGAAGGTGTTGAAGGTGTTAGGAAGCGTATTCGGGTGATTATCTTAATAGGACTTTCTTACGTGAGTGTGTGTTTTATTATTACGCAGCTGTTTCATAACCAGATTCCGTATATTTACAGTAGTAATGAGCAAGTTGTCGCTTTGGCAGCGAGTATCTTACTTATCTCATCCTGTTATCAATTGCCTGATATGCTGCAGACAGTCTTTACGGGAGCATTGCGAGGGTTCCGCGACACTCGATCTTCCATGATCGCATTTGGCGTGTCTTTGTTTGGATTGAGTATCCCGCTTGGCTTTTGGCTATCTCATTACAGCCCATGGTCTGAAACCTTATCATTGCGCGGTTTCTACATCGGCTTAGGCGCGGGTTTGACTTTGTTGTCCGTGATATTGGTTTTACGCTTTCAAGTGGTATTGCGTCGATTCGAAGGCAAACGAATTGCCTCACCAAGGGAAGTAGCATAGCGCTGAGAGGTTATGTTAAATAAGAGTAATTATTTTACAGAGAACAGCATGAAGACTATTTTGGTTACTGGTGGAACAGGCTTTATTGGCAGTCATACTTGTGTTGAGTTATTAAACCAAAGCTACGATGTTGTTATTGTTGATAACCTGTGTAATTCCCATTCAGAAGTATTAAATCGAATTGTGAGTATCACCGATAAAAGTGCTACTTTTTATGAGGTAGATTTACTTGATCGTGTCGCCTTAAATACCGTCTTCACTAAATATCAGATAGATGCCGTTATTCATTTTGCTGGGTTGAAAGCCGTTGGTGAGTCTACTCATATTCCTTTGTCGTATTACCATAATAATTTGACAGGCACTTTGATTTTATTGGACGTTATGGCAAACCATGGTGTGTTCGATTTAGTTTTTAGCTCGTCTGCGGCTGTTTATGGTGATGATAACTCGGCACCATATCAAGAGCACTTTCCCTTAAGCTCAACCAGCCCTTATGGGCGTACTAAGGTGATGATAGAGCAGTTTTTACAAGATGCCTTTGTTTCTGATCCACGATGGAGTATTGCTTTACTACGCTATTTTAATCCGGTGGGCGCTCATCCAAGTGGCTTGATCGGTGAAGACGCTAATGCGATTTCCACTAATTTGATGTCATTTATTACTCAAGTTGCAGTAGGTCAGCGAAAATTTTTAAGTGTGTTTGGTGGCGATTACCCAACGGCAGATGGTACAGGTGTCAGAGATTACATTCATGTAGTGGATTTGGCATTGGGTCATATTAAGGCGCTTGAAAAACTCGCAAGCCAAACCGTGAAAAGCATTGATGCTTACAACTTAGGAACAGGGCAAGGGTCAAGTGTGCTCGATGTTATTCAGACATTTGAGAAAGCTTCTAACCGTGTTATTCCTTACGAGATTATGCCAAGACGCTCAGGTGACATCGCAGAGTCTTATGCAAATCCACAAAAAGCCGCTAATGAGTTAGGTTGGAAAGTGCAGTTTTCGCTAGAAACCATGTGTCGTGATGCGTGGAATTGGCAAAGTAAAAATCCCAACGGATACCATTCATAATCCGTGTCGGTTGTTATTATCATTAGATTAAGATCTTGCCAGCCTGAGGACTAACCTACAAAAACGATGTTTTCGCATTGTGTGGGTTGTGTTGTAGCGCGACGTTTAATCACTAAGTGTTTTTTATTTGAGAAAATACCTTACATTGTTCAATCAAGGCATCGATGTTCATGTGTTGTTCTGTGCTGTCGGCGAGTCGGTCGATTTCACTGTTTCGGTGTTGGTCGTAATCGAAGTCTTGTCCTTGTTTGACGCCTGCCCAGTTTAATAATGTTTTCAGTGCTTCCGGGTGGTCAAAAATTCCGTGCAGATAGGTGCCGATAATATGGTTATCTTCGGAGATAAAACCTTCTTTTTCATCCTTTTCGAGTGTGGCGAAGTGGTTTACTGTAGATGAAAACCTCGACACCCCCGAGTGGATTTCGTAGCCCGTTACTTTGGCTATTTGTTCACCAAAAGACAGCGTGCCTTGTCGTTGTTTTAGTTGTTTGTCTTTTTCCAATACCGTTTCCATTGGAATAAAACCGAAACCTTGAGATTGGGTGTTAGCGTGTTGGTTTTCCAATCCTAACTGGTCCAGTAATTGCTCGCCGAGCATTTGAAAGCCGCCGCAAATCCCGATGACCTTACCGCCGTATCGTAGGTGTTTACTCAAATAGTCTTCCCAACCTTCTTGACGTAAAAAAGCGAGATCACTTTGTACGCTTTTGCTGCCAGGAAAAATCACTAAGTCGGCGGGTGGAATAGGCTCGTTGGCGCCAACCAGTGTGACCTGTACGTTTGGATGCAAGCGAAGTGCGTCCCAATCTGTGTGATTGCTAGTGCGAGGCATAATAGGAATGACCACATTGAGCTGAGTGTCTGCGCTGTTCTTTTGAGGGCTTTTTGCGACGGCGTCTTCTGACTCTAAATGAAAGCCTTTTAGGTAGGGTAAAACGCCCAACACTGGCTTCCTCGTTCTTTCTTCTAGCCAATCCAGGCCAGATTGCAGCAAACTGATATCACCTCGAAAGCGATTAATGACAAAGCCGATGACGCGGTCTTGTTCGCTTTGACTGAGTAAATCCAGCGTGCCGACGAGATGTGCAAAAACGCCACCTTTGTCGATGTCGGCGATGATAATAACGGGGCAATCAATGCTTTCGGCAAAACCCATATTGGCGATGTCGCGAGCGCGTAAATTTATTTCAGCTGGGCTGCCAGCGCCTTCTACTAGAACGGCTTGATATTGATTAGCGAGTTTATAATACGAATCTAACGCGGCGACTTTGGCGATGCTTTTGTATTCGTGATAACCCACTGCGTTCATGTTGCCGATGGCTTTGCCTTGAATGATGACTTGCGCGCCGGTGTCTGTGTTGGGTTTGAGTAAAATCGGGTTCATGTCCACGTGCGGTTCAAGCCCTGCCGCGTAAGCTTGGACGGCTTGAGCTCGGCCAATCTCGTTGCCATCTTGCGTGACAGCGCTGTTCAGTGCCATGTTTTGTGGCTTAAACGGGGCGACGTTAATGCCGCGACGGACGAATAAACGGCATAAGGCGGTGACGAGAGTACTTTTTCCGGCATCCGAGGTGGTGCCTTGGATCATTAAACTAAAGGCTGGCATTCAGGTTCATCACGCTTTAAATCAATTAGGTGATAGAATTCTACCTTACCTTCTTGTCTTGTTAAGTGAAAAAACGACCTATATTTATGACCCTTTCTAATTTAGACAGTATTTTTGATGGTTTCTTTGGTGATCTCTTTGGGGTGTTCTCCACCACCAGTGTGATTCTGCTTGCTGCCTTGGCGCTGGATCGACTATTAGGCGAGCCAAAAAGCTGGCATCCGCTTATTTGGTTTGGACGTTGGGTCGACCTTTGTCGTCACTACAGTCAATTAGCTTTAGACGCGAGCCCGTTGCGACAGCGAATGGTAGGTGTGCTGGCTTGGCTGATTGTCGTGTTGCCTTGGTTATTGATTCTGATCGCGCTGCTTTACTTGTCGCCAGATTGGCTGGATAACGTGTTGTCGGTGTTGGTGCTGTATTTTGCCATCGGTTGGCAAAGTCTACGTGAGCATGCTTTGGCTATTTACACGCCTTTATCCGCATCGCTGTCTAACTTTGAGGACAGCACTGAAAAGTTGGATGAAGCGCGCCTTGCGGTGAGTTATATCGTCAGCCGTGATACGCAAAATTTAGACGAATCTGCCGTGGCGAAAGCAGGCATTGAGTCCGTATTGGAAAATGGCAGCGATGCGATCTTCGCCCCGATTTTTTGTTTCTTAATACTGGGCGCGCCGGGCGTGCTCTTGTATCGTTTGGCCAATACCCTAGATGCCATGTGGGGTTATAAAACGGCGTCTTTATTGTATTTTGGTTGGTTCGCGGCGCGCTTTGATGATGTGTTAAATTATCTGCCCGCGCGATTGGTGGTTTACACGTATGCAATTTGTGGAAATTGGCATGCAGCCATTCGCAGTTCACGTCGTCCTTCTGCTCGCTGGAAAAGCCCGAATGCAGGTCCTGTGATGGCCGCCGGTGCTGGAGCATTAGGGGTTAAATTAGGCGGCGAAGCGCCGTATTTTGGAAAAATGGAAACCAGACCCATTCTTGGTGAAGAAGAGGGAGATATGCCAATGCCTCATCATTTGAAAAAGGCGATATTGCTGGTGGATAAAAGCGTGGTTTTATGGGGATTGGTCATATGTCTATTGATTTAATGTCTTCTCAACAAGTGGTTTCTGCATTAGATCTAACACCACCAAAACACGGCGGTGATTTGGCTGGCTGGCAACGAAAAGTAGGCGATAAAGCACTAAGCTGGTTGGATTTGTCTTCGGCGTGTAATCGTGAGCCTTGGCCTATTCCTCAGATAGATTCGTCTTTATGGATGGATTTACCCGATCAAGTGGCTTTACTGGACGTTGCCGAAGGCTATTACGGTTGTCGGCCTATTGCGATTGGTGCAGGCTCTCAGCATATTATTGAATCTTTACCGATTCTTCTTCGTGAGTCCAAACCGTTAAGCGATCTGCGCGTTTTTGTGCCTCGTGTAGGTTACCAAGAACACGCGTTTGCTTGGAAGAAATGGGGTTATGAACTTGTTTATTATGACGTGCTGGAAGAGTTGCTTGAGCAGAGTTTTGCGGTCGCCGTAGTCATTCAGCCAAACAACCCAACGGGAGAATGGACGCCAGCGTCTACGTTATCGACGTTGATTGATCACGCTGAAAAGCAGGGCGCGAGTTTGGTGGTTGACGAGGCCTTTATTGATCCTTGCCCTGAGCGAAGTCTGTTGGCTGATGTATCGCAATTCCATTGGCCTGAGTCTCTATTTGTCCTTCGGTCAGTCGGAAAGTTTTTTGGTCTCGCCGGAGCTCGAGTGGGTTTTGTGTTTTGTGCGAAGAAATGGCAAAGCGCTTTTAAAAACCTTTTAGGACCTTGGCCTGTCGCGACACCGAGCTTGCACTTAGTGAGTTTGGCGTTTACCGATGTGGTGTGGCAAGTACAAGCATTACAATCTTTAAACGCCCGACAAGCCGTGTTTATTGAACGTGTCATGCCAAAATTTAATACTATTTTTGATTCCCAAGACAGTGTGATACATCCATTGTTTATTACTTGGACGCTCGAAAGTCATGAATACGCCGTACAAGTTTTTGAAATGCTACATCAAGTTGGCATTCATACTCGCTTGGGTGATGGCTGGATTCGTGTGGCATTGCCTGCGATGAGCGAAATTGACGGTTTGGATAAAGCATTGATTCGACTATTAAAAAGCGCAGGAGGACGAGAGTTAGCATGAAACATTTAGTGCTTGGTGGCGTACGCAGTGGAAAAAGTGCCTTTGCTCAAGAGCAAGTGGCCGCTTCCGGTAAACCAGTTTGTTATGTTGCGACCTCTCAAGTGTGGGATGACGAAATGGCCGACCGAGTGCGTTTGCATAAAGAGAATCGCCCTCAAGAGTGGCAATTAATAGAAGAGCCATTGGCGCTTGCAGGCGTGCTAAATAGAATGAACTCAGCGGACCAAGCGGTGATTGTAGAATGCTTTACTCTGTGGTTGACGAACTTATTGTGCTTAGAAGATGAGACTCGATTACAGCAGGAAAAAGCCGTATTATTGGATGCCGTCGAGCAGTTTCAAGGGGACTTGGTCTTGGTCTCCAGCGAAGTGGGTTTGGGGATTATGCCGATGAATGCGCTAGCTAGGCGCTTTGGCGATGAGGCGGGTGCGATGAACCAAGCATTGGCTAAATTGTCCGATCGGGTAACTTTTGTTGCGGCGGGACTGCCTATGCCGTTAAAATCCCCTCCCTTCTAGTGTAATTCAATATTTTTGGTAATAATGAGTGGTTTCTATCATTATAGATATTGAAACACGATAACCGATAGCTTAATAAAGCGTAGGAGCCTTGATGATCCCTTATTCAAAAGATTTTCCAGTATCATGGGAAGAGTTGCATAGAAATGCGCGTGCTTTGTCTTGGCGATTGCTTGAACAAGGTCCTTGGAAAGGCATTATCGCGATTACTCGCGGTGGTTTGGTGCCAGCGGCTATTTTGTGTCGGGAAATGGACATACGTTTGATTGATACAATTTGTATTGTCAGCTATGGCGCTGACGAACAAGGCGACGCAGCGATGAAACAGGGCGAATTGAGCGTTTTGAAAGGTGTGGAAGGGGACGGCGAAGGTTTTATCCTAGTTGATGACCTTGTAGACACGGGACGAACAGCGGCGAAAGTACGCGAAATGTTGCCAAAAGCGCATTTTGCAACGATTTATGCCAAGCCTGCCGGTAAACCATTGGTTGATACTTTTATCACTGAAGTGAGCCAAGATACTTGGATTCGTTTCCCTTGGGATATGGAATACACGTTTTCGACGCCGTTAGCGGATCGTCAGGAAAAATAAGTATTACCCCTCGTGTCTATTTCCTGTCATGTATTTACAGTTAAAAAACGAGAGAGATTGCAAAATTACACAAAACTCTCGTTTTTTTTACATCATTTTAAGCTAACTTTATCCTTAGATTTATCATAAAAAATACAGTGTGAAAAACCGTGTTCTTATGGTCCTCAACGAAAAACATAATAGGATTTTACTATGTGGCAGACGCTAACACGAGTTGTGCTCGCTGGATTTTTATCGTTTTTAACGATATTACCCGTTTGGGCTGAAGGCACCGTTGCCCGAGCTCAGTTTTCAACCGATGTTATTGATCGAGAGCCGATTGATGATATCGGCCCCGTTGTAAAAGTAGAGTATGGTGAGATCCAACGCGTCTATTTTTTCACAGATTTACGAGGAATGTCTGACAGCCAAGTGATTCACCGTTGGAAATTGGACGGAGAAGAACAGGCGGATGTTGCTTTTGATATTGGTGGTGATCGCTGGCGTGTTTGGTCAAGCAAGCGTTTGATGCCTGGGTTTGATGGTAAGTGGAGCGTGGACATTGTGCTTGATGGAAACATCGTTGAGACACATTCATTTGATTATGTGGATGAATATTAACCATTCATTCGCGATTGAACGTGATTAATTGAACGTTATAGATAAGGACAGTTATGCCTCATATACGTGTACGCGGCTTAGCATTTGACGAACTAGAGTCTGTTGCTGATATATTGATTGAGAATTTGGCAGAAATGACGGATACGCCTAATTCGCATTTTACGCTTGAGTATCAGCCAACGACCTACCTTGCCGTTGGTGGCGCTTCTCCTGCGTATCCCTTTTTTGATGTGCTGTGGTTTGATCGAGGCGATGAAGTAAAACGAAAAGTGGCTTTGATCATCGAGGAGTTGATTAGACCCTTGGTTGACAGTGGACAAGACATAACCGTGTTGTTCCACGACCTACAAGGCAAAGATTATTACGAAAACGGCGAGCATTTTTAGCTATTAGAACAACCCCCTCCCAATCTCCCTTTGGTTGGGAGGGGGTTGTTAATGTTACTTTTGAAATTCGTAAACACTTCCGAGATTCATTATTTGGGTCAGTTCATCTAGCGCATGTCGGCTTTCTATTAACAGTTTAGGGTCAGCAAGATCCGCTTCATGCAGTTCATCACGGTAATGCTTGTCTACCCAATCATTTAATTGTCCAAATAACGCGTCATTCATCAGTGTGGAGGGGTTAATCGCGTTGCGCTCAGCGTCGGTTAAGGCCACTCTAAGTCGAAGGCAAGCTGGTCCACCACCATTACTCATGCTTTGTTTTAGGTCAAACACTTTCACTTCATTGATCGGTGAGTTGCCTGCAACTAAACTGTTTAGATATGCCCAAACTGCAGGGTTATTTTCACATTCTCCCGGTACGATCAATACCATGTCATTGTCGCCACGGCTCAATAGCTGGCTGTTAAACAGATAAGACTGAATGCAATCTTGTACCGATACCGAAGCGCTTGGCACTTCAATCAGGTGAAACTGAGAGGCTCTGTCTCCCCACGCTGTTAGCAAATCTTGTTTCATTTGAGCGGTGTCTAGAAACGCTTCTTGATGATAGAAATGCGCATTGCGATTGCCCACGGCGATAACGTCGTTATGGAAAACTCCCGCGTCAATAACCGCTGGATTCTGCTGAGCGTAAACCACTTGATCCGGCGATAATCCATGACGGCGAGCAACGGCTTGTGATGCTTCTAAGGTATGACGAGCAGGAAATTTTGCTGGGCGAAGGCCACTGTTGTTGAAAGCTTCCATTCCATAAACAAAAAACTCAATGCCTTGTTCGCCATAACCGTGGCAAAAACGCGTATGGTTCGCGGCGCCTTCGTCACCAAAATGATCAACACTTGGTAATGCGGCGTGATGAGCGAAGTGTTTATCATCTTTAAACGTGGCCTGTAAAATGGTCCCTGTGGTTTCGTGTTCGATCGAACGGTGAAACTTATTAACTAAGTTAGCCGGAGTGAAGTGAACTCGGCCGTCAACCGTGTCGCCACTTGGTGATACGGTGGCAGCGTTGGCTGTCCACATGCAAGAGGCGGAACTCACCGCAGCCAAAAGCTTAGGAGCTTGCTTCGCGGCTTGTTCTAATACGTTGGCATCGCTGCCAGAAAAACCAAGACGGCGCAACGTCGGAATATGTGGGCGTTCATGAGGCGCTAGTACGCCTTGAACAAAGCCCATGTCCGCCAAGGCTTTCATCTTGGTTAAGCCTTGTTTAGCTGCGGCTTTTGGGTTTGATGATCGTGCTGAGTTGTTTAAAGAAGCGACATTACCAAAAGAAAGGCCGCTGTAATTGTGGGTTGGGCCCACTAAGCCATCAAAATTGGCTTCTGTCGCTGTGTTCATAATTACCTCAATCGTGTTGATTATCTAAGTGCTAAGGTCTTTGTTTTACACTATAACGTTAGACCGTGCCCCAGTTTTTCTGGCATGGTTAAGCTGTCTGCTTCGATGCTAGAAACCGGGTAAGCACAGTAATCAGCAGCGTAGTAAGCGCTTGCTCTGTGGTTGCCGCTGGCGCCTGTTCCACCAAAGGGAGCGTTGCTTGACGCACCAGTGGTTTGACGGTTCCAGTTGATAATGCCAGCACGACTGTGTTGCAAGAACCACTCGTATTCGGTTTTATCATCGGACAATAAACCCGCAGAGAGGCCAAATTGCGTGTTGTTCGCGATACTCATGGCTTGATCCAAAGAGTCGTAGCGAATAACCGTCAATAAAGGGCCAAAGTATTCTTGATCGGGTAAGTTCTCTAGCATGTCGGTCGCGTCGATAATACCTGGTGTAACGTAACCGGTTTTGCTGTCACCGCGGGTCATTTCTAAGACAGGCGTAGCGCCTAATGCAACCAGTTTTTGATAAGCTTGCATCAAACCATCTGCGGCTTGAGCAGAAACAACAGGCCCCATGAAAGGTTGTTCGCTGGCATCGAAACGATCAATTTTCAATGCTTTAGTGGCGGTTACTAGAGATTGCAAAATGGTATCGCCAAGCTGGCCTTTAGGCAGTAATAAACGGCGCGCACAGGTACAGCGTTGACCTGCTGAAATAAAGGCTGATTGAATGATTTCATGCACGGCGGCGCGTTGATCAGCGATTTTTTCAGACACTAAAAGAGGGTTGTTGCCGCCCATTTCCAAGGCCAAAATTTTGCCTGGATGCCCTGCAAAGTCTTTATGTAGAATGTGTCCGACTTGTGGGCTTCCTGTGAAGAAAAGACCATCAATACCGTTATGATTTGCTAAGGCAACGCCAGTTTCTCGTTCGCCCTGTACCATGTTTAACACGCCAGCCGGCAAGCCCGCTTGTTCCCATAGTTGAAGGATCAAATCGGAGGTGGCAGGGGCTTGTTCGCTGGGCTTAAACACAACCGTATTACCAGCAATCAGCGCCGGTACTATGTGACCATTCGGTAGATGACCGGGGAAGTTGTAAGGACCAAAAACGGCCACAACGCCATGTGGACGGTGGCGTAAACGTGCAGTAGCGCCTGGCATCGGTGTGGTTTTTTCACCGGTTCTTTCGTGATAAGCCTGTTTTGAGATAGCCACTTTACCGACCATTGCGGCCGCTTCCGTACGAGTTTCCCAAATTGGCTTGCCTGTTTCTCGGCTGATGGCGGTCGCGATGGTTTCGCTGTGTTCTTTTACTAGGGCGGCAAAGGCATCGATAATGGTCAAACGCTCTTCTAACGGACGATTGGCCCAAGTTGGGAATGCGCTGCGGGCAGCCTTGATGGCAAGATCAACTTGGCTCGTCGCCGCCGTGTTTGCTTGCCATACTACGCTGGCGTCCGCTGGATCAATAGAGCGGAATAATTGGCCTTCGCCTGCTAGCCATTGGCCGTTTATGTAATGTGCTTGTTTCATGGTGTTCATAATGACTCCTTTTAATGTTGCGTAAGTGGTTGTTGATTGATGTCCCTAAAATAGGGAGTCCATTCACGCAAAGGGCGATATAATTAGCCCCTTGAATAAGGTGATAATTCGACGACTCGTACCGGTTCTTTAGTGATGATACACAGGCTGTCTGCTTCTTCTTGAGTCAAAGTCATGGCGCTGCCAGGTGGTATTGATCGTTGAACCAAGATGCAACGAAAGTCCGTTACTTTTGCGTTGGAAACGAGGTAATAGCTTCCTTCTCCGATTCCTTTGGGTTGGCCAATATTAGCAAGGCATAGGCGGCTATCACGAACGGCGCGAATATCCTGAACACGCGCTTCTAGGCTGGGCCCACCATCAAAAATGTCGACGTAATTCTCGTAGCGAAAGCCTTCTTGCTCTAGTAGACGACGCGCTGGAACCGTATTTTGATGAACCTGTCCCAAAACGTCTCTGGCTTCTTTTGGCAGCAAGTTCACGTAAACAGGGTTGTTTGGCATCAATTCAGCGATGAATTGTTTGTTGCCTTGAGCTGTTAATTCATCCGCTTCTTTAAAGTCGATGGAAAAGAAGTGACGTCCAAGGCTTTCCCATAAAGGTGACACGCCGTTTTCATCACTCACACCGCGCATTTCAGCAAAGACCTTTTCAGTAAAGCGCTCTGGAAATTGCGCCATGAACATAAAGCGTGCCTTAGACAATAGCTGACCATTTTTAGAATGGCGGAAGTCCTCTTCTAAAAATAACGTGCAAATTTCACTGCAACCCGTGAAGTCATTATTCAAAATAAGCGTTGGTACGGCGTTATGGACACCAAGCTCTCTTGAAGCATGAGTAATGGTACCTAAGTGGTAACTGTAAAATGGTTCATCTAAACCAACGGTCGCTAATACACCGCATGTACCCACAATGTCGCCTGTTGTGCTGTCTTCTAGCACCATCAGGTAGTCTTCATTGCTCGGTTTGGTGACATTATCTTTAGCAAAAGAACGAACCGCACCATCGATTTTCTTTTGTAGAATGTCTTCGTCTGGCACAAGAGAGGTGAAACCCACCCCCGTTTTTTCAGCAAGTCGATAAAGTGACTTTAGGTCATTTTGACAAATTGGGCGTATGACCATCATGATGGTATTCCTCTCGTGTTTAATTAAACCGTTTTTACGGTGCTAAGACCTTTGCTTTGCCTTTGATGCGCATATGGCAAAGTGCAAAAGTCTCTAGTAAGTTGTTGTTTACAGAGCGACCCACTGAATGCGGTGGCCTGCTGAAATAGCGAGTTGTTCTTGTGTTACTTTTTCTAAGGCTAAACCGGCAACTTGTGGCTCTGCTGGTGCTGCTGTGACTCGAAAACTGTCTAAATGACCCGCCGATATAAGGTGCATGGCACCTTTTGATGTATCAGTTAGTGCAAGGGCCTTGCCTGTTTTTTGCTGAGTGATGGTGTTAAGGCTTTCTGTTCTGGCTTCAATGGTTGGTCCTGCATCGAAAATATCCACATAACCTCGAAACTCAAACCCCTCATCTAATAGAATATCTGCGCTTTGGCTGGAGTCTTCATGGATCACACCAATAACGTCTTGTGCGGCTTCTGGCAAAGTAGGCACATAAATAGGGTAACGAGGCATTAAATCTGCGATAAAATGTTTATTACTTACTGCTGAAAGGTAGTCGGCTTTTTGGAAGTCCATGGAAAAAAAATGTTTTCCTAGCGCATCCCAAAAAGCAGAGTAGCCTTGTTTGTCACTTTCACCGCGAAGCTCAGCAAAGAGACGTTTAGTAAAACGTTCAGGGTAACGAGCGATAAACAGCAATCGAGCTTTTGACAACAACGACATGGCAAGCGGATTTTGGTGTGCTTTGTCGACGACCAAAGCAATAAGACGGCTTGTGCCGCTGTAGTCATGGCATAAATACAAGGCTGGAATACGATTGTGAATTTGCAGTTGAGGGGAAGCGTGAACCACTTCATCAATACGGTAGCTATAAAAAGGGGCATCAGCACCGACCATGGCATCGATGCCACAACAACCGACTATTTTATCGTTGCTGGTGTCGACCAGCACAAACAAGTAGGATTCATCCCCTGGCTGTACAACATCCGTTTGAAAAGAACGGCGCGATGAGGCAATTTTGTCGTTTAAGCGCTCTCTGTTCGCGGGGAAATTTGTAATACCAATACCGACCTGTTGAGCAAGGCGTTCCAGCGCGGGAAGATCTGCAAAATCTACTGGACGTACTAGATACATATTAAATCCCTGAAAAATTCGTTATAAGCGATAATGTGTTAAGTATTATTACTGAGAACGACAAAGTTCGTAAGAGAGTAACTTTCTTATTGGCGACAAGTTTTTCCGGATATTGGCTATTTTTGGTCGATTTTTTAAAAGTATAGAAGGATGAAAGATGAAGTCTGGCGTATATCAGCATTATAAAGGCGCTGAATATTGGGTTGAACGTGTGGTAAAACACAGTGAAACAGAAGAGAGTTTGGTTATTTATCAGGCTTTATATGGCGATTTTGGCTGGTGGGCTAGACCGCTAACCATGTTTAAAGAGTCGGTTGAAATCGACGGGGAAAGCATTTCGCGCTTTGACTGGGTGAGAGCCGAGCGCGACGCGGGATGATTGATACATTGCTTGTTGGTTTGGCTGCCATTGAATCTGATGTTTATTTGGTCAGGCGGTTGCTTAATCAGGCGTTTATTTAATCAGGTAAGTGCATCCAAGGTGATTCGCGCATAAAGAAAATAATTTGCTCTCTAAGCCAGCGATGAGCAAGGTCATTGTTGAAGCGTTCGTGCCAAAAAATATGAATAGGGTGTCGGCCATTATATTCGTCAAGCTCCAATACTTCTTTGGGGATCGGTAATAATTTGACTGGATAGAAATTGGCCTTTTCACACATAACGTTTAGAAATAAATCGCCAATTGAACGTGACGTGACCAGTGCCATGCCGCGCTTTACCGCTTGCATCGCTACCATCAAGCTGTCTGTTTCTAGGTTGGGTTCTAATATATGACCTTGTTTTTTGAGCTTTTGTTCTGTCTTTGAAAAAGAGCTGTTGCGATGGCTGCTGCGTAGGTGATGGGTGACTACATTATGCGCAAGAAGGTCTGTCACCGATATCTCATCTTGGTGAAACAACGGGTGCGCTTCGCTCAAGATAATACAAGCTTCCATATACCCTATTAGCTTGCTACGAATATTACCAGGAGTGTTGCTAATCCGCATAATTCCAAGGTCAACGTTGCCAGAAACGAGCTCATCCAGTTGAGAATCTCCCCATGAATTAATAGATAAGCGAATCCCTGGTGCTTGGTATTGTAATGATGCTAACAGTGGCTCAATGAAGTTTTCTAAATCGCCCTCATCTGCTCGTAATTTAAAGCGCCTGTCTAAATTTTTGATGTCTAGCGAATTGGGGCTCATTAATTCCGATAGTGAATTTAAAATAGGTTGTATTTGGTCTTGTAATTCAGAGGCCTTAGCGGTCGGCGTTAACCCATATGCTTGGCGAGTAAACAATGAGTCTTTAAATAACTCTCTGAGTCGTTGTAAACTTTTGCTCAGCGCCGGCTGAGTGACGCCTAACCTTTCTGCAGCGCGTGACACACTGCCTTCTTCCATGATGGTAACGAAGGCGACGAGTAACTTAATATCCAATTTTAAGATGTCGTCTAGATGCATAATCTTCTCGATAGAGTAAAGGGTAAAAAGAAAGAGTCTTGACGTACTAGGACGACAAGACTCTCCTTCATTGCGCGATTAGAAGTTAATCAAAATCGCGGTATGAGCGGTATTTAACACGGAATAATAGTGTGTAAAAAACGGGTACCGCTATGAGGGTTAATATTGTGGCAAAACCCAGACCGAAAGAAATAACAACGGCCATACCTTCAAAGAACGCATCGTAAAGCAATGGAATCATACCGAGTATGGTGGTAATAGCGGCCATACAAACGGGACGAACACGACTTACTGCGGAATTGAAAATAGCCTCGTACTTTTCGGTTCCTTGATCGAATTCATAGTTAATTTGATCTGCCAGTACAATGCCGTTTTTCACCGTCATCCCCGACAGACTCAAAAATCCGAGTAGTGCCATAAAGCTGAATGCGGAGTTCATTACGAGCAATCCAGTGGACACGCCAATTAAGGCCAGTGGGACACAAAACCAAATTGTGAGTGGTACACGAATCGAGTTGAACAACAAAATAGTAATGATGAACATAAACAAATAACCCAAAGGCAATGCCTTGAATATGTTTGCTTGTGCATCGGTGCTGCTTTCGTATTCACCACCCCATTCTAGGGTGTAACCCGGCGGTAATTTGATGGCTTCAATATCCGCTTTAGTACGACCATATATTGCCATGGCGGTTTCATCACCTAAAATGTTGGGATCAGCCATGACAGTGATCGTGCGTTTACGATCTCGGCGCTCAATGATCGGATCTTCCCATACGGTTTCAAAGCCAGAAACCAACGTGGAGAGTGTGACGTAAGAACCCGACGCTGGACTATAAATCTGCAAATCACGGATTTGGTCAATGGAAACGCGTTCATTTTCTGGCGCGATACGAATAATAGGAAGAAGATCTGTGCCTTCACGATACAAGCCGATTTGTGAGCCAGTAAAGTTAGTCAGTAGAACGTCATCCAGTTCGGTTTTGCTGATGCCTAAACGTCGGGCCTGAGCATCATTAAAGATAGGACGAAGTACTTTAACGGGTTGACGCCAATCGTCTTTAATATTTTCTAGGCCACCATCATTACGATAAATGTCTTGAATTTTCGCGCTAAATTGACGCAAAAGTTTAGGATCAGGACCGCTTATGCGCGTTTCAAGTTTTGCGCCACTGTCGGGCCCTAACTGTAGGCGTTGCAGTTTCACTTCTAACTCAGGGTAGTCTTCCTGCATTGTGTAATACAGGTCTTTTAATAACCCTGGAATCGCTTCTTTTTCTTTCGTACGAACAATAAATTGGGCATAGCTAGAGTTCGCCTGCTGAGCATTGTAGGTCAACATGAAGCGCAAGGCGCCTTGACCTGTCGTCGAAGTGACGTATTCAATGCGATCGTCTTTCAATAGCTCTTTTTCAATAACACGGACTTTTTCGTAAGTGTCTTCAATGTGCGTACCTTCTGGCATCTGAATGTCCATATAGAACATTGGCGTTGTCGAAGGTGGAAAAAAAGCTTGTTTCACAAATTGGAACGCCCAACCGGATACAAATAAGCAACCAACCAGCAAAATAACGGTGATCCATCTAAAGCGCATGGCTTTATCTAATAGCCATTTATAACCTGTGAAAATGAAGCCTTTATACGGATCAGTCGGCTCTTCTGATTCGCCTTCTTCATTCTTGGCTTTTGCGATGCTCTCTTTGAAAAACAGATCACAAAAGAAAGGCGTGAGAGTAATGGCGGTGAACCAGCTTAATAACAGCGAAATCAGCAACACATAAAAGAGTGAGCCAACAAACTCACCAACGGCATCTGGAGATAAGCCAATTGGCGCAAAAGCCGTCACTGCAATAACAGTAGCGCCTAATAAAGGCCATTTAGTTTGCTTTACCACAGCGCTCGCGGCCTGGACTTTTGTCATGCCCCTTTGTAGGCCAATGAGAACCCCTTCGGTCACTACGATGGCATTATCAACTAACATCCCTAAGGAAATAATCAAACCACCTAACGAGATACGTTGTAGGTTGATCTTAAAATAGTCCATTACGATGAAAGTACCCAGAATGGTCAATAAAAGAACGATACCAATCAAGATGCCTGAGCGAATGCCCATGAAAACCAACAGCACAAGGATAACGATGCCAACAGCCGCGGCTAGGTTTAGCAAGAAATCAGACACGGAGCGGTCAACTTCTTTTGATTGGAAATAGATTGGCTCCATGCTCAGCCCAATCGGTTGCTGGTATTCTAGTTCTGCAATTTTTTGCTCTAATGTCTCGCCAATTTTTACGACGTTAACGCCTGATAAGAAAGAAACACCAAGCAAAAGAGATTTGGCACCGTTGAAGTCGACCAAATGGGTTTTAGGCTCAACGTATTCTCGTTTAATGGTCGCAACATCTTTTAAGCGGATGAGGTTACCGTCGATAGGCGTTCCGACAATTAAGTTTTCAAGTTCTGAAATATCTTTGAATTCCCCTGTCGGACTAATGCGTATGTATTCGCTTCCGACTTTAACGCGTCCCGCGTTTGACACGCTGTTTTGGTTTTTCAATAGCACTTCTAATTGGCTTGGCGCAATGCCCATGTTGGCCAATTTTGCCCGTGAAATCTCGATGGTTACTTGCTCATCTTGCTCGCCAGCCACCGTGACTTTCGCCACACCTTCTACTAGAACCAATTCACGTTTTACGTAGTCGACATAGTTTTCTAAATCTTTGTAAGGATAGCCTTCACCGTGGATAGCGAGCATGACGCCGTATACATCACCGAAATCATCCAACACGATCGGTGAGCCAACGCCAGAGGGGAAAGCTCCAGAAATATCGCGAATTTTCTTACGAACCTCATCCCAGATCTGTTTTAGTTCTTTGGCACGATAAGTGTCTTTAATGGTTAGTTGAACTTTCGAATAACCTGCTTTTGACGTTGACGTGATTTTATCAACGTAAGGTAAGTTTTGCAGTTCACGTTCAATAGGGTAGGTTACTTCTTCCTCTACTTGCTCTGGCGAAGCGCCCGGGTAGTAGGTGATAATAAGAGAATCTTTGATGGTAAATTCAGGGTCTTCTAACTGACCAAGATTGGTAAATGCAATCGTACCACCGATCAATAAGATCAGTGTGAGCATCCAGCTGGTGACTTTTCGATTTATAAAGTAAGCAGCAATATCCATTATAAGCCTCGCTCACGTGTCCAAGGGCGAACTTGCATGTCGTCTGTTAAGCTGTTTACACCGGCCGCAACGATCTGATCACCGGTATTTAGCCCCGATTTTATTTCAATTAGATTCCCTTGCAAGGTTCCCAGTTGTACTGAACGAGCTTCTACTTTCTTGGTATTACTGTTGAACACCCAAACCGTACTGTTTGATTTTCCTGTGCTGGTATCTTCATGGCGAAGTACCGCTTCAACAGGAATAACAACGTGCTTTTGTACACCCAAAAGTGAATTGAGGTTGATGTCGATATTGGCTGTCATGCCTGGCAATAGCGTATGAGTTTTGTCTTCTTTTCGAATCAAATGCAGTGTGACTTCATAAGCCATTGTCGTTTCATTTGGTGTTGTGTTGTGTTCTTTGTAAGCTGCATACAGCTCTTCATCTGGTGCAACATCCACAACCACTTTAGGCATGTAGTCTGTTTGAGTATTTTTTATGCTGACGACAAGGCTTTCAGGGACTTGGAATTCAATATCAAGGTTGTCGATGTCCTGAATATGCATTAGAGCCTGAGTGGCGCTGACATATTGGAAATTCTCTGTTACAACGGACGAAATGACGCCACTAAACGGAGCATAAACCTTAGTGTATTTAAGCTGGTTTTTTGCAGATTGCAGGGCATTGTTTGCCTGATCCAATGTCGCTTTTGTTGAATCGTATTGGGATTTTGTTGTCGCGTTTTGCTTTAACATTGTCTGAATACGGTTGAATTGCACTTCCGCAAGACGTTGATTGGCTTCAGCAAGCTCTACTTGCAGGGAGAAGTCTGTAGGGTCAAGCGCGGCGAGTAATTCTCCTTTTGTCACTCGCTGTCCCGCAACCACGTGAATATTCATTAATTGGCCGCCAACACGAAACGCTAAATCGGCTTCTTTGCTGGCTTTTAGTTCTGCAGGAAATCGACGAATGTTAATAGCATCTGTTGAGCCGATGGTAATGAGTTTGACTGGTCGGATGATTTCTTTCTCTACAGAGACTTCATTTTCATCTGATGAGCAACCCGTTAGGAATAATGTAGCGGCGAGGGTGGCCCCAGCTATCATATTTATACGCTTTACGCGGTTCATTTATTACTCCGTAAGTATTTTGAAAATAATTAGATGAAAGTATTTTATATCTCTTACTGCCGGATATGAATTTTTAAATATATATTAAAGATATTCCCCTTGTGACTATCTAATCTTTTTGTAATCTCATTTCAAGCATAGTTGTTTTTTTATGTACCGAGCTTCATACCATTACTGGGTTCTCTCTAGCTCTTCTAAGAAAGTTTCTAGAATAAGATTGGCGCGGGCGCCTTTTCGGGTAATGGCAGAAAATTGAGTGATGTAATGGCATTCATTCGGCAAGAGGGCGCGCATTCGGCCATCACGAATCCAGTGCTCGGCCACATGGTCGGGTAAAAAACCAATATAACGCCCCGTCAATATGAGAAAAGCGATCCCCTCTCGGTCTGTCGCTGTCGCACTTGCCGTTAAAGGTTGGTGTTGGCTTTTAATTTCTGGTGTTTGTGCGTAGGCAGGCAAAACGGCATCAAACTCTTTTAGTTTGGCTTTGGTGATTTTTTTGTCGCCTAAGGTAAATAAAGGATGAGTATCACTGCAGTAGAGCTTGGACTCTTCTTGGTAAAGATGGTGATAATCTAATCCGCTTAAAATTTTGAGGTCTGGAACAATGCCAATTTGCAGTCCACCATCTAATACCCCTCTTTCCACATCGTTGGGTGGAATCATACGAATATTAATTGTGACTTGCGGACCTTTATCTTTGAGGCCGGCCAATGCTCTTGTTATTCGAGTATGAGGCAGAGTGACTAAATTGTCTGTGATACCAATGTTTAGCTCGCCCTTTAAATGCTGGTGGAGGGCATTGATATTGGTGCGAAAGTCTTCGATAGAGGACAGTAATTGCAACGTAAAGTCATAAACTTGGCTGCCTTCGTTTGTCAGGGAAAAGCCAGACCGGCCTCGTTGACAAAGTCTAAATCCGAGACGGGTTTCCAAGTCAGATATTGCGATGCTAATAGCGGCTCGGCTAATGTTGAGCTCGACTTCAGCAGCGGAAAAACCACCACATTCCACGACGGTTCTAAAGATGCGCAAAATTCTAAGATCGGCGTCGCTTACCTGACTTTTAAACTTATTCATTGTTGATCCTAATGATAGACACAACGCAGGTTGTGCCATTGCTCATGGTAGATTCGTTTAGTTAAGTAAAGAGTTAACTAAGCGTTAATAGATTCGAGTTTTTATAATCTATTCCTCTTGGCATAGTAGTGTCAATGCACAGTATTCATAGCAACGAATGTTGATGAGAAAATTTAGCCTAACGACTTAACGTAATAAATAGGGAGCGCTCATGGAAATTATCGGACATTTGATCGACGGTAAACGGTCACAGCAAGCCGCACGCACTCAAGATGTGTTTAACCCGGCAACGGGAGAAGTATCGAAAAAAGTCGCTATTGCTTCAAAAGAAACCGTAGAAGAGGCCATTACGGTAGCGCAAGCGGCTTACCCTGAGTGGCGAAATACGCCGCCATTAAAGCGCGCCCGAATCATGTTTAACTATAAAGCGTTATTGGAAAAACACTCAGATAAAATTTGTGAATTGATTGGCGCTGAACATGGCAAAATTTGCCACGATGCGGCGGGCGAATTACAGCGAGGCATTGAAAACGTTGAATACGCATGTGGTGCGCCAGAGCTATTAAAAGGTGAGTACAGCAAAAACGTTGGCCCGAATATTGATTCTTGGAGTGAGTTTCAGCCACTTGGCGTAGTTGCCGGGATTACACCATTTAACTTCCCTGCCATGGTGCCGTTATGGATGTTTCCGATGGCAATCGTGTGTGGGAACACGTTCATTTTAAAGCCTTCTGAACGCGACCCAAGTACCGCTTTGTTTATTGCTGAATTGTTGCATGAAGCGGGCTTACCAGCGGGTGTTTTTAATGTGGTAAATGGCGATAAAGTCGCTGTTGACACCTTATTGGAAGATAAGCGGGTAAAAGCCGTGAGCTTTGTTGGTTCCACGCCCATTGCGGAATACATCTACAGCAAAGCCAGCGCTAACGGTAAGCGTTGTCAGGCATTAGGTGGCGCGAAAAACCACGCGATTGTGATGCCAGATGCCGATATGGATAACGTAGTGAGTCAGTTGCTTGGCGCGGCCTTTGGCTCATCAGGCGAACGTTGTATGGCGTTGTCGGTTGCCGTTGCCGTTGGTAAGGCAGCTGGTGATGCTTTGATTAGTAAGATGGCTGAGGCTATGAAGCCGCTAAAAGTAGGTGAATGCTCAGACAAAACCAATGATTTTGGTCCTGTCATTACCAAAGAACATAAAGAAAAAGTGGTTGGCTTTATTGATAGCGCGGAATCACAAGGCGCAACCATTGTGGTGGATGGCCGTCATCCACAAGTCGTAGGTTATGAAAAAGGTTTCTTTGTTGGTGCGACCCTAATCGATGGTGTAACCAAAGAGATGGAGAGTTATCAGCAAGAAATTTTCGGTCCAGTTTTGCAAGTGGTTCGTGTTGATACCATGGAAGAAGCGATGACGCTGATTAACGACCATGAATACGGTAACGGAACCTGTATTTTCACCCGTGATGGCGAAGCCGCGCGTTACTTTTCGGATCATATTGAAGTGGGTATGGTTGGCATTAATGTGCCTTTACCTGTGCCTGTGGCGTATCACAGTTTTGGTGGTTGGAAGCGTTCTTTGTTTGGCGATCTACATGCCTACGGTCCAGACGCTGTGCGCTTTTACACAAAACGCAAAACCATTACACAGCGTTGGCCTTCGGCGGGAATACGTGAAGGTAAGAGCTTTTCTTTTCCGTCTTAATGTCAGTCTGATCTAGATGCATCCCAGGCAGCGCTATCAAAACTGATAGCGCTGTTTTTATTGGTCGCTTACCACTTGGTAGCGACCATTTTTTTTGGCTTGATAAAGAGAATCATCGACTCGTTTTAATGCGTCTTCAGCGGATTCATTTTGGGCTACTTGAATCAGACCAAAACTACAGCTAATTGCCTGATCCCAATTTTCTAAGAAAATATGGCTAGGCATGTCATGGCATATTTTTTCGATACGTTGTCGAATTTGGTGAAGTTCAACATTAGGAAAGATGAATAAAAATTCTTCGCCTCCCCAGCGGCTTGATATGTCTGTTTCCCGCATGGATTTAGAGAGGTAGCTTGATATTTTTATAAGTGCTTCGTCTCCTTTGCTATGCCCTAGTTGATCGTTTACTAATTTGAACTGGTCAACGTCGACTAAGCTGATGCAAAAAGGTACTCTGTTTTCATCTGGTTGATTCACATAATGGTTCAATGCTTCAAGGCCAAAACGACGATTAAACAGTTGGGTTAGCGCATCTTTTTCGGCCAGTTTTGTCATAACAGAATATTGACTTGCATAAATTGAGCGAGAAATGGCAGCTGTGGCAATGAAGGGGATACTGGCACTTGCTAAATTTAATAGAAAAATGAGTATGTAGTAAGAGTCTAAATTTGGCACTCTGGTGTGGCAAAAAAGAGTGAGTAATGTGAAGGTTGTTATATGAGAAAAAGCGATTATCGTAGACCAAGTCACGCTAAGTGATGGAATCGCCATCACAAGCAATGCCATTGGCCAAAGGTAATATTGAAATCCAGCGTCTGCACCTAATACGCTGGTGGCGACTAAAGCGTGAGCTAACACTTCTGCGCTCATGATCAAAATAGAAATGTCATGACGTCTAATACGGTTAAACCAAAATGTCAGTAGCCATGCAGAAACACTGAAGATATTTATCCAGGCAAGCGTTGTTTGATCAATATAGAAAAATATTAAAATGAAAATGAAATGGGCAATAGACCCAGTCGCAGACGCGATATTGAAAATATTAGACGTTTGCTGAAAGTTATTGAAGGCGTTGTTTGACGTAAAAGAATGGGGTTGTTTTACTGGGTTGTTATTTACCACGGGCGCTGTAATCCTTGACTGGTGAAATTAATACAGTATAAAAAGCATTTTTGATTCATTGCACTTCGATAGCGACAACATAAAGTCACAGTTACGATACAGAATGTGTTTTGTTTCAGTAATACTAAAAAAATCTTTCCTAAGCTATCGGACGTAATATGGAAAAGAAAAAGCGTAATGTTGTTCTATTATCACTGTTCTTATACCTAATGATAGCGTCATTTTTAACCGCTTGTTCAGAATTGGCTGTAAATAAAAAAACAGAGTCTGATATGACCGACGGTTTAGTCATAGATATTGAAGAAAATAGTGCTTACTTGTCTGGTGTACTTGATAGCAATTTAGTTGAAGAATTGAGCCACTTAATAAAACAAAACCCCAATGTAACGGACTTGGTGTTGGTCGATATTCCTGGGTCTGTGGATCAACACGCTACGATGGAGGGCGCGCGTTTGATTCGTCGTTTAGGTTTGAATACTCACATAGCGCAGACCGGTTATGTGCTTTCCGGTGGTGTTGATCTATTCTTAGGTGGCGTGGAAAGAACCATTGGAGCGGGTGCTGGCGTTGGTGTACATGCTTGGTCTGATGGTTCAAGAATGAAAGCGGCGAACGTCAATGTTGCCGATTCGATACACGCAGTGTATGTTAATTTTTATCTAGAAATGGGGGTGCCAGAGCGCTTTTATTGGTTCTCACTGGATGCGGCACCCGCCGATAGAGTGTATTTTTTATCACCCGAAGAAACGTATGATTATCAGCTTGCCACACAATAAAATTGAAAATCTAGTCGTTTAAAAGCGAACATGTCCACAGGGAGGGATTATGGAACAAATAGAACTGTTTACCATAGAAAGCCCTTGTCGAGGTGTGTGTGAGAACAGTACAAAAGGCTTTTGCAAAGGATGTTTGCGCAGTCGAGATGAGCGCTTTCATTGGTTTTCGTTATCCAATGAAGCGCGTCATCAAGTATTAGATCTGTGCAAACATCGTCGAGTACGCTTACTTAAGGCCCGTCAAGAAAGATTAGACGCCGCTTCTGCCAAGGCATTACCTTATGGTATGGAAGATGAACTTATCGCGGACCTGTTTGAATAGAACGACGACTGCGCTCCCCAATACTTTGTTAAAAACAGACTCAAAATACTCATTTATAACCCATAAACTCCGTTTTTTTCGTCTGTTTTTGCCTCGTCTTGGATTCGCTCGTGACGTCGTAAAGAAAGACTAGTCTTCAAAAATGGCGTCTAAGGCTTCTGACAGACGTTCAACACCAATGACCTTCATGCCTTCAATCGGCTTTTTCGGACAGTTAGCTTTTGGCACGACGGCTCTGGTGAATCCATGTTTGGCCGCTTCACTAATACGTTCTTGCCCTGATGGGACAGGGCGAATTTCACCGGATAAGCCGACTTCGCCCATCACGACTAAGTCATGGGGTAAAACTCGATCTCGGAAGCTAGAGACAACAGCCGCAATGGCCGCAAGATCCGCGCTGGTTTCCAGCACTTTAACCCCGCCCACCACGTTCAAATACACATCTTGATCAGACGTTAATAAACCGCCGTGTTTGTGTAATACTGCTAACAGCATAGCGAGTCGATTATGATCAAACCCAACCGTAACGCGTCTTGGATTACCAAGTGGCGAATCGTCGACCAAGGCTTGTAGCTCTACTAATAAGGGTCGGGTGCCCTCCCATACCACTACAACTAGGCTGCCAGCCGCAGGATGATTGCTTCGGTTTAAGAAAATGGAGCTGGGATTCTTAACTTCTTTTAAGCCATTTTCAAGCATGGCAAAAACGCCAAGTTCATTGACGGCGCCAAAGCGGTTTTTCATGCCGCGCAATGTACGAAAACGAGAATCTTCAGAACCTTCTAATAACACCGAACAATCGACCATGTGTTCAAGGACTTTCGGTCCAGCAAGGGTGCCGTCTTTGGTGACGTGACCAACGAGCAACACCGCCGTTTGCGTTTGTTTTGCAAAACGCGTTAAGACCGCGGCACTTTCTCTTACTTGCGACACGCTGCCAGGCGCGGATTCAACGCCATCCAAATGCATGACCTGAATAGAGTCAATGACCATGACTTTAGGCTTGACCTGTTGAGCGATGGTTAAAATGGCGTCCACATTGGTTTCGGACAGCATTTTGAGATTTTGTGTAGGCAAGCCAAGACGTTGGGCGCGCATGGCGACTTGCTGCAAGGATTCCTCTCCCGTCACATATAAGGCGCTTTGTTGTTGTGCGAGCCAGCACATGGTTTGTAATAATAGCGTGCTTTTACCAGCGCCGGGTGAACCACCAATTAACACAACACCGCCAGGTACTAAACCGCCGCCCAATACTCGGTCAAATTCGTTAGCACCAGAGCTGAATCGGGGTACATCGCCTAAATCGATATCGGATAAATTTTGGATGCCAGTGACGGCGCCAGCATAGCCTTGGTAGCGTGGATCTTGGCTCGCAGAGACGCGCGCAGAGGTTTTTCCAGAGGTAAGTCGAATTTCAGATAGGGAGTTCCACGCATTGCAGGCTTGACATTGTCCTTGCCATTTTGCGTAGTCAACTCCGCATTCGTTGCATACGAAAGCGGTTTTTGCTTTGGCCATGAGAGTCTCTTTGTATCATCGGAAGGAGCGGAGCAGCAGCTCCCCGTCATTAAGTTGCGATAACGTCCATGTTATCACAAGGTTATGATTACTTTTTGTGCCAATTTACAGAGTAAAGGTCGGTACGACGGTCTTTCAAATTGTTAACGGAACCTTCGCTACGCGTTAATTTCAACTTATCTAGATCAAGATCTGCGAACATGATCATTTCAGTATTGGGTGTCGTTTCCGCCATGACGGCGTCGTGGGGATAAGAGAAATCAGATGGTGAAAAGACAGAGCTTTGTGAGTATTGAATGTCCAAGTTTTCAACCTGTGGAAGGTTGCCACAGCTACCACAAATAACCACATAACATTCGTTTTCAATCGCACGGGCTTGAGCGCAATGACGTACCCGTAAGTAACCATTTTTTGTGTCAGTCCAGAAAGGAACGAAGAGAATGTCCATGTCTTGTTGGGCGAGTAAACGCCCAAGTTCAGGGAACTCAACGTCGTAGCAGATCAGGATACCAACACGCCCTGCGTCGGTGTCAAAGACGCGCAGTTCATTGCCACCTTGAATGATCCAGTCACGACGTTCATGCGGAGTGATGTGGATTTTTTTCTGTTCTTCTACCGTGCCGTCGCGGCGACATAAATAGCTGACGTTGTAAAGAATATCGTCTTCCATCAATGGCATGGAACCAGTGATAACGTTGATGTTATAACTCACTGCAAGTTGTGACATTTCATTTCTGAAACGTTCAGTAAAGCTTGCCAAAAAGCGAATGGCTTCGGTTTGGTTATTTTGGTCTGGGCTTAAACCGATAAGCGGTGCGTTAAAAAATTCTGGGAATAATACAAAGTCGCTTTTGTAATCGGATACGGCATCGATAAAGTATTCAACTTGTGTGAGTAATTCGTCCACACTGGCGACTTCCCGCATTTGCCATTGAATCGCACCAATACGAACTTGTGTTTTACGTGTACGAATAACGCTGGTTTCTGGCTCGTAAAAAATATTTTTCCACTCTAAAAGCGTTGCATAGCCTTGTGACTTTTCATCTTCTGGCAAGTAACGTTTTAGCAATCGAGTAACTTGGAAATCATTCGAAAGCTGGAAAGTTAAAATAGGGTCGTAGATCTTTTTTTCACGCACTGACTCTAGATATTCTGCGGGTGATAAATTGTGTGCATGTTGGTGATAATTGGGAATTCGCCCGCCGGCTAAAATGGCACGTAGGTTGTGCTGACGGCACAACTCCTTGCGCGCTTCATAAAGACGACGGCCCAAACGATAACCACGATATTCTGGTGAAATAAGCACATCCAGACCATACATGGCGTCGCCTTCAGGGTCATTCAGAATGTTTTCTTTTTGGTCAACCAAATCATCGTATGTGTGTGGGTTACTAAAGCGTTGGTAGTTGGCTTGTACCGACAGAGCAATACCCACAATGTTGCCGTGATCTTCTAGGCAAATTTGTCCTTCAGGAAAATCTTTTACCAGCTGGTGTATGGTGTGTTTAGGCCAAGAACCACCGATGTCATGGTAGACCTTATCCATCAGTATCTTTATTTGTTCGTAATCATTGTTGGTTAAATTTCGAATTTTTAAATGTAAGTCTTCTAGCATGATGTCCTCTGCTGTGTTGTCTGCCTGCGGTTGTATTGAATACTATTATTTCCAGTATCGATTTCGCAGTGCAGTGGTGTCTTTATATGACATGATAATACCGCTTCTTTATGTGATGAGGGTGTTAATTTTTATTTAAATAGAGGAAAAAAGAAAACCCCCGCCGAAGCGAGGGTTTTTGGGTTAGAAAAGAGTCTTTACGATAATGTTGGAATTATGACTTACTGAATTCTGGGTACGCTTCCATACCACATTCAGAAAGGTCAACACCTTCGTATTCTTCTTCTTCCGTCACTCGAACACCCATGATGGCTTTGATGATCAGCCAAACCACTAGGCTAGAGAAGAATACCCAAACGAAGATAGTCAATGCGCCAGCGATTTGTCCGCCGAATGTTGTACCATCGTTTGTAAGAGGCACTGCTAGCAAGCCCCAAAGACCCACAACACCGTGAACAGAGATAGCGCCCACTGGGTCATCAATTTTAAGCTTGTCTAGCGTCAGGATAGACACAACAACAATCACACCACCAACTAGACCGATTAACGTTGCTCCAAGAGCAGAAGGTGTATCAGGACCTGCTGTAATAGCAACCAGACCAGCCAATGCGCCGTTTAGAAGCATGGTTAGGTCGGCTTTGCCGAATAAGATACGAGCTAGAATAAGTGCGCCAATTGCGCCGCCTGCTGCCGCTGCGTTTGTGTTCAAGAACACCATTGCAACCGAGTTAGCGCTGGCGATATCGCCAAGTTTCAATACAGAACCACCATTGAAACCGAACCAACCCATCCAAAGGATGAAAGTACCCAGTGTCGCAAGCGGTAAGTTAGCACCAGGAATGGCACGCACTTCACCGTTAGGACCGTATTTACCTTTACGAGCACCAAGCACCAATACACCAGCCAATGCGGCAGAGGCACCAGCCATGTGAACAATACCGGAACCTGCAAAGTCAGTGAAACCTAGGTCGCCAAGGCTATACATGCCGAAGACAGAACCGCCGCCCCACGTCCAGTTACCTTCCATTGGGTAGATGAACGCTGTCATTACCACCGCAAACACAAGGAAAGACCAAAGCTTCATACGCTCAGCAACGGCGCCAGAGACGATAGACATTGCTGTTGCAACGAACACAACTTGGAAGAAGAAGTCAGACGCGCCAGAGTAGATTGAGCCGCCTTCAAAACCGCCGTCACGACCAGAGAAGTCTGTTAAAGTAGACGTTACGTCTACATCTTGAATACCCGTTAGAAACAGCTCACCACCGTACATGACGGAGTAACCGCAAACGAGATACATGATGCAAGAGATGGCAAATAATGCCACGTTCTTAGTTAAAATCTCAGTGGTGTTTTTAGCACGTACTAGACCTGCTTCCAACATGGCAAATCCCGCTGCCATCCACATAACCAGTGCGCCACACACCAAGAAGTAAAAGGTGTCCATGGCATATTGTAAGTGAAAAATTTGATCTTGCATGTTTCGCCCCCCTAAAGGCTTGTATCATTTGAGCAGTGTCTTATTAAAATTCTTAATTTAATGTTTCATTAAGAATAGCGAGCAATGGTTAAACTGCTTCTACACCAGTCTCTCCGGTACGAATACGAACCGCTTGTTCAAGGTTAACGATAAAGATCTTACCGTCGCCGATTTTGCCCGTGTTCGCTGCGCCAGTGATGGCCTCAACGACTTGGTCAGTCATGTCGTCTGCAATCGCTAGTTCGATTTTTACCTTAGGTAAAAAGTCCACTACATATTCAGCGCCGCGGTATAGTTCTGTGTGGCCTTTTTGACGTCCGAAACCTTTTACTTCTGTTACGGTGATACCTTGAACACCAATTTCAGAAAGTGCTTCTCGAACATCATCCAATTTAAATGGCTTGATGATGGCAGTTATAAGCTTCATACCCACTGTCTCCTTTAAAAGTCAGTTTTATTGTCGTATCGCAGGTAGTTAGCTTTATTCAATATGCGTGCCATATATTGATGCACCCCTAGAACAAAGGCTTTGTAAGGATATTGTCGACTTATTGGAATTATAAAGAGCCGCAGTTGGCTTTATTTAGTGCGGCATATTGGGGTGTCTTTATAGTGCGCTGCGTTAACATGGTGCGGTTGATCTATCAAAGAAGAGAGTGATCTACCAGTAAGCGCCTTACCTTGTTGCTTTTGATCAGAAAAAACACACAGTGGCGCGTTTTATGTGTGCCTTATTTAGGGGGAGTGCTTTCATAAAGGTCGCTGAATGGTGATTTAATGCACAGAAAAGAGGCGCCTTGCCTGTGCGATAGACCGATTTTTTTATGCTTAGGAGAACGTCCTTATTTAAAGATGCATAATAGATGACTTGTTTGCACCTTCCTTAGGCTTCTATACTAATAGGCATTGTAAATGTTAAAAACGGGAATGACATGATAGATCAATTTATAAAGCAGTTGGGCACCGGATTAGAGCAAGCCGCAGAGACAATTGGTAAGCTACCTAAAGCAGAAATTCAGGCGCAACTACACGAAGTTGCCCGAAATACATTAAGCAAAATGGATTTGGTTACACGAGAAGAGTTCGAAGTACAGGCGGCTATGTTGGCAAAATATCGTGAAAAATTGGCCATATTAGAAGCGCGTTTAAATGAACTGGAAAAGTAGCGTATAAAAAAGGCGCTCATAAGGGTAGATGAGCGCCAATCAAAAGACAGAAAGCGAGTAGCTATTCACTTCCAGCCTTGTTGCCAGTTGTCTGACGACTTCAGTACTTGCCAAGGTGTGGTATGTTGGTTTTTGTTTATCACGGCTTCAAGAACGCACTCTATAACCGTTTCTTCTTCATCCCGAATGAGTTTGGTGACGATAAAATGCTTCTCTTTGTATTGTGGTGACGTTGATGTCCATTTAGACAAAAGTAATTTATTTGGGTTTATTTGATGCATGTGGCGTTTGTAACCTCGTAAGCGTAGATAAACAAAGATACGAAAGAAGTGAAGGGCCGGATTGCTTTTCACGATAAAAAGAACATTTTTAAATAGGATCAAGGAGTGATCATGAGTTTAGCAACCATCTACAGTCGTGCCCGAGTGGGTGTGGCATCCCCTTTAGTCACAGTCGAAACCCATATATCGAACGGTTTACCGTCGTTAAATATTGTCGGATTGCCAGAAGCGGCGGTTCGAGAAGCAAAAGATCGTGTGCGTAGCGCGATTATTAATAGCCATTTTGAATTTCCTACCAGAAGAGTCACCATTAACCTTGCCCCTGCGGATTTACCCAAAGAAGGTGGTCGTTATGATTTAGCGATTGCGATCAGTGTGCTGGTGGCTTCAGGTCAATTAGGTGAAGTGAATCTTCAAGATATCGAATTTATTGGTGAGTTGGCGTTATCGGGGGATATTCGTGGTGTGCCAGGTTTATTGCCATCGGCGATTGCTTGTCATCAGGCTAATCGACAACTGATTCTTCCAGAAGACAATCAACAAGAAGCGGCTTTGGTTGAAAGTGATGCCGTGTTTGCAAAACACCTTACTCAAGTCACCGCGCACCTTTTAAAATTAAGCCAACTACCTGCCTGTGTTTCTAAACCGACGGCGCCGTTACCCTTAGATCACAAAGATATGCGGGATGTGAAAGGCCAATATCAAGCGCGACGAGCCTTGGAAGTCGCGGCGGCCGGCGGTCATAATCTTCTTTTTATTGGTCCAGCAGGTACAGGAAAAACCATGTTGGCATCGCGTTTGCCCAGCATTATGCCGGCCATGACCGAAGCTGAAGCGCTCGCGGTGGCGTCGGTTCAATCGGTCGCGGGACGAAAAATGGGATTGGATTGGCATTGGTCAGAACGCCCATTTCGCTCTCCGCACCATACTTGTTCTGCGGCGGCGCTTGTCGGAGGTGGTTCCATTCCTAAACCGGGTGAAGCCTCTTTGGCGCATTGTGGTGTTTTGTTCCTTGATGAGCTGCCAGAGTTTGATCGTAAGGTGTTAGAGGTTTTGCGAGAACCGTTAGAAAGCGGTGAAGTACATATTTCACGGGCGCGTGGACAGATGTCCTTTCCAGCGCGCTTCCAGCTGGTTGCCGCGATGAACGCCAGCAACGAAGCTTATAACGGTGGACAAGATTATTACCAATCCAGTGCCAGTCAAAAGTACCTTAAAAAACTCTCGGCGCCTTTTTTAGACCGTATCGACTTGCACGTGGAAGTGCCACCACTGCCTTCTACTGTTTTAGTGAATGCTCAAGAAGAGGGTGAATGCAGCGCCAGTATTCGTGTACGCGTTGAAAAAGCGGTAGCAAGGCAACGAGCGCGCCAAGGTGTACAAAATGCTTTGTTAAGTGGACGACAGCTAGAATCTATTTGCGCCCTAAGCGACGAGGATAAACACTTTATGCAGCAAGCGTTAGAAAAATTAAAGCTGTCAGCCCGTGCTTATCATCGGGTGTTAAAAGTCGCACTGACCTTGGCTGACCTTAGCGACTCGCCAGTAACTAGAGCACATTTAATGGAATCGTTAAGTTACCGAAAAATGGAAAAAACTTTATCTATGGCGGTTTCTTAATACGTTTAAGCTAACTCTTATTTGGGTTGAGATGGATTATTTGATATCAACTTCGGCAGATATAAGTTCAATAACGTATTTAGTAAAATGAGACGTTTTTATTACGTCAAATTATGGACTACTATTTTAATCGAGTGCATAGGTAAACCACAGTGAATCAAGGTTTTTTTGTTTATTAAGCAACTGGCTATTTAATTGTTGATGTGCGAATCTTTGGATTATAAAAATATTATTTCATGGGAGCTTGTATGAGTTTTAAATCTTTACACCAACGTTATATTCTAGGTTTTATCTGCTTTGTCGTTATTGCTTCATTGCTAACGGTTGCGGGGCTTAAGACTTTTGTTGCACCAAAACTGTATCAGCTAGAAAAATCTGGTGTATATAAAGACATTACAAACATGAGCCAGAAGATAAGCTTGGAGCTTGTAAAAATTGAAGCGCAGTCTCGGTCAATTACGCAAGTGATTCCTGATTTTACCTCTCAACAAATTGACGAATTTTTACCATCTATACTTGACCAGTATGGTAGAAAAGCCGTTTTTGGTGGCGGTATATGGCCATTGCCATATGCACGAGATAAATCTGTTGATAGGTTCAGTAGTTTTTACGTGAGAAACGGCAGCAACAAAATGACCGAAAGTGCATTTTGGAACAGTAAGGAAGCGAAAGAAAACTATTATGAACAAGGATGGTACAAGCAAGCATTGAATGTGCCTAAGGGGACCTGTAAATGGTGGCCAGCGTATGCGGATGCGGGCTACGAAGCGCGCACTAATTGTGCAATGGCAATATACAAGAATGGCGAGCCTTATGGCGTTTCAACAATAGATCTTACCCTTGGCTTTTTCAATTCTTTAGTGAAAGATCTCACCCAAGAAGTTGGGGGGGATGTCATGATATTTGAAGCGAGTGGCAAAATAGTCAGTAATTTGCCTAATTATGATAAGGATATTATTTTAAAAAATGTTAGTGATATTTCAAATTTAGCGTTTATTAATACTATAAATTCAGTTGTTTCTGATAATACATTAAGTTCAGGTCGCTTAGAGCGAGAGTATGAAAACAATGGACAGAATCATACACTCATCGTTATACCTGTTAGTAATACTCCTTGGTTTATGGCGGTTGGCGTGCCGACTAATAGTTTGAACCAAGCATCCAACAGTGTCATGTTTACTTTGTTTAGCATTCAAATACCTCTATTTATATTGATGCTCATTGTAGTGATATTTGTTATTGGTGTTTTATTCTCAAGAATTAAATTGGTCAGACAAAACCTTGATCAGCTGTCGTCTGGCGATGCGGATTTAACACAACGATTGGATACATCTAAGGGAGATGAATTAGCATCAATTAACCAGTCGGTGAATCATTTTATCGAATCTCTACAACGATTAATTTCAGAAGTAGTTGGTGAAAATAAGCAGATTGATTCAAGTATTAAGTTGCTTAATCAACAGGTTATTGAAAATAACACGTCATTAGACAGACACTCGGCCGAGACATTACAAGCGGTAACTGCCATAAATGAAATGAGTGTTTCTTCTGGTGCAGTTGCAGAAAATTCAAGAAAAAGCGCTACGCTTGTTCGAGAAGTGAACGAAAATACTAAGTTATCAAAAACAGAATTAACATCGGCAACTGAAAAAGTTTCTAAGCTGTCAGATGATGTTCAATCATCTACTGATAAGGTGCTTCAGCTTAAAAATAATGCGATTGAAATTACAGAAATACTGAGTGTTATTGGAGAAATTGCGGGGCAAACGAACCTTCTAGCATTAAACGCAGCAATTGAAGCCGCTCGTGCTGGTGAACAAGGTCGAGGCTTTGCCGTGGTTGCCGACGAAGTTAGAACACTTGCGAGCCGTACACATACCAGTACGATCGAAATAAACGACATGTTGGACAAGTTACAAGTAGGCGTTGATAGTGTGGTGTCTGCTATGGATGTGACTAAAAACAGTTGTGATAACGCGATTGAAAGTACGAAAAAAGCGTATGAAAGTGTCGATTCAGTCGCAGACTCGGTCGGCCGTATTAATGAGCTTAGTGCTGAAATTGCTGTCGCGGCCACCCAGCAAAGTAAGGTTTCGGATGACATCGATAGCAACATGGTTGCAATACGAGAAGTGGTTGAGACGTTGGTCGCCAGTGGTGTTAAGGCACACCAAATAAACGATGTATTATCTAGTTCTAACGAAAAATTAGCCGCGCTTATTAACAAGTTTAAAGTGTAGCGGTATGAGTGTTGACTTGGCTCTATGCGATATAAGATTCGGGCCAAGTCGCACTAGGGGCGATATTTTTTAAAAATAGTTGAACGAAAATATACTGTCTACAGAAACGATGAGCGGTCATTAATGATCCAAATTCCTGCACTGGATAGGCGTTTCTCAAAATTAGGTCATCATGTCATCATGTCAACATGATGACCTTTTTTACATTGGTAGGGACGACATTATAAAGTCAGGTAAGACCAAGAGCTTTTCCGCTTAGCTGTAATCCATTTTTCAAATGAATGGTGAGTGGTAATGGTTTACTTTTAAGAATGTTAGCCAAGCATAAAAGCTGTTTTAACCGATTTCATTTCGTTACACTCTTTGCCCTTATTTTATTTCCCTACTTGTGTGGATGGCTAAGTGGCAGTTTTGCCGCATAAAATAAAGTCATGAGTAGGTTATGTATGATGGGATTAATAATAATTAATTGTGGTCACGTATTCGCTGTTGCTGACTTATCTTTGGCAAAGCAGAGTGGCATAAATGGAGTTATACATTATGGTTATTCAGCTGTTCCCCCTATGGGCATTGTTACTTTCTGTGCTTGCTTTTTTTCAACCGGATTTATTTGTCGGCTTGAAAACTCAAATTGTTCCATTACTGACGGTCATTATGTTAGCAATGGGATTAACCCTAAGCCCAACAGACTTTAAACAGGTTTTAAAAAA
Source organism: Marinomonas maritima (assembly GCF_024435075.2). Taxonomy (NCBI): domain Bacteria; kingdom Pseudomonadati; phylum Pseudomonadota; class Gammaproteobacteria; order Oceanospirillales; family Oceanospirillaceae; genus Marinomonas; species Marinomonas maritima. The sequence continues at coordinate 532,725 of NZ_JAMZEG020000003.1, read as the reverse complement.
CCGTAAAGCCGTTGGTGTGGGTGTTATTCTGCAATTTTTAGTGATGCCGATAGCGGCGTTTGGTGTGGCGTTCGCGTTTGGCTTTGATACGGAACTGACCGTTGGTATGTTGTTGGTTGGCAGCGTGGCAGGCGGTACGTCATCGAATGTGATGTGTTATTTGGCGAAAGGCGATACGGCGTTGTCTATTTCCATGACCGCGATTTCGACCTTGATTGGTGTGATACTAACACCTTTCTTGGTATCTTTGATGATAGGTCAAAGTGTAGATGTACCAGTAGCTGGTATGTTGTTGAGCCTACTCAAAATTGTATTGTTACCTGTTGCGGCGGGTGTGTTGATTAATACGTTGTTCTCAAAATTTGTATACAAAGCAGAACCAATTTTTCCTTATATTTCTATGTTCGCGATTGTCCTTATCATTGCGATTGTCGTGGCCTTGAGTGCATCTAAAATTGTTCAAGTTGGCCTCATCGTAGCGGCTGCTGTAATTATCCATAATGCGATTGGTTTGACATTAGGCTACTGGGTAACTTATTTACTTGGTTTTGATGCCCGTGTATGTCGTACGATTGCGTTCGAAGTGGGTTTGCAGAACTCAGGTTTGGCGGCGGCGTTGGCGGTGAAATTTTTCACGCCAATGGCAGCATTACCAGGCACTATTTTTAGTGTGTGGCACAATATTTCGGGATCATTGTTGGCGAGCTATTGGAGTCGTCGACCTGTTTTGGAAAATAACAGCGAAGACACCTCTAAATAAGCGTGTAAGCAATCAATAATAAAAGGGACGCCATTTTAGTGTCCCTTTTTTGTGTCTGTTCGAACGGTTATGTCAGTGCGAGTCGATGCAATGTCGGGTACACTTAGTACTGATTTTTAACCGCCGCACAAGCCAGAGTTTTTCCATGAGTGAGTCCCTTCCTTCCATATCCCAACGTTTGAGAAATCTAAACGAGCGCCAACTTGATGCGGTCAAAAATATTGATGGACCATTACTGGTATTGGCTGGAGCAGGGTCAGGAAAAACCAGCGTGATCACGACGAAAATCGCGTATTTGATTCAAACGTGTGGGTATAAAGCGAACAGCATCATCGCGGTAACCTTTACGAATAAAGCCGCCCGCGAGATGAAAGAGCGTGTTGTTGGTATGCTTTCTAAACAAGAAAGCCGAGGCTTAAGCATTTCTACTTTTCATAATTTAGGCTTACGCATTCTACGCAAAGAGTTCCGCCGAGCGGGTTTGAAAGAAGGCTTCACTCTATTTGATTCCCAAGACTCCCTCAGCTTGATCAAAGAAATTCTGAACAAAGAATTTAATGGTCAAACGGACTCTGCGGCCTATTGTCAGAACACAGTGTCCAATTGGAAAAACGACTTAACAACACCGCAAGAAGCCATGACCAACGCCGATACCGAAGAGTTTTTGTTGGCGGCGCAAGTTTACGCGCAATATCAGCGTTATTTGCGCGCTTATAATGCGGTGGATTTTGATGACCTTATTTTGCTTCCCGTCAGCTTGTTAATGGCAGATGAAGGGTTGCGTGATCGTTGGCAGAAAAAAGTCCGCTATTTACTGGTGGATGAGTGCCAAGACACCAACGGCAGTCAATATGAATTGATTCGTTTATTAGCCGGTTATCGACGTTGCTTTACCTTAGTGGGCGACGATGACCAATCCATCTACGCATGGCGAGGTGCGCGTCCTGAAAACCTAGAGCGCTTGTCGGTCGATTATCCAAACTTAAAACTGGTCAAGCTAGAGCAAAATTATCGCTCGACTAAGACCATCTTAAAAGCCGCTAATACGTTAATAGCAAACAACCCTCATATTCATGACAAAGCCTTGTGGAGTGACCATGAAATAGGCGACCCGATCCGCGTAATGGTCACTCGAAACGAAGATTCAGAATCGGAACGTGTGGCGGCTGAAATACAATCTCGTCATTTGCGTTATGAGATCCCGTATCGAGATTTTGCCATTTTATATCGAGGCAATCACCAAGCGCGTTTATTGGAAATTAAACTGCAAGCCTACCGAATCCCTTACAAAATGAACGGTGGCACGTCTTTCTTCTCCCGCGCAGAAATCAAAGATTTGATGGGGTATTTACGTCTGTTAGTAAACCCGTCAGATGATAATGCTTTTCTGAGAGTAGTGAATTTACCACGACGAGAAATCGGCCCTGCGACCTTAGAAAAAGTCGGTAATCTTGCCACTGAACGCGGTGTGAGCTTGTTTGAAGCGTCGGGTTACAAAGAGCTAGAAGAAACCATTACAGGGCGCTCGCTGAAAAGTCTGCAAGACTTCGAGAGTTGGATGTCTACCTTACGTAAACGTCTAGAAGGGGCGTCGCCTGTTCCTGTGATTGAGCAAATGATTCATGACATGGACTATTACGGCTGGATTCAGGAACAAACGTCTTCGTCTAAAGCGGGCGATCGTCGCATCGAAAACGTGCGCTTCTTACTGGATTCTATTCAACGCATGATGGAATCGGCGTGGGAAGAAGACGAAACCGCGGGCTTGGATCAGGCGATTAGCAAGCTGTTATTGATTGATATGCTAGAGCGTCAAGAAGAAGAGGAAGACGAAGATAAAGTACAGTTGTTAACGCTTCATGCTTCCAAAGGTCTGGAATACCCGCATGTTTTCTTGATCGGCTGTGAAGAAGAACTTTTGCCCCACAGGAACAGTATAGAAAACGACGACATAGAAGAAGAGCGTCGTTTGGCTTACGTTGGCATAACACGGGCGAAAAAAACCTTATGCATCACCATGGCCGCGAAGCGCCGACAATACGGTGAAGAAATTGACTGTTTACCAAGCCGGTTCCTTGATGAACTGCCAGAAGAAGATTTGGTTTGGGAAGGTCGCGGCGACGAAGGGGAGAGCGCTAAAAAAGAACGTGGTCAGGCATCATTGTCGGCATTAAAAGCCATGTTAAACGGCTAGCGTACAACGCTGAAAACCCTAGTCTTTGCTGTTGTCTATCATGTATTCAATAGCGAGTTTTAACTCATCATCACTGCAATCAAAACACAAACCTCGTGGCGGCATGGCCTTTATGCCGCTGATGGCGTCTTTTAACAGCGTGTCTATGCCTTTTTCTATTCTCGGTTGCCAGGCAGCATGGTCACCAATTTTCGGTGCCCCTGCCACACCACTCATGTGGCAAGCAATGCAAGAAGCATTAAAAACTTGTTCACCAGAGCGCGCTGCACCAGCCAGCGAAGAAAGTCCTAGGGCAAAACAAACGCCACCAAAAATACTAAAATGTTTAATGAAAGGCGGGATAGAAACAGTCACAATGAATCCTTAGTGATTGAGAGTCAAAAACGATACCGTTATTTAAACACAAAGGCCTGAATCTACTCGCGTATTTTTTTGTTTAGCGTTGTACCTCACCTTTACTTTATTTTTTTGTAACACGTTAATTAGACAAGGAAACCAACATGACCATTGAACTCGTACTCGTCGCCAACATTCGCGCGCACTCTGGCAAAAGTGCAGCCTTAAAAGCCGCTCTAGAAGCTTTATTGGTGCCAACCCGCGCGGAAGTGGGTTGTTTGCAATATGACCTTCACCAAAATAACAAGACTCCGGAAGCGTTCGTCTACTTCGAACGCTGGACCGACTACGATGTGTGGCAAGACCATATGAAAACGGATCATATCAAGACGTTTTTAGACGTGACCAAAGACGTTATTGCTGAATTTGATGTGACTGAATTGCATAAGATAGGCTAATTTTTTCCATGAGCGAGTGGTTTGCAGTATAAATAGCTCGCGAGAAAAGCAGAGTGATACCAAAGCAATAAAAAACAGCGTATATCTGTTCTTTATTGCTTTAAGCACTGGAATCCTGAGTGATTTCCTTTAGAATACGTACACCAATTTGTGATGGCCTTGTTTGCACCTTGCAACAGAATGAGCACCACACAATCATAATGCGCCCGTAGCTCAGCTGGATAGAGCGTCGCCCTCCGGAGGCGAAGGTCGGAGGTTCGAATCCTCTCGGGCGCACCATTTATTTACAAAATTTTATCCTTTACTCTTACTATCCACTCTTTTTTTTCTAATCCAGTGTTTGTCTTTATTCACTATCCAATCTTGTTAGCTGGTATAAATGGAGGTACGAAAGATGAGGGCGAAAAGTGATTAAGCGACTAAGCAAATTTAACGGTTATTACGTTGCCATTGTGTTGGTGATTGTCTTTTCTTGGTGGGGCTTATTAGATGCCAAGGCGTCTGATTATGTCTCCTCATCTTTGGTGCAGGCGTTAAGCGCATTTGGCTTGGCCAAATTGTTCAATGCCACGGTGTCTGTATTACAAAGTATTCAAATCAGTGTGTTTGTCAGTTCGGTTACTATCGGTGAGTTATTAGATCCTTTTAACGACATGATCGAAGATTTTTCCGATGTAATGAAAGTCGCGGTGTCGTCGCTTATTTTCCAAAGCATTCTGCTGAAAATCATTTCTACTGTGTATTTCAAAGCCTTTGTGACTCTGTCTGGTTTGTTGTTTGGTTACTTGTATTGGGTGAGAAGTCGTTTTACCGAAGTGGCTTATAAAATCTTTGTCACCGCAGTAGGTGCAAAGTTTTTATTGGTACTGGTGGTTTTGTTGTCTGCGTTGGTTGATGCGTCGTTTTTGAATGATGAAAAGACGCAGACCATGGATAAAATTCAAGTGCACTCTAAGGATATGAACGAGGTGACAACGGGATTAGGCGTAGCGGCTGATCTCAAACAATCCCTTGATAAAGACAAACAGGCGTTACAAATCAAACAGAATGAACAGCAGCAAACATTATCGGGCCATGATGAACGCTTGGTGGATTTGAGCACTCAAAATGATTCTCTCAATCGCCAAATATCAGGGCGTAAAGAGACCTTGTCTACCTTGGATATACTGTTCAATAATGATGAAATACTTGCTGATTTACGAATACAGCAAAGCCTTTTAATGAATGAACGCCAACGTACTGAACAACAAATCAAGGCCTCTCAAAACAAGATCAACGCCTTACAGCAATCCATTGGTGACCTAGACAATTTCACAGTAGAAGACCAAAGCTTTTTCTCATCTATTAAACAAAGTGCTTTTGGCCTTGGTCATTTCAAAGACAAAATAAGCCATTACGTGGAAACACTGAATGGCTTGGTAAACGACTTTCTCACCTTGCTGGCGTTGTTTGCCTTCAATACTGTACTTATCCCAGTGTTGTTTCTTTATTTAGGCGCAAAAGGGTTTAAATTGGTTTGGCAAATGAAACCGTCTGATCTGATGGCGCTAGCTAAACAAGGCGTAAAAGAGAGTCTGTAAAACGTTATTATTTATGCTTTTCTAGTTATGTTTTAACCAGCCTTTCGCCGCGTCAGTAATGGCAACAATGGCTGGATTTGACAGGCGTTGCTCGGTGGCAATGGCGAAGAACTGCTCGCGTATTTCTTCGGTGCTGCCGATGACCTCAACTTGAAACTGCGTCGCCACTTCACTAGCAATGGCCGATGGCACGATAAACACACCGGTGCCAGCTTGACCAAAAGTTTTCATTAATGCTCGGTCGTCAAATTCGCCCATGATTTTCGGATGAATATGGTGTTTTTCTAGCCATTGTAAGAGTTGAATTTGTATTAAAGATTGATCACTCGGAATCAAAAAAGGCAAGCCGATTAGGCTCCTTGGGAAATCCGCTTTACCTTGTTCAACTAGATTTGGTGCAGCCATAAAAGACGTACCACATTCACCCAGAAAGTGATTAAAGCCACGCACACCCAAATGTGGCGGAATCGGACCATCGGCGATAATAAGATCCAATTTATGCAACGCCAATTCGCCTAATAAGCTTTCCAGACTGTTTTCTTTACAGACAAAACGTATTGGAACATCTAGCGCCATAGCTGGAGCCAGTAAGCGATAAGCAATGGATTTTGGTATTGAATCCGCAATGCCGACACGCAGTAATTGAGTTCTATCTGTTGATGCTATACGCACGGATTGTTCCAACTCACTGCCTAAGGAAAATATTTCATCCGCATAGCTCAGTACCATATGACCTGTATCGGTCAATGCGAGGTTGCGACCCACCTTATTAAACAGGTCTTTACCCAGTTGTTCCTCCAATAAGCTGATCTGTCCACTGATGGTTTGCGGTGTAATGTGCAAATGTTCACTGGCTTTTGTAATGCTGCCTTGTTTAGCCACCATCCAAAAATAATGTAAATGTTTGAAATTGATCATATTTCACCAATACTTCGAAAAAAACTGAGTGTTTACATAAATAATTCGATTATATCTTATGGGTTTTTGTGAGTAAGTTGAAGCTTCAAACATAACTTACTCATTCATGAGTGAAAGGAGAACAAGATGAGAATCCAAGTACAAGCACGTCGTCTAGCTCTTACTAAAAGCCTTAAAGCTTATGTGAAACGTCGTCTTAATTTTGCATTGAATTCCCGTTATGACAATATTGAACGAGTGACGGTCACGTTGACTGACGTGAACGGTCCGAAAGGCGGTGAAGACAAACACTGCCAAGTTTTGGTCAAACTCAATGGCCAAAAAGAAGTGGTAATCAGCGAACAACAGGCCGATATGTATGCTGCAATAGACAGCGCGGCTAGTCGCACGAGTCAAACCGTGACACGACGTATTGAGCGATTACAACACAAGGCCACACGATTAAAAGCGGCTTTCCATAAGATGAAACTGCAGAAGAAAATGCCCCGCGACATCTACGAAGAATACGAAAACGAATACGGCTATTACCAACATGGCTGAGTGATCGCCACTGATTACTCGAATTGATAAAAGTAACAACCGCTTTAGGCGAACCAGTAAACGGGTTCGCCTTTTTTTGCTTTGTAGCACGAGCGGTTTGTAAGGTTGGCATAGCAAGGCTGCCGAGGCTTAAAGCCGTCTAGATTCGATGGCCGAGCTTTGTCTTAATGAATAGTTGGCGGGGTTAAGAAATAGCAGCATAGGCTGTTGTGGTTGGCTTTATTGTAGGTTTATTCTTTGTTTGTCATCTTGTTTCCGCAATACGTCGTATAAACTGTGTTGTGAAACGTTCACAGCGTTAACCCATTTTCGATAAAGCAATAAGGAGGTTATATGATTACCGTACATCATTTAGACAATTCTCGGTCTCAGCGTATTTTATGGTTATTAGAAGAGCTTGGTTTGGATTATGACATGGTTGAATACAAACGTGACCCAGATTCTGCTTCAGCGCCAGAGTCCCTTAAAAAGATACACCCGCTAGGCAAAGCCCCAGTGATCACCGACGGTGATATAACCGTTGCTGAGTCCGGCGCTATTATTGAATACCTTTTAGATCAATATGATACAGAGAAACGATTAAGACCAACCGAAGGACAGCCCTTGCTGGATTATCGTTACTGGCTGCATTTTGCTGAAGGCTCTTTGATGCCGTTATTGGTGATGAAGTTAGTGATGATGAAGGTGCCTAAAAATCCAATGCCCTTTTTTGTTAAGCCGATTGCCAAAGCCTTAACGGATAAGGTTCAAGAGAAATTCATCATGCCGCGCATTAAGCCACAAATGCAGTTTATTGAAAAAACGCTGGGTGAGCATACTTGGTTTGTTGGCGAGGAATTAACCGCCGCCGATATTCAAATGAGTTTTCCACTGCAAGCATCTAGTACGCGTATGGATTTGTCTGAGTTTCCGAATATTGCACGCTTTATTAAGCAAGTCGAGGCGCAAGCTGCGTATCAAAAATCGATCACTAAAGGCGGTGCTTTCATGACGATGTAAGCGGTTATCCTGCTCGACTTATGAACAAGGCATGAATATGATGACGGAATGTTTTTTCACGGTTTGGCTTTGTTAGGGAAACATTCATGTCGCGTCCTGTTAAATTGCTCAGCATTTCGATTGCTCTTGTTTGCCTTCTTCTGGCGCTAAACTTTGGTTTGCGCTCGTCGATGGGCTTTTTTATGGCGCCCATTTCAAACCAATTTGGTTACGGTCGTGAGGTATTCGCGTTCGCTTTGGCGTTGCAGAATCTATGGTGGGGGTTGTCTCAACCAATTGCTGGCGCGTTTGCCGATCGCTTTGGTACGCTAAAAACCATTTGGATTGGCGCGGTGTTATACGCGTTAGGCTTGTATGTGACGGCCACGGCAGACGGTGTGTTCGGCTTAAATATGGGCGCCGGTTTCCTAATGGGCATGGGGATATCGGCGACGGGCTTCGGCGTTGTTTTGCCTGCTATGGCGCGTATGGTGTCTCCAGAGAAGCGCTCTTTTGCTTTAGGTTTAGGCAGTGCGGCAGGTTCGGCGGGACAGCTTTTAGTGATTCCGGTTGCTCAAGGCTTTATTTCCGCTTACGGGTGGAGCACAGCGCTGATGTTGATGGCGTTATGTGCCTTGATGATGGTGTTGCTGTCTAGTCCATTTCGCCAGTCTAATGACGTGTCGGGCAACGCCGTTCAAAGCGTGTCACAAACCATGAAAGAAGCGTTGCAAGAAGCCAGCGCTTACTCTCATTATTGGTTGTTAGTGATCGGTTTCTTTGTTTGTGGCTTTCAGTTGGCCTTTATCACGGTTCACATGCCGCCTTTTTTGTCTGATCAAGGTTTTTCGTCGGAAGTTGCGGTGGCGAGTTTGTCTTTGATTGGACTGTTTAATATTTTCGGCTGTTTGTTGTCGGGATCTTGGTCTGGAAAGTATTCGAAGAAAAAATTGCTCGCCATTATTTACGCATTAAGAGCGCTGTCTATTGCGGCATTTATGTATTTCCCCATGACCACTTATTCTGTGTACGCATTTTCAATTGTGACTGGATTGCTTTGGTTAGCGACCGTGCCGCCAACCTCTGGCATCGTGGCGCAAATGTTTGGTCTGCGTTATATGGGGTTACTGTACGGTATTGTTTTTCTAGGTCATCAGCTAGGGTCGTTTAGCGGTGTTTGGTTAGGTGGTTATCTTTACGACCAAACAGGCTCGTACGATGTTGTCTGGTGGGCTGCTTGTATTATCGCGCTGATTACCGCGTTGCTTCATGTCTTCATTGATGATCGTCCTATTGCGCGGCTTCGTACCGCAATGGTGTAACGTTTTCTTTTGCCCCGTTTGAGGATGGTTATTTCAAGCGGAGCAAGCTGCCTCTTTTTTTAAGTTACGATTATTTTATGTCTTCTCCTTTACAAGTGTATCAAGCTCGGTTAGATCGTCACGAGGTGACGTATGATGAACGCCAGCAACCCGCGTTACTTGAGCTAGAACGTGTTTTTCAGCAGTTGATTCAACAAAGTACGAATAGACCCAGCGAAAAGCCACGGACGCAAATTAAAGGCGTTTATATGTGGGGTGATGTGGGTCGCGGTAAGACGTTTTTGATGGATTTATTTTATGAGTGTTTACCGCAAGGTGTGGGCCTACGGCTGCATTTTCATCATTTTATGGCGCGTTTGCATCGTGAATTGAATCTGGCTTTTGGGCAAAAAAATCCTTTAAAAGGCATTGCGACGCGCTTGGCGTCAGAATGCAGCGTGTTGTGTTTTGATGAATTTTTTGTTTCAGACATCGGTGACGCCATGCTGTTGGGTGGTTTAACCGACGCTTTGTTTGAAGAAGGTGTGGTGCTGGTGGCGACGTCTAATATAGCAATTGAGAACCTTTTTCAGAGTCAGTTGCAAAAAGCGCGCTTTGCCCCTGCGATTGCACAACTACAAGCCAATTTAAGTGAGCTTCACCTTGGTGGTGATCAGGATCATCGGCTGCGTCATACAGGGTTTAATGCCATATACTTTGTTCAAGATGAACAGGATATGGTGGTGTTGTTTGATCAATTATCAAAAGGTGAGGTGTTTTCGCTGCCTTTATCCGTTTGTCGTCGTGCTATTGATGTGATTCAGGTCTCAGACAATATGGCATGGTTTGATTTTTATGCTCTGTGTGGTGGACCTCGTTCGGCGTTGGACTACATAGAGTTAGCCCAGCGTTACCCTTATATTATGTTAACGGGAATTCCTGAGCTAAGCAGCGAACCGTTCGAACACATTAAAGCGCGAGGCACAGAAGACGGTGCGATTGGTTCTGGGCAAACCGGTGAACGAGCGGTGTCGTTAGGTATAAACGATGACGCCGTTCGCCGATTCATTAGCTTGGTAGACGAGTGTTATGACCATCAAGTTGTATTGTTGTTAAACGCCGCTTTGCCTTTGGAAAGTTTGTATTTGAATGGGTCTTTATTGTTTGAGTTTCGCCGTACGTACAGTCGTCTAATTGAAATGAAATCGTTTTATTATCAGCGGTTACGTTCTAAGGAAAGTTCTAAATAATTGATTTCATTGTGACTATTTTTGCTAAGTTTTTCGTTAAAGCTTGATAAAAGGATCATACGTAACCAATATATTTGGATGACACTAATAAAATGAAAATAGAGGAGGGCGGTCATGCAGTATGAAGATCGCATTGACGCGTTAGTCGCACCAAAAGGTGCGTTAGAGATGTTATCGCAAGATGAAATGGCTCGTTTGTCAGAAGAGTCTGGACCGTTTCACGATTTGTTCCATCGTTGTGCTTTGGCGATTTTGAATTGCGGTAGTGATTCCGATGATCCGCAGGAGGCCATGGACGAGTTTAACGATTTTGAAATCCGCATTGTGCAACAAGAGCGCGGTGTTAAGTTGCAGTTGAAAAATGCCCCGGGCAGTGCCTTTGTTGATGGCAAGATGATTAGCAGCGTCCGCGAAATGCTGTTTAGCGTATTGCGAGACATTATTTTTACACAACATGAATACAGTCTTGCGAGTGGCTTAGAGAATGCCAGCTCAACCAAGTTGACCAATGTGGTGTTTGAATTATTACGCAATGCGGATGTGTTTCGTCGCATTCAAAATCCAGACATGATTGTGTGCTGGGGCGGCCATTCTATCGCTCGCCATGAGTACGATTACACTAAACGTGTTGGTCATGAGCTTGGATTACGTGAATTGAATATCTGTACTGGCTGTGGACCAGGGGCTATGAAGGGGCCGATGAAAGGCGCTGCGATTGCTCACGCCAAACAGCGGATTAAGAATGGTGTTTATCTTGGGTTAACCGAACCTGGCATTATTGCCGCCGAGTCGCCAAACCCCATTGTGAATCAGTTAGTCATCATGCCAGACATCGAAAAACGTCTTGAAGCGTTTGTGCGTGCTGGACATGGCATTGTTGTTTTCCCAGGTGGTGCCGGAACTGCTGAGGAAATTCTCTATATTTTGGGCATTCTTTTGCACCCTAAAAATGCGGATGTGCCTTTTCCTTTGGTGTTTACAGGGCCAAAAGAAAGCGCTGATTACTTCGAACAGATTCATGCGTTTATCGGTGATGTATTGGGCGCTGAAGCGCAGAATAAGTATCGTATTGTAATTGAAGATGAAGTGGAAGTTGCTCGGGTTATGAAGCAGGGAATGGAGGAGGTACGTCAGTATCGTAAAGCGCATCAAGATGCATTTTATTACAACTGGAAACTGCATATCCCAGAAGAATTTCAGCATCCATTTGAGCCAACGCATGCAAAAGTGCGTGAGTTGAATCTAACTTTTAATCAAGAAACGCATCTATTGGCAGCAGATTTACGTCGTGCGTTTTCGTCTATCGTAGCGGGTAACGTGAAAGCGCAAGGCGTAGCGTATATTAAAGAGTTTGGCCCGTTCGAGATTCATGGCGATAAAGCCCTGTTGACTAAACTAGATGCCTTGTTGCAAGCTTTTGTACTTCAACAACGAATGAAGCTTCCTGGTAGCGAGTATGTGCCTTGCTATAAAGTGATCACCGATTAGAACTATTTTAGTTAATAAATGAAAAAGGCCTCTCATGAGGCCTTTTTAGTCTCTGAATATGAAATCTGCTCACTAGCCAAATACGGACCAACCGTTGCTTTCGGATAGCGCTTCCAGTGCGGCCATTCCCGCTAATGAATTGCCTGATTCATTCAGCTCTGGTGACCAAACACAGATAGAAAATCGATTTGGTACTATGGCTATAATGCCACCGCCAACGCCACTCTTTCCCGGCAAACCCACACGATAGGCAAAATTTCCTGCTTCGTCATAGAGCCCGCTGGTGGCGAGTAAACCATTGACTTGAGTGGTTTCACGGCGAGTGAGTACTTGTTCACCAGAATGGTGTGAGTAGCCCTTATTGGCTAAAAAGCTAAAGGCTTTCGCAAGATCAATGCAGTTCATGCGCATGGCGCAGTTATCAAAGTAGTTGTGCAATACTGCTTCTACATCGTTTTCGAAATTACCGAATGCTTGCATCAAATACGCCATAGACGCGTTGCGTGCGCGAAACTCGTACTCTGAGTTGGAAACGACTTTATCGGAACGTAATTTAGAATTTCCTGCTAGGCGGCGAATAAATTCTCGCATAGCGTAATGTGGAGATGCAAAGCGTGAATGGTTCATATCGCTGACGACAAGTGCGCCCGCATTAATGAAGGGGTTACGTGGAATGCCCTTCTCATACTCTAACTGCACCAGTGAGTTGAAGGGATTGCCAGATGGCTCTCTACCGACTCTCTCCCACATATCTTCACCATAATGTTTCATGGCAAGGGTTAAGCTAAAGATTTTTGAGATACTTTGAATGGAGAAGTTCTTCTTGGCTTGACCTGTGTGGTAAAGCTTTCCGTCATTACTGTAGATGGCAATGCCGAATTGATTGGGGTCAATGTTTGCAAGCGCCGGTATGTAGTCGGCGACTTTCCCTAAGCCAATTAATGGTCTCACTTTTTTTTCAATTGAGCGAAGTAATTCTTCCACGTTGTTCCCAGTGTCATTTTAGGGGGGTGAATAAGCGATGAAAGCGAATTCAATTTGCTGGCTAGTATAGAGACAGTAAGATGAAATCCCTAGTAGAATTTCGGCTTATATTAAACGTAAAACGCCCCCAAAAAGGGGGCTGAAATACTGAGTTCAAGATTTTTTATTTACTGGGTGAAATGCCATAAACGGAGGTGGTTCCGCTTACTTCATTGCCAACAATCAATAATGCCTGCCCGCTTGGGCTGTCTTCTTTTGAAACAAAAGCCATGCCTTCAGGCCCAAGGTCGCCTGCTGCAGAGGTATCTACTTTGGCGTCGAAATCTCGGCTGGTTAAATACTGAATAAACTGACTTTTCTTGGGTACGGTAATGTCATACACCATGATACCGCCCACGCGTTCAAGGCCGATAAAAGCGTAAGTGCGACCGTCGATTTGACCTACGGTTAAGGCTTCAGGCTCTGGTCCTTTGTCATCACTGCGTGCATCTGTTTTGTTTGAGTCGTTTGAAGCATTGAAGCCTTTTTCGCCCAATGCTTTTGCGGTAATGCGTTCGAAATCACTGCCACTATCAAATACTTGCTCGCCAGTGTCGCCGCTCCAAATGGAAAAAGAACGCGCACCGTAGCCATACAGTTGTGTGTAGGTACAGTTATTCGGTGTGCCTTTTGTGAGTTTGCAATCTTGCGCGCCTAGCGTACTGGTAAATTTCATGCGACCAAGGTTTTTCGGATCGTCTAGTTTGCCTTCGATCTCGTGTTTTAGCGGACTGGTTAGGGCGAGACGGCTGTTTAGCTCGTCGGCTAGCTCTTTCACACGGTATTCCTCGCTGAAGCCTTTGTAGTCTCTTGAATCGCCTTCGTTTGCTGTTACTAAGTAGGTTTTACCTGATACGGTGTAAGAGGCGATGGTGTCAGGTTGGTATAGCCCTAATACTGGCCAGTTTTGCAGTTGAATGGTTTTATCCTTGTCGCTGACGTCTAGTTCGTTGCCCGTTTGGTTATAGTCTTTTGTGCCTAATGCCCAAATAGTGGATACCGACTTTTTCATCAGATCGATTTTGGCGATACCGTTGTTTTCTTGCAATGACACAAAGGCATAGCGGTTGTCTTTAGAAACCGTGACATATTCTGGCTCTAAGTCTTGAGCAACACTGGCATTAGGGCCGAAAATACGCAGTCCGTCAGGTCGTTCTGACGCGCGAGAACCGCCGTTGTTGAAATCACGAAACGTCACTTGAGTGACATCGCTTTGCGTTAATGTCGTGATGTCATTGGGTAAGGTAATGATGCTTACGCTGCCTTCTGGGTCGACGGTGTATTCATCATTAGGCTCGCCTTCGTTGGCAACAATCACCTGTTTGCCATCGTGCGAGAAGGTCACCATGTCTGGTAGTGCGCCGACTTTTACGGCAGTGATAAAGGCATGGTCATTGATGTTATAAAAAGCGATATAGCCCATGTATTGTTTTGGCTTGGCTTCAATGGCAGCGGCCATGATGCCGCTATGGACACTAACGCTATTGGCAGCGCCAAGGGATAAACCGGTTAACGCGGCCACGTCTGCACTGACATCAAGCGTTTTGATTTTGTATGGTGCAGTGGGATTGCTCATGGACAGCACATCGACTTTGCCCGAATTGGCGTTTATTACAAAGGTTTCTTGCGTTTTAGCATCGTATGCCACTATTTCTGCCGCGCTGCCATCAAAAATGCCTGACTCATAACGACCGAGGAAACTTAATTCGATGGAAGTCGTGGCGCCAGCTTGTTCATTATTAGACGTGGCGCAGCCACCAAGTAATGCCACGGTGGCACATAAAGGTAACGCAATGGGTAAACGCATGGTTTTTCTCCGGAGGGATAAAATGAGTGCGGCTACAGTAACGGCTAATTATGACAATAATATGGCAAGCAGCGGTAAGTATTTACTTACTTACTGCTGCTTTATTTATGAACTATTTTTTATTGTTAATATGCGCAATATGATGCGTGATTAGTTGTCCTGAAATGGTCGCGCTGTTGGGTATGTGAGGTAAGTTGTCGATGTGGTACCAATCTGCCTCATCAATTTCTCCTGGCGCGGGAGTGATTTCACCAGCAACGTAATCCGCAAAAAAGCCGACCATAAGTTGATGAGGAAAAGACCAAGGTTGACTGTCTACATAGCGAATGTTGGTGATTTCAAGTCCTACTTCTTCGCGCACTTCACGTGCCACAGCTTGCTCTAATGTTTCACCCGCTTCGACAAACCCCGCAATATTACTGAATTTACCTTTGGGTGCGTGCAGTCCACGGGCCAGTAAAATATGGTCGTCTTTACAGATTGATACAATGATGCAAGGCGAAATTCGTGGGTAATGACGCAAATTGCACGTCGGGCAAATCTTAGTGTGTTCCGCTATGTGTTTTTCTTGCATGGGTGTTCCGCATCGTCCACAAAATTGATGGTCTCTGTCCCACGTTGATAATTGATGAGCGCGACTTAATAGAAGGTAATGGTCCTGATCTTGTAAGAAGAGCAGTTCTCTTAGGCCTATTTCCGAAAAGCCTTTTGGTACGGATTCAAAACGGCAAACAAAGACATCTTGGCCCTGCCACTGTCCACAGTAAATGGCGCTCATTTTCGAGTTTGGCTGAAAGTGTGTGAAAGGTATTAAAAAAAGATTGTCTTGTTCAACCAGTACTTGATTACGATGTAGCAACACATAGAGTGCGTCTTGATGGGGGAGCGGGTGTGTTTGAGTACCAATTTCTAACATGTTCTTGCTCTGTTTGCGTCTAAAAGAATTACGCTAACGCGATCATCTTCTAGGCGCAATAACCTAGCGGATTTAATTCCAATCCAAGATCACTTTGCCAGATTGGCCTGACGCCATAGTCTCAAAGCCTTTTTGGAATTCGTCCACATTAAAGCGGTGCGTAATAATGGGGCTGATGTCTAAACCAGATTGCAACATAGCGACCATTTTGTACCAAGTTTCGTACATTTCACGTCCATAGATACCTTTAATGATCAGGCCTTTAAAAATGACTTGGTTCCAATCTATGAGCGTGTCTTTTGCTGGAATGCCGAGCATGGCAATTTTTCCGCCATGATTCATATTTTCTAACATAGAGCGAAATGCTTGATCATTGCCGGACATTTCCAATCCAACATCAAAGCCTTCGTGCATTCCTATTTCATTCATGACGTCTTTCAAAGATTCTTTGCTAACGTTTACCGTTCGAGTGGCGCCCATTTTTTTCGCAAGCTCTAGGCGAAAATCATTTACATCGGTAATCACCACATTGCGAGCACCAACATGCTTTGCAATGGCGGCGGCCATGGCGCCAATGGGGCCTGCGCCGGTGATTAAGACATCTTCACCGATCAAATCAAAAGATAGGGCGGTATGAGTCGCATTTCCAAACGGGTCGAAGATTGCCGCCATTTCATCACTGATGTTGTCAGGAATTTTGTAGGCATTGCTGGCGGGAATGACTAAATATTCGGCAAACGCGCCAGTACGGTTCACGCCAACGCCCAATGTTTTACGGCAAAGGTGGCGACGTCCTGCACGACAGTTTCGACAGTGGCCACAGGTAATATGGCCTTCGCCTGAGACGCGATCGCCGATTTTGAACCCTGATACTTCTGGGCCAATCTCGGTGATTTCACCAACAAACTCATGACCGACGGTCATGGGTACAGGGATGGTATTTTGTGCCCAGTCGTCCCAATGATAAATATGCATGTCTGTTCCGCAAATAGCGGTTTTGCGTATTTTGATAACAACATCATTGTGGCCGCATTCTGGTTGGGCTACTTCTGTCATCCAAATGCCTTTTTCGGCATGAAGCTTAGCAAGCGTTTTCATTATTTTATTCCTTCAATAATACCCATTTTGCGACCGACTTTCGCAAAAGCAGTAATGGCTTGATCGAGTTGTTCCGTTGTTAGTGAAGCTGACATTTGTGTTCGAATTCTAGCTTTTCCCATCGGCACAACGGGATAAGCAAATCCGGTGACAAAAATCTCTTCTATATATAGCGCATTTGCCATCTCTTGAGCGAGTGTTGCGTCTCCTAATATAACGGGAATGATTGGGTGGTCACCAGGTACTAGGTTAAAGCCTAAGTCACTCATCTTGGTACGAAAATATTGGCTGTTGTTTTTTAGCTGCTGACGAGCTGCATCCCCTTTTTGAAGTGATTCAAGAATTTTTATGCTGGTGGCGGTAATAACAGGCGCCAAGGAATTAGAAAACAAATAGGGGCGAGAGCGTTGACGCAACCAATCAACGATGTTTTTAGAGGCACTGGTATAGCCCCCTGATGCGCCCCCAAGGGCTTTTCCTAATGTACCAGTAATAATGTCGATTCGGCCTAGTACGCCACAATATTCATGGCTTCCACGGCCATTCTCACCTAAGAAACCAACTGCGTGGGAGTCATCTACCATGACCAGCGCATCGTATTTGTCCGCAAGGTCGCAGATGGATTTTAGATCCGCAATAATGCCGTCCATGGAAAAAACACCATCAGTGACGATGAGCTTGGTTTTAGCCCCCTCTTTGTCGGCCTGTTGAAGATTTGCCTCGAGCTCTTTCATGTCATTGTTAGCATAGCGATAGCGCTTTGCTTTGCATAAGCGAATACCGTCAATGATGCTGGCGTGGTTCAGTGCGTCACTGATAATCGCATCTTCTTTTCCTAGGAGTGTTTCAAACAGTCCGGTATTGGCATCAAAGCAAGATGAGTACAGGATGGTGTCTTCCATCTGTAGGAAGTTACTGAGGCTTTTTTCCAGCTCGGTGTGAATACTTTGAGTGCCGCAAATAAAACGGACAGAGGCCATACCATAGCCATAATCGTCTAGTGCTTTATGTGCCGCTGTTGTTACTTCGCTGTCATTCGCTAGCCCAAGATAATTGTTTGCACATAAGTTGATTAACGGGCGATTGTCTGCTGTCGTAATTTGACTGGCTTGAGGTGTAATAAGAGGGCGCTCTTGTTTGTAGAGGCCTTGTTGTTTAAGCGTTTGTAGTTGTGTGTCGAGTTGCGTGTGAAATTCAGCTCTGCTCATGCGGTTATTCCTGATTTACCTATTCTTAATGTTGATAATGAGTGATATGTGTTCAATGAGTGTAGGGCTGAGGCTTGAATAAAAGTAGATGCAGTGGCGTAGCAATATGGCCATAACAGTTTGTGTCTATCGTTGGTTGCTGCACTGGTCATCCTGTCTATTCGTCGCGTAGAATGAGGACAAGTATTAACCAATAAGGAAAAGGCATGTTGTCAAAGTTTCACTACGGCATCTTGTTTGGTGCAATGAGCGCCAGTCTGGCGGTTCAAGCTCAGGATTATTTACCTGTTCTTCAGTATCACCATGTTAGTGTCAGTTCACCTAAATCGACTTCTGTTACGCCAGAGCAATTTACTGAGCACATGGACTATTTGAAAAACGCTGGTTTTCAGGTGGTTGATCTGCGTTCTGCATTGGATGATTTAAAAGCCCATAAGGCATTACCTGAAAAAGCCGTCGCGATTTCCTTTGATGATGCCTATCGTAGTATTTATCAAGCAGGCTTTCCTATCTTAAAAGAAAGGAACTTTCCTTTTACTGTGTTCATTAATACTGAACCTGTTGAACGCAAAAGTCGTAGTTTTTTAACATGGGAACAAATGAAAGAGATGGAAGTGTCTGGTGGCGTGTTTGCGAACCATACTATTCGCCATCCTTATATGTTGCGCAAAGAAGAAGGTGAGTCTGACGAGGCTTGGTTGTCACGAATGAGAAAAGAAGTGGACACGGCTGAAGCGCTGCTCATTAAAAATCTAGGACATTCACCTAAAATGCTGGCTTATCCCTATGGTGAATCTAATCGTACGATTCGAACCATGATGGAAGAAAGAGGCGTAATGGCGTTTGGGCAGCAATCTGGTGTGGTGAGCGCGGACTCTGATTTTGAAAACCTACCCCGTTTTCCTGCTTCGGGAGCGTATGCAAAATTATCTACGCTAAAAACTAAGCTAAATGCGAAGCCAATGCCTTTGCTTGCAGAGGTAACAGGCGGTGATTTTGCGACAGACAAACCTGTGTCTATTGGCTTAACGTTTAAAGAGGGCAAATATCGCACCAAAGACTTGGTGTGTTACGTGGCAGGACAGGGTAAAGCGTCATTAGATTGGGTGTCTGAAAAAGAGGTGATCGCCACAGCGAGTAAGCCTTTCGGCGTTGGTCGTGGTCGAATCAACTGCACTATGCCGGATAATTCGGGTAAGCATTATTACTGGTATTCTAATGTTTGGATTCGTTCTGCGCCTGACCAAGGCTATGTAAGTGAAAAAAGTTAAGTTTTTTTCAAAAAAACATTGCACTGAAATCTCAAATCAGTATTATACACCTCGCTCGCAACGGAGGGGTGGCAGAGCGGTTTAATGCACCAGTCTTGAAAACTGGCGTAGGTTAATAGCCTACCGAGAGTTCGAATCTCTCCTCCTCCGCCAGCTTCCTAATTAGGAAAGTTGTTGCGAACAAGATAAAATTAGTTCCTCGATAGCTCAGTTGGTAGAGCAAATGACTGTTAATCATTGGGTCACTGGTTCGAGTCCAGTTCGAGGAGCCAGATCGGAGTATAGCGCAGTCTGGTAGCGCGCCTGCTTTGGGAGCAGGATGTCGGGAGTTCGAATCTCTCTACTCCGACCATTAATTTTATCATCACCTAGTAATGGTGGGCGTAGCTCAGTCGGTAGAGCTCCGGATTGTGATTCCGGCGGTCGTGGGTTCAAGCCCCATCGTCCACCCCATTACTCTGATAGTCGGGCCGTTAGCTCAGTTGGTAGAGCAGTTGACTTTTAATCAATTGGTCACTGGTTCGAATCCAGTACGGCCCACCACTATCCCAATGCTAAACCTTGCATTATCTGATTAATTCCTCGATAGCTCAGTTGGTAGAGCAAATGACTGTTAATCATTGGGTCACTGGTTCGAGTCCAGTTCGAGGAGCCATTTCGGAGTATAGCGCAGTCTGGTAGCGCGCCTGCTTTGGGAGCAGGATGTCGGGAGTTCGAATCTCTCTACTCCGACCATTAGATCGTTATAAAATACAAAGTTTATGAGCGGGCCGTTAGCTCAGTTGGTAGAGCAGTTGACTTTTAATCAATTGGTCACTGGTTCGAATCCAGTACGGCCCACCATTCTTCTCATAAAATACTTCTCCTTTTCTTCGTGTTATTCCTTGTTTTTTCTAGATAGCAATTTAAAATCGTCTATCGTCTATCGTCTATCGTCTATCGTCTATCGTCTATCGTCTATCGTCTATCGTCTATCGTCTATCGTCTATCGTCTATCGTCTATCGTCTATCGTCTATCGTCTATCGTCTATCGTCTATCGTCTATCGTCTATCGTCTATCGTCTATCGTCTATCGTCTATCGTCTATCGTCTATCGTCTATCGTCTATCGTCTTCTATGGGGTTGGCTTTCTATGGGGTTGGTGAAGGTGTATTTGGATGTTTTGGGTGTGCGAAAGGTGTGAGTGGGTGTTTTTAGTTTTGGATATATGGAGGCTGTGTGAGGGCTTGTGGTTTGGAGTGTTGTTTTTCTGTAGTCGGGTAAAGAGTTGTGCGTAATTTTTTTGGTGGTGAGTTTTCGGAGTGATTTTTTGCTTTAATATAGATAGTTGTTCGAGAGTGCTTTGGTGATTTCTAGAAAAGAAATTATGATTTTATAGATAAGATGCTGATCTATAAAGAAAAGCGCTAATGGTGGAGGGAGGTGGATTCGAACCACCGAAACTTTCGTGGCAGATTTACAATCTGCTCCCTTTGGCCACTCGGGAACCCCTCCACAGCAGCGCGGCACATAGTATATGCCGCGCCTAACTATGTAAATAGTTTTTTAGGATTTATTTAATAGTTTTTCCAGTTTTGCTTTCATGCGCTCTTCTGGAGACAAATTATCATAAATATCTTCTGTCTTCGGTGCGCTTTTGACATTTTTAGCTTTTGGTTTGATGTCGTTTTTAGCTTGAGGCTTTTGTCTGCTTCTTGCTGGCTGGGCTGAGGCTGTTTTCTCTTTTGCTGGTCTGCTAGTCGTTGTAGGTCTGCTGGTGGGCGTGGCCCTTGCTTTTTTAGGAATCATTGATTCGGGTAAAGCAGGTTCGTTGTTAACAGCGACACCCTCTAGGTCAACTCGAGGCTGGCCAGATAGAAGGCACTTCTTATATCTGTCTGAGCGCGTGTAGGCTGCGAGGGCCCGTTTTTGCTTGCTGGTATTGAAGTCATCGTCCAGTACCATATCTTTGTCTATACCGACCTTCAGTGGCTTAGGTTGATTCCAGTCGAACGCTTTGGGATAACGGTCTTCAAGCATTTTGATAAGACGGCGATTGTTCTTTTGATTTTTTTGACGCTTCTTTTGCTCTGGCGTCAGGGTCGCGGTCTTAGTCGTGCTGTCACTTGCTTCTGGTACGCTAGTGTCGTTATCGACTAGTTTGTCGTCTTCTTGCAAGCCGTTAAGCTCAGGTTGTTGTGTGGTCATGTAATCAATCTGTTCTGTTGTCGTGGTTGTGGTGCTGCTATCAGCATGCTCGTGCAATAAGTCAAAGTTGAGTTGGTGTTCAGCCGCATCTACTTTAATTGCTTGCTTAGGGGCGGGCGCTGGGTTTAAAAGGTCAAGTGAGTCTTCAATGTAAAGCTGCAGTTGATCTTCTGTTGAGCGACCTGCCATATGTTGCAATAAATCCATCGATGCACTGTACTCAATGGAAGGGGTGTTCTTTGCGTTCAATTTTTGTATTTCTTCGTTAGCATTGTCTAGCTGCTTTGTTAGCCAGTTAATCCTTGCTTCGAGTTTGGCAATAAGTTGTTCCATAAAAAAACAAAGCTCAATTTTTTATTGGAGTCAGCGGAATACTTGGTGTATTGCTTGTGCCAATCATTTCTTTTTGCTGATCTTCGTTCGGTAGGGTGACAGAAATAATGTCTCCGTTTTGTTGCCAAACGTAAATCGTCGTAATTAAGAAGCCAACGATAAAAATAGGTAATAATTTCATTTTGCTTAGAAGGTAAGCCCTGCACCGATCATGACGTGTTTGTCATAGGTTTCATTGCTACTATTTAGTATCTTTACATATATATCTAGTCGCGATGTGTCGGAAGCTGCGATACGAAATCCGGCTTCTGGGTAGTATACGGTGTCTTCTAAAAATGAAATGCCGCCGCCAATAAATGACCACATTGGAATGCCTGGGAATATCTGAAAGGCTGGAGTGGCACTATAAAATCGAGATCCTACCGTCGCGCCGCTTTCAAAATCCTCCCCAATGACAAATGAAAAGCCACCATAAAAAGAGATGTTTTCAGGCAGGGTGTACTCCATTGCGACGTAGCCTATGGAGGTAACATTGCTCTGTTCGTTGCTACTGTCTGGTCGAGTTGCTGTGGATTCAAAATTTACTAGACTCGCAATTTGACCTTCAGCTGATGCGTTCGCACTAACTAGAACTAAAGCTGCAAGTAGAAGTGATTTCATTTTTTGTCATCCATTTGGTTTAAGCGGTTCAGCATTTGGGAAAGAGAAGACTCCCAATTAGATTGCTGCTCTTTTGTTTGAGTTAGCGCGTTTTGAATATCATTTTTTTCTTCGCTAAGTTCGTAGTTTTGCATTTCTAATTCAGCAATGCGCTTGCGTAGTGAACCAATCT
This sequence comes from Marinomonas maritima, assembly GCF_024435075.2. NCBI lineage: Bacteria > Pseudomonadati > Pseudomonadota > Gammaproteobacteria > Oceanospirillales > Oceanospirillaceae > Marinomonas > Marinomonas maritima. Next base: position 510,247 of record NZ_JAMZEG020000003.1, on the reverse strand, counting down.
CTTCTACAGCTTCATTGATGCGTTGTTCTAAGTGGTGTAGTAGTTCGTTATTCATTGTATCTGTCCTAAAAATCAAAAAAATCGCCCTTGGTTGTGTGGGCGTAGTTATATAAAAATTACCAGGCTATTACGACATCTTGTTGTTGAACGTTTAAAATGTGAGAGTCAACAACAAGTTCTCCAACTGAGAAGTTGGGTTGTACTTGTTTTATTGTAACACTGATATTTGCATTATTCAGCTGAGTTTGAGCGGATTGAAGTTGATTAAACACTTCATAACGACGATAAACGTTGAACTTATCACCTTGTTTGACTCCTGCTAATGACCCTGCTGATATATGTATTCTGTTGCCTTCGGTTCGAAAAATATTAGCGATAAAAGGCTGACATCGAAGCTGTTCACTTGTATCTAAAGCGCTTTCTTTTAATGCTTGTTGTACTACTTTTCCATAATGCACTGTCCAGAATTTTGCGCTTCCAAAACCAATTCTTGCGTGATCGGATATGTCCCAGTTCCCTATCTCGCTGTATCTGTGCTCGAACAATAGCGCGCCACTGAAGCCATCATATATATATATATCGACCACAAAGTTCCTTTCTTTATCAATTCCTTCGTCTAAAGCGTCTTTTTCGTCTTTATCATTAGGACGTCTTAAATAGACTTCACCAATATCTCTAATAACGCCGCTAACAATATATTGAACGCCAAGTTGTTCGCTGATTCGTGTGACGTTCGTTAAGGAGCCATCATAGTTGGTGGAAGAAGGCGCATTTAATAGGTCGGGATAGATAGCAATGTTTGTGGCTGTCAGCGCTCGTAGATAGCCCTGTTTATTTATTTCATCCGCTAGGCCTTTGGGGAGCTCTCTGGATATATTGCTCAGCTCCCCCAGCCTTGCTTGCTGAGGTGTTTGTAGCTCAAATCCAGTAATGCCAACGGTTTTTTTATAATAACTTGTTGGGCCAGTGCTGCACTGAGAGTCTGGTGTGACATCTACACGAGCAACGACCCTAAGGAAATCGCCGTTTTGTTCTTCAGAAATGATACGAGCCTTTTGGACGTGTCCAGAGCTTCGTATTTCTAGGCTAGATTCAAGCTCGCCATTATAAAGTTCATCTTTAACATTGACTCTAGAGCCTGACTCAAGCACAGCTTGTTTTATCGCTTGTTGAGTCGCTCTATAGCGCGCATCGGAAACGTCGTTGTTATAAATAACCGCTTCACCGACCGCATCAACCGTTTTTGAAAAAACGGTGAGAGGCAAAGATAAGGCAATAGAGACGATTAATAAATATTTCAAGGACGACATCATTATTCAATACTATAGAAGTTAGTCGTCGGTGTAGAGTTCTGAACGTTTATTGCGCGGTAACCGGGTTGAATTTTACAGTTCGGATCTGTTTGTACGCTGCTAGAACTCAAACATTGACGAAAATTTTCTTGCAGTGCCATTTCTACGACGGTTTCGAATGTACCGTCTTCATGCTCACGTTGTGACACCACTTTGGCTCCAACCAAGTACGCATCTACATAGGTTCTTAGTTCGTCGTTTTGCATCACCATGTTGCTCAATGAGCTGGAACCGTCGATTTTCAAACCATAAACTCGTTCAGATAAGTTTCGGTAAGCATCTAGCATTGAACTACGCAGGGTCATGATACGAGCTTGAGATTTGGATAAGCGCTTGTTTGTCATTGTGGCAGCGTAGCCAGTGGCAGTGACAATAATAGGCTCTTGTTTAATAACGGCAATGGTGTTGTTTGCATTTAGTGCGCCGTTTTGGGCGTAACCGTAAGGTGCACTATTACTATTTCCAACAGTATTACCGTTACACGGTGAGACAGTAGTACAAGGGCTGCCTGTTCCAGCGGTCCCTGGTTGGTTAAGATTTTGACAACCGGCGAGCGTTATTGCACCTATGGCTATTAAAAAAATTCGAAGTGTTAGTGTCATGGTGGTGCCCTTTATATGGATGTCTTTGCCTTGATATCCTGCGTTGAAAAGTAGTATGTGTTGCATAGTGCTGTTTCAATTGAGCGAGTTAATGCTGCAGGAATTAACTGAATAATGTGTTCGAAAATCCCTTTGTTTTTCAACATGGCTAATCTAATGAACAAAATGTAAACCATTTTACGCTCTAGCGTCCATGTTTGGGCATCGAAAAAAACGCTTTTTCTTTGTTTTTGATAGTAAAACGGTTCTTTAGGTGCATTTTTTCAAATTATTTAGAACATTTTATAGTGAGAGTGTTTTTTCTAGAGAAAAAAATTGCATTTTTTGTGGTGTGGAGTGGAAGTGATTAATTGGTGTATACTGTTTTTTTATACAGTTTTTTTATACAGTTTTTTTTGAAGGCTATGTCGCAAAATCGCAAAATTATTCATGTTGATGCGGATTGTTTTTACGCTGCTATAGAAATGCGCGATGACCCAAGCTTGCGAGATATTCCTATCGCCATTGGAGGGCCGGAAAATACTCGCAGTGTTCTTTCTACAGCGAATTATGCTGCTCGAGTTTATGGCGTTCGCTCCGCTATGCCGACATCGGTTGCCAAACGCCTATGCCCTGCATTGAGAGTGTTACCCGGTAATATGCATAAGTACCGAACGGCCTCTACGCAAATGCACGCTATTTTCCGAGAATTTACCGATATTATTGAGCCTTTATCCTTGGATGAAGCGTATCTTGATGTGACAGATTCGCCACACTTTCAAGGCAGCGCCACACGGATTGCTGAGGAAATACGCTCAAGAATATGGTTGGAAGTTGGTATTACGGTTTCTGCGGGTGTGGCGGCTAATAAGTTCATTGCGAAGGTGGCAAGTGATTGGGATAAGCCGGACGGTTTGACAGTAGTAACGCCTGAGAAGCAATTTGAATTTGTCTCCACGGTACCTGTTAAGTCAATTTCTGGTATTGGTCGTGTAGCACAGGAAAAGTTGGCGGCATTGGGTGTATTCAACTGCGCTGACTTACAAACATTAGACTTTGCTGTGTTACAAAAAAACTTCGGCAGCATGGCTTTTCGTTTGTCTCAGTTTGCACTTGGTATTGATGATCGTCCTGTTTCCGTATCGCGAGAAAGAAAAAGCATTTCAGTCGAGCATACTTTTTCAAAAGACTTACCGGACCTCAAAGAATGCCAAACAGTGTTGCCTATTTTGCTAAGCGATTTAAAAAAACGTATGACAGGGCGAAACTTTGAATCACAACTTAGTAAGTATTATCTCAAGATGAAATTTGATGACTTTAAGCAAACAACGATAGAGCAGCCCATAAAAAATAAATTATCTGATGACGTGTTTTTGACGTTATTGCAACAAGCATACGAGCGTTACCGACGTCCGGTACGTCTTATTGGTGTTGGGTATCGATTGTCACCACCAAAGCCGCTTCAGTTAACCTTACCTTTCTTTTAGTTGTGTAAAATTTGATCAATCCTCTCAAGGCTTACTATACTCAGCAGAGTAAAACGTGAAGGAGGTGTTCATTATGTTAAAACGGCAGGAAAAATTTAGCAGTACGAATCTAAGTATGCCCGATCCTTTGTCCCATCGATTACGCTTTGAAGTGGAACAAACCCTGAGTTGTTTGTATGCGGATGCGTCATTGATTGATCAGATGGATCCTTTGTACCTGCCTTTTGCCACTTGGTTGAGCCAAAAAGCGGAGAGTGGAAGAGGGCCCTTAATTGTTGGAGTTGGCGGTGCGCAAGGGTGCGGCAAGACAACTTTTTGTAGTGTTATTAGTCGTATATTGAATAAAGGTTTTGATCTGAATTGTATTGTGTTGAGTTTAGACGATTTATACAGCACGCATCATGATCGGCTTAAATTTGCTAACGAAACGACCTCTATGTTTTCTGTACGAGGTGTGCCTGGAACGCATGATGTTGCTTTTGCGTTGACGCTTTTTGAAAGGCTGAAAAATCTGAAGGATGGGGAGGTAATGAAGTTTCCCTGTTTTGATAAATCGGTTGATGATCGAAAAGCGGTGCATTTATGGCAAGAAGTTCAAGGCCCCGTTGATGTGGTTTTATTCGAAGGGTGGTGTGTTGGTGCACCGCCTATCAATGACACTCTGTATCGTCCGATAAATCAACTTGAGGAGGAAATGGATGCCGATGGATTGTGGCGAAACACTGTTAACCAGTTGTTGAAAGACGATTATAAGGCGCTGTTTGCAAAAATTGATCTTATGACATGGATGCAAGCGCCTAGTTATGATGTTGTCTATCATTGGCGTAATAAACAGGAGCGAATGTTGGAAGACCATCTTCATGACATTCATGGGATCTTACTTGATACGATTGATTTAAAAATAATGTCTTGTAATGAATTAAAACGTTTTATGCAATATTACGAACGCTTGACTCGTCATATGTTGGCTGTGATGCCGGAACGTGCAGATGTTCTTTTTAAATTAAATAAAAATCAGGAGGTGGTCGAAATGCGCTTCCCCGTTGAGCATTAGACAGCTAGTTACTCGTCAACAGTCGAGTGAAAAACGTCAATATGATAGGCTATGGCAAATTGCGATAGCCTATTTTTTTGGAGTGTTAAAAATGAGCGAATTACTGCCATCTGTCTTAGTAGAAACGAACAGTGAGCCGGATGCGGCTATTATTTGGTTGCACGGTCTTGGTTCAGACGGGCATGATTTTGAATCCTTGGTTCCGGCTATGTCGTTGTCACCAGATCTCAAAGTGCGTTTTGTTTTTCCTCATGCTCCCAAGCGTCCCGTGACGGTAAACGGTGGCATGGTTATGCGTGCGTGGTACGACATTTATGAAATGACGCTAGATCGAAAAGTAGACATGGCAAATATTGATGAGTCTTGTTGCCAAGTGGCGGATTTGATACAGGATCAAATTGATAAAGGGATTCCCCCTAGCCGTATTATAGTTGCTGGGTTTTCACAGGGTGGGGTGATTGCTTACCAAACCGCGTTACGAACTCAGCACACATTAGCGGGCGTCATGGCGCTATCAACTTATCTAGTAAATGGCGATGACGTACCGGATGCGTCGGAGTGTTCTAATGGTAAGACTCCAATTTTGATTCATCATGGTTCACAAGACGCTGTAGTAGCTCCGGTGTTGGCAACACAAGCTCGTGATCGTCTGCTATCAAAAAACTTTGCGGTTTCGTATCAGAGTTATGATATGCCTCATGCTGTTTGCCCTGAGCAAGTAAAGGATATTTCAAACTGGGTAAATGCTAGATTGGCTTAACCCTCCCTATTTTATACAAGGTGTTTTTTATGTCTAAAGAGCATGAAGAGTGGTTGGGGTTTGCGAAAAATCTTGCGATAACGGCAGGGGGGTTAGTCATAGAAGCGAGGCAAAGTTCAGCGTTTGTCCGCGACTATAAAACGGATCATGAATTGGTAACGTCGACGGATTTAGCGGTCGATCAGTACTTATGTTCGAGTATTACTGAGCGTTATCCTTCTCATCGTATCTTGTCAGAAGAATCGTCTCCTAATATGAATCTAGGGGACATTGCCGATGAAACGCCAGTTTGGGTGATTGACCCGATTGACGGTACGGTAAACTTTGCTCATGGTCATCTTCATGTTGCCGTGTCGATTGGCCTTTTTATCGGTCAGCAACGTATTTTAGGTGTAGTGAATGCGCCTTTTTTAGGTGAGTGCTTCTGGGCCGTTAAAGGGGAAGGTGCTTATTGTAACGATAAAAAGCTGTCGGTTTCTGGCGCCAAAGAGCTTAGGAACGCATTGGTAGCAACGGGTTTCCCTTATCAAAAAACAGCGTTGTCTCCCATATTGGAGCGTGTCTCTCGTGTGCTGCATCATTGCCAAGATATCCGCCGCAATGGCTCAGCGGCACTGGATTTATGTTGGGTAGCAGCTGGACGTTTGGATGCCTATTTTGAAAGCGTAAAACCATGGGATATGGCGGCTGGGGCTCTGATTGCAGAAGAAGCAGGAGCAACGGTTGGAGGTTATTTGCCCCAAACTGGTGCTTGGCCTGAGGTAGTGAATGGTGAGGGGCTTTTGGTCTCGACGCCTGCGCTTTATGATGACTTATTGAACGTGTTAGATATTTCAGCACCGTTCTGAGCGTTCTCTGAGTACTGGTAATCGGTATGATGGTATAACTGCAATACAGGCAGATCATTATGGTGACCAGACGGTATATTTTTATTTATTTGGATGAATTATGTCTTTTACTGCATTTTTAATAGCTTTACTTTTATCTGTTGGGATTATGGCGGTTTCTATTTGGTTTATTCGTCACCAACTTAAGTTAAACCGACATCGAGAAGATAGTATTCTGGCGGGAGAAAATCGCTTTATTGAAGAGCGCCAAAAGCGTATTGACAGCATTCGTGTACTGCTAAAAGTGGCGGGCACGGATGAAATAAACTGGATTGAAGCGAGCATTAGAATCAAGAACTTACTTGATCAATTGAGTGAAGATTTATCGGAGCATGAGGACATTTCTGCTTTTTATATCGTTACGGAAAAGACGCTGCATATTCCAACGCATGAGCAATGGAAAGACTTACCTAAAGAAGCAAAGGTGAAATTTAGTAAAGAAATGGACGCGTATGAAAAAGAACATGCTGAGCATCTGGCACGCGCCAAAGTGGCATTAATGGCTTACTCTTTTTAGCGATGCTGATTGAGTTGCTTGTATCTATTGTTTTTCTCTTTCTACTTTTCGCTTGTTTGATGATTTTTTTTATTCGTCATAAGTCAAAAGTCCCTTACTATAGATTAACAAAAGAACAATGTGTCGATCTATTAGTAAGGGCTGTTCAAGGGTGTTTGCCCGAACATGAGTGGCATGCTTTCATTGGCATGAACATTAGAGATAATGAAGCGTTAGATGTTCTGCGAGAGCAATGCTTGTTGCTTGATGAGTTTGGGGTTAGAGGGACGTGCTTAGTGGATGGGCACTCTTGTGTGTCTTTTAATAAAAGTGGGATTCAACGATTGGAAGTACTGCTGGATGAATGGCGGTTTAAAACGGATTATTTGGTCTGATTAAGTTAATAATTGAAGTGGATGGGTTTAGGTATGATGAATGATATGCAGGCGTTTTTTGAGCAAGGCTCTGAGTTAATGCCTTGGTTAGTTGATAGTGTTATGAACTTAATTGTTGGCATTGTTATTTTCTTTGTAGGTAAATATATTGCCTCTAAAGTAGCCAAATGGTGTGAAAATCGACTGCTTAAGTCTTCTGTTGATAAAGCGGTTGCGGGATTTGCATCGAGTATTTTATACGCCTTAATGTTTGCTGGTATTGCCTTAATGGCGCTTGGGCAAATTGGTGTTGAAACGACATCCTTTATTGCGATTTTGGGTGCTGCGGGTTTAGCGGTTGGCCTTGCATTGCAAGGTTCGTTGTCAAACTTTGCCTCTGGTGTTCTTATTATTTTGTTACGCCCATTCCGTTCAGGTGATTTTATTGATGCGGGTGGTCAAATGGGAACCGTAAATCGTATAGAGTTGTTCCATACTTACCTCAAGACACCTGATAATCGTGTGATTATCGTGCCGAACTCCTCAGTGATGAACGGTTCCATCGTGAATTTTTCAAGAGAGTCGACTCGTCGTTTAGACCTTGTTGTTGGTATCAGTTATGACGCTGATATTCGTCTAGCAAAACAAATTATGGAAGACATTGTTAATGCGGATGAACGTATTTTAAAAGACCCTGCCTGTGTCATTGCGGTGTCTGAGTTAGCGGATAGTTCAGTGAATTTCTTCTTACGCCCTTGGGTTGCGTCTGGCGATTACTGGACCGTGCGGGCGGATTTGTTGGAAAAAATCAAATACACATTTGACGAGCGTGGTGTTGGCATCCCATATCCACAAATGGATGTGCATGTTCATAAACAAGAATCTTAATCTTCTTGCTTAAGTAAAATGCCGTTGGGTGTTTAACCCGACGGCATTTTTATTTTTAATAACTCCACCTTTGAGTTTTTTTCATGAGTCGTTATCGCCCACCCTCTCCGCCAAAGTCTGCCTATATCACCAAAGAAGGTGCTCAAACCTTATTGTCTGAATTAAAATTTTTGTGGAAAGAGAAGCGTCCTGCTGTGACTGAAACGGTTCGAGAAGCCGCAGCGCAAGGTGATCGTTCAGAAAACGCAGAATACATATATGGCAAGAAGCAGTTACGCGAAATTGATGGTCGTGTTCGATATTTAGAAAAACGTTTGGATGTCTGTACCGTGGTTGATCGTTTGCCAGCGGATCAGACTCGAATTTTTTTTGGTGCTTGGGTAACCCTAGAGAATGAAGAGGGGGAATTACGCACACATCGAATTGTTGGGCCAGATGAGTTAGATCATGATTTTTCTTATATCAGTATAGATTCTCCAGTGGCCAAGGCATTACTGAAAAAACAACAAGGCGATGAGGTTGTTATTCGCTTAGCCGCAGGGGAGAAAACCTATTTCATTGACGCCATCGAATATCGTCAGGTTTCGGTATGACTTCCGTGGCATTTAGTTCTGTGATAATGCAATAAGAGGCTCTGACAGGGTTAGACGTCAGAGCCAATTTGTTACCCCTTCAAATGCTTCTTCAAGAAGTTTTGGGTGCGTTCTTGGTCTGGATTGCTGAAAAGCTTCTGTGGAGGACATTCTTCAACTACCACTCCGCCGTCCATAAACATAGCCCAGTCCGAAACATCGCGAGCAAACCCCATTTCATGGGTCACAATCAACATGGTCATGTGTTCTTCTGCTAGTCCACGCATTACCAAGTTAACTTCTTCAACGAGTTCTGGATCTAAGGCGGATGTTGCCTCATCAAACAGCATTACTTTAGGCTTCATTGCCAGCGCCCGAGCAATGGCCACTCGTTGCTTCTGACCACCTGATAGCCAGTTAGGGAACACATCTGCTTTTTGAGCAAGGCCAACTCGATCAAGCAGTTCCATGCCCCATTCGCGGGCCATTTTTGGCTCCATACCCTTTAGTTTGCGTGGTGCCAAGGTGACATTGTCAATGGTGGATAGATGGGGGAAGAGATTGAAGTGTTGAAACACCATGCCCATATTTTGACGGATGTGGTTAATGTGTCGTTCAAATGCTAAGCCCTTCATATCAGGTCGATTTACTTGCACTCCGTCAAGAAATATCGAACCCTGGTCAATCACCTCAAGGTGGTTGACTGAACGTAGTAGAGTGCTTTTTCCGGAGCCAGAAGGGCCAATAATGGATATGATTTTTCCGCGATTCACCGTCAAGTCGATGCCTTTTAACACTTCTAGATCGCCAAAACGCTTGTATACATTACGGATTTCTATCATCGGAGTATCGGTTTGATGTTCAGTACTCATTTTGTCTCCTACCCTTTCTCTGTAATCGGTTAAGTTTTAGCGACGATAAGCCGTTTTCCGCTCTAGCCAAGCTTGGCCAAGTTCCATAAAAATATTAACCATGTAATACATCACTGCAATAACGATGAAGAACTCAAATGGTCGGAATGTAACGCTGATGGCATACTGGGAGGCATACACTAATTCAGCGACACCAATAGCAGATAAGACTGAGGTGTCTTTCACCATCAAAATCATATTATTGCCAAGTTGCGGGATCGAACGAATAAAAGCTTGCGGCACAATGATGTAGAAAATAGTACGAGCATGCCCAAAGCCAAGTGATCGTGACGCCTCATACTGACCGTTTGACACTGACTTTATCGTGGCAATGAAAATATCGGCATTATAAGCCATGTAGTGAAAACCGAGTCCAAGAATACCAACGAGGATAGCCGGAATGAGAATCCACTCGCCGAGTCCAAAATACAAAAAATAGAGCTGAAGCAACAGCGGTGTCGTCATGAACAGCCAGATAAAAAAGCGCAAAGGCCAGCTCACCACTTTATTAACATAAATTGAGATGACCGCTACCAATAGCCCTCCTACAATCGACATAAAAGCAACGATGGTAGCCACGAGAAGACCCACACCAAGGCCTTGTAATAAAGTTGGGAAGTAGGTTATTACCGGGGTGAAATCAAATTCCATCTGTGTGACCTCCTATAAAGTTGTGTAGCGCATTGCGCGACGATAGGCTAATTCGATAATACCCATAACGGCGTAAACGATGATGATGTACATCAATCCACTGAGAGTGAAAATCTCTAGGGGTTTATAGGTCGAACCAACCAAACGTTGTGCTTCATAAGTCAATTCAACCACGGATATGATGGAAACCAGAGAGGAGTTTTTTACGACAACAATAGCCAGTACCCCGACAGAACGAATCATCAATGCAGCCGCTTGTGGTAACACAATAGATACCAATGTTTGTACTCTGCCAAACCCTAGTGATCGTGCTGCTTCGGTTTGGCCACTATTCACAGATTCGATGGAGCCGCGAATGGCTTCGCTCATATAGGCGCCAATATTAAACGCGCCGACAAAAACGCCGCAGGTAATAGGGTCAAGTCGTAAGCCAATGCTAGGTCCACCATAAAACACCAGTAACAACTGAACAAAATAGGGTGTTCCGCGAATGACGCTGATATAGCCACGTGCAAACCAGCGAATGGGAGCAAAGCGGAAAGACTGCAAAAATACCAATCCACACGCGACAAAGAACCCAAAGAAGAGTGAACGGGCAGAAATATCGATCGTGATCCAGGCCGCCTTGATCAATAGGGGCGTGATCTCGACCATTAAATTGAAATCCATGGTCTTACCTTTTTATTTTTTCAGTGATGAAACGTACAAATGTTAATCACCAGTGACGCATGGTGTCTTAGTTACCGCGATTAAGCTTCGCGCTATGCGCGCCAACGTTCAAAGTGTTGACCAAAAAAGTGAGACCCAAAGTGTTCGCTGTAATGGGCTCACTTTTTGTTTGTCTTTATTCTATATTGGCACCTTTACCAATCCACTTGTCGACAATGGCTTGGTATGTGCCATCCGCTTTGATTTCTGATAAAGCGCTATTAAGTGCTGCAAGCAGTTCTGGTTTATTTTTTTGAATGGAGATAGCGGCAGGGAAGCGCGGTAATTTACCAACGTCTACCATTTTAATATCGGCATTGTTTTCTCTAATGGCAACCATTACCGGTACATCGTCAGCGATCATAATATCGATGCGTCCAGTGGTTAGGCCATTCATCATGTCAGGTAATCCTTGAAAGGTCTGGTTGCGCCAATTACCGTTAGCATTTTCCACGGCCCACTGGTTCCCCGTTTCACCCAAGGTCGAGCCGACTCGTTTGCCTGAGAAATCATCAAGGCCGTTAACATTGTCAGTATCGCCCGTTACCCAAACCGCTAGACCTGCGCTGTAGTAAGAGTCGGTAAATGTAACCGCTTTTCGGCGCTCTTCAGTGTCACTCATGCTACAAATACAGGCATCAAAACGGCCACCGACCATGGCGGCGATAATCCCATTCCAAGGAGATGACTGTACGTTAACTTCTACGCCCATCTTTTCAGCCAGAGCCTTGGCAATATCAACATCGAAACCGACTAGATTGCCTTTGATGTCAACAAAACTAAATGGAGGGTAAGCACCGGAATTAACCACTTGAAATACGTCGTTACGAATGTCATTTAGATCGCGGGCCTGCACTGGCATAGCCATCATTGATACTGCACTTGCAACCACTGCGGCAGCAGCTAGAGATTGAGATATTTTTTTAGTAAATGCCTTCATATTGCTATTCCCATTCAGTTTATTTTATAAAACGATGCATATTATTATTATGCACCGCAACTTTTTATACTGCTTAAAAACTGGTCTTCTTACGTGAGGATTACTTGTCGATATATTTAATTTCTGCCCATCACCTTCTGAATTTTTGATATTAGTTACAGGTTCTTATTACTTTTTAACCACTGCCTACAAAAGAATACTTTATCCAGTTCACCGAGAGTCAGATTGACTAAATGATCAGCACAATCTGGCTTGCGAGTTGCCTGATCATGGCGCGCTTACGGTGGGATGATCGTGTTCAAAATTGTAGGTGATGGCTTCAGAGTGAGTATCAATGTGCCGACACCTTTTAGTATCCCGGATATAAATGCCATTGGTATAGCTCAAAAATGACATGTCATCACTAATCAAGTAAAAAATAGCATGGTTAAACATTGTGTTTTCCATTATCAAAAACAAGGTGGAGTTTTTCTGATTTAATTCATTATATGAACAACTAAAAAATAATTTCAACGTAATATGTTCTTTATTTACTCATAAAGTGTTTTTTAGATGTTTTTATATTAATGATATTAGCTCAGCTAATACCCTATATTATTTTATATAATTTGACCTTAAATATAGGGGGCAATATATTGACTGGAAAGCGAAAAAATAATATTTAATAAGAAAGTTTATCATTTAGATTTCATATGGTTTTAACTGACTTTTTATAATGAAATCTTGACGCTTAATATTGACGTCATGATGGTTCTTCTAAGAATTAATAGAGCGAGCAATATGAAAATATACAGTCACGAAAATCAAAAGCTTCATAAGCCTAAAGGTTATTATTCTCGAGGGAAAATGCGCCAGCCGCAAGAAATGCCTGAGAGATTGGTTGAGCTCTTAAAGGCACCTGAAGTAATGGGATTAAAAGTCACAGATGCTAAGGAAATAGGTATTGACCCTATTTTAGCAATACATGATTTCGGCTATGTTGATTTTCTAAAACACGGTTACGATGAATGGACAGCGTTGGGTGAGGAGATGGGCGAAGAGGTTCAGACCTCAATTTATGCGTCAACGAATAATGCTGGACTTGGTATCTTGGCAAAAGCAGCTCAATATCAAGCGGATGGTAGTGCCCCAATAGGCAAGTACTCGTGGACATCTATCTACTGGTCTGCTCAAACCGCATTAAATGCGGCGGACGCATTATTGAAGGAAGAAATACCGCAGAATGACATTCAAATATGTTTAACGAGACCGGCAGGCCATCATGCTCGAAAAAGCTCAGCGGGCGGTTTTTGCTACCTAAATAATGCGGCGATTATTGCTCAGCATTTGCGTCAGAAATTTCAAAAGATTGCCATTATTGATACGGATATGCATCACGGTCAGGGCATACAAGAAATTTTTTATGATCGTAAAGATGTACTGTATACCTCTGTACATGGCAGTCCGATTAATTTTTATCCAGTGGTTGCAGGTCACGAGCACGAAAAAGGCCAGGGTGAAGGCTATGGCTATAATATTAACTATCCGATGCCTCATGGTACAGATGAAAAGGGGTTCTTTAGTTATGTGGATAAAGCGCTCGAGAATGTAACATTATTTAATCCAGATGTGGTCGTTCATGTCTTGGGTTTTGATGTCTATAAAGACGATCCACAAGCTAAGTGTTATGTCAGTACACAGGGCTTCATGGCATTAGCAAAGAAAATGAAAGCATTAAATAAGCCCATTATTGTTTTAGTAGAAGGTGGTTACTGTATAGAAAAGCTGAGTGAAAACTTACAGGCATTTTTGTCCGGATTTATATCAGAATAAAAATAATATTTATATGTATTTATTTCATTATGTTTTTTATTCTTTGATTGAACTATTACATAATATTTAACCATTCATTATATTGGCTGTTATTTTTTATTACTGAATTGATTTTTTTCATTCATTATGTTGATGGTTATTATGTCTCGTTTTAGATATATTAGGCCTGTTTATTATGTCTTTATTTATTATAAAGCTATTGTCGGCCGGATATGCATGTCGAAGAATGTGTGATTTTTATACACCCATCGTAAAGGAAATACGCTATGCGCTATGAAGTCATTGTTATTGGTGCTGGTATGGTTGGGACATCGATTGCGTGGCACCTTCAGAAAAATAATTCTAAGGTTCTACTAATTGATAAAAAATTACCAGGATCTGAAACATCCTACGGTAATGCTGGGCTGATCCAACGAGAGGCGATTCATGTTCATCCTTTTCCAAGACAGCCGATTGAGTTGTTGAAAGTATTACCTAATAAAAATACCGATATCCGTTACCGTTGGCCTGCGCTCCTACAGTATCGCCAAGCGTTACTACAGTACTGGCGTTTTTCAGCGCAGACTTCTGTCCAAAAAATAGAGAAAGAGTGGCAGACTCTCATTGAACATTGTACGCGCGAACATCAGGAAATGATCACGGCAGCCAACGTCGAAAATTTGATCAGGCGTGATGGCTGGATTGAAATGCATCGAACGCAGGCCAAATTTCAGGCGGCCGTTGAAGCGGCTAAGAGTGGACGTGAACAGGGGGTTGAACATCAAATTCTCTCGTTGGCAGCATTAAAAAAATTAGAACCTAATGGTAACTTTGAAGGGTTTATTGGTGCCATTCACTGGTTAAACTCGTGGCAAGTTTCGAATCCCGGAGCCTTAGTGAAAGCCTATGCTAAAAGCTTCCAAAATATGCAGGGCTCAATAGGTGAGTATAGCGTTCAAGAAGTTTTGCCCAGCGGTGATGGCTGGCAAGTAATAACCGATGGCGATACCTTTTATAGTGATCATTTAGTGATTGCAGCAGGACCTTGGTCTAACCAACTGATAAAACCTTTAGGCTATGATTTACCTTTATTTCCGATGCGCGGTTATCACCAACATTTTGAAACGACAGATCAAAATACTATTCACCATAGCTTGGTAGATGTTGATAAAGGATTTGTGATGGGGCCTATGCAGCAAGGTGTTCGCATTACCACAGGTGCAGAGATGACGTTGATGGAAGCGGGTAAAGACTTAGGGCAACTGTCTGCTGTGTTGGCTTTTGCTAAAAAAATCTTACCGTTGAACGATCAAGTAGAAAGTGAACCATGGTGTGGGTCTAGACCCTGTATGCCTGATATGAAGCCTGTGATAGGAGCTTCCGGTAAACACGCTAATTTGTGGTTCGCTTTCGGGCATGGTCACCAAGGCTTCACGCTGGGGCCCATTACAGGACGTATCATTGAAGAGTTAATTCACAATAAACCCGTGACGGTAGACGTTAGCCCATTTGGCGCTCAACGTTTTGCTAGCATGTAATAAAAAAATTATGAAATAGGAATAAATACCAATGCAAAAAATTAAGTATAACCAACGTATGAGCCAAATTGTTACTCACAACAAAACGATTTATTTGTCAGGTCAAGTTGGAGCCATTGATGAAGATGTGGCTGCCCAGACATTAACCTGTTTGAGTAAAATAAAAACATTGTTAGAAGAAGTGGGCAGTGATAAATCAAAAATACTATCAGCCACCGTATGGCTGAAAAGTATGACCGACTTTGAGGCGATGAACGCCGTTTGGGATAAGTGGTTTGACGATACAATACCTCCTGCTAGAGCGTGCGGTGAGTCACTTTTAGCGCACCCTGATCTGTTGGTGGAGATCACAGTTATCGCTGCTGAGTAAGGGCTCAAGTGCACAAATCTTCAATCATTGGCGGTGTTGAAAAGCCGATGTTGGCCATAATTTTGAACCTTATGACATGAACGATTTTTTACATTTCAAACGACATCATAAATAAGAGAAAAGCTGCGCAGTATCTAACTATGTTGTACTATCAACTGAAAATATGATGAAAAATTCACCGAAATTATGTGATTTTAGATAGAAAAAAACGTAACTAATTTCGGTGTTTTTCATTTTTCAGATATAAACATATCTAAAATATAAGTGCTGTGATTTTTATGATAGAACAAAAATTAGCAGATAGTTTGAATTGGACGTTGCTTCATGTACTCATTGTTATATATGAAGAGGGTAGTGTTAGTGCTGCAGCTAACCGTTTAAATATTACCCAATCGGCAGTCAGTCAAAGCCTCAAAAAGTTAGAAGAAAAGATTGAAAGCCAACTTGTTATACGTAATACCAAGCCTTTAAAACTTACACCAATTGGGCATTACTGTTTGCAAGTCGCTCAAACGATTTTCACAGAAATCACCTCCATTGAGGCGATGAAAGGAAGTAACTCACACCTTTTAGAAGGTGAGATTAAGCTTTTAGTAGCCAGCCGAATTCACAACCCAAAATACAATGATTTCCTCGTCTATTTTAAAAAAAAATACCCAAATATAACGTTGGACCTGATTGTAAAATCAAGCAAAGATATTTTAAATGATATCAAACAAAAAAATCCTGCCATTGGTATTTGCTTAGGTAGACACACACCTGAAATACTGAATCAAAAATTATTATTTGAACAACGATTTTATTTATATTGTGGCTATCATCACCCTTTGTTTTCAGCATCCAATTTGAGTTTAAATGACCTATTGCAAGAAGATTTCATTGCGTTGGTTAGTGAAGAGATTGGTGATGTTCTCTCTCCGATTACATTATTCAAAGAAGCTAACGGCTTAACTGGCCGCGTTAGTGCTTATACCAATAACTTAGATGAAGCGGTTCGTCTGATTTATACTGGATACGGTATTGGTGCTTTACCTGACCAATTTATTGCCGCGACTTACCTAGAATCCAAGCTTAGGCGTTTACCACCCAAAGAAGGAGTTGCGGACATACCTGTTCATATTTTTTGGCATAAGCACAGAATGTTGTCACTCATAGAAGCGAAGTTTATCGAAGAAATTGTAGAGTTCGATATCGCAGTAAACGACCCGTCTATAAACGAATGATTCGCTATGGTATGGCCCAATGGCAACATCCCGCATGGGTGAATTGGCTTTATCCCAGTGCACTCTCTTCTTCCGAAAGAATCGGCCGTTATTCAACGTTTTTTTCCACCGTTGAAGTCGGTAGTACGTTTTATACGAAAGTCGAACAGACTCAGTTATTACGTTGGTTTGATGCGGTTGTGGATGATTTTCAATTTTGTTTTAAAGCCCCTCAAACCGTAACACATCGTTTTTCTGATAGACCTTGGAACGACATTCAGCAGGATTGGTTGGCGTTTATCGAATCCCTGCAGCCATTGCAACGTAAGCTTGGCCCGACAATGTTGCAGTTCCCCGCCACGTGTGATGAGCGCGCTCTTGATAAAGTGTTGGCATTGTGTGACATGTGGACATTAGCGACGCCTTTGTCGGTTGAAGTGCGCCATTTAGTGTATTTTGATAAAACACACACAGAGCGATATTTATTAACCGGTCTGTCTGAGTGTGGTGTGAACAGAGTCGTGATGGATTCGAGGCCTGTATTTTCGACAGAAGCGTACTGCGAGAGTTTAGTCGATGCGCAAAGTAAAAAACCAAGAGTGCCTTGTCATCCTGTTGCGACGGCTCGGCATCCAGTGATTCGTTTTATTGGCCATCCGGATTTACCGCGAAATGATGTTTGGTTAGAGCAATGGGCGGCCAAGTTGTCTCAGTGGTTGCTAGAAGGCCTGTCTCCGTTCGTTTTTGTACATTCATCTGATAACATCGCCGCGCCCACTCTCGCGTCTCAGCTGGATCAAAAAATTCAGCTTTTGAACCCAAATTATCAGCCTGTATTGCAGCTTCCACAGAGTCAGGAACAGACGAGTCTGTGGTGATTAAGGCTTTTTAAATGTTAGTTTGGTTATGGGGTTAAGCGAGTCACTTCCGTTAGTAATCGGCTCAGTTGCTGCATCTTTTCTTCTCCTAATTTACCAATCAAACTGGCGTAAGCTTGGTCTATTTTAGGACTGACTTCTTTAAAAATTGCCGTGGCTTTATCGCTAAGTGACAACAAGGTGATACGTTGATCATGCTCTGAGCGATTTCGAATAATGAGTCCGTCGGACTCGAAGCGACTGATAATCCTCGTTAAACTGGGGCTTAAAATACAGCAGCGTTCTGCAAGCTGTTTAGCATCTAACTGACCGTTATCGTTCAGTACTCGGATAACTCGCCATTGTTGCTCTGTAAAGCCTGTTTCCTGAAGAATGGGTCGGAAGAATTGCATCGCTGATTCGCGCGATCTCAATAGTTGTAGCGTCAGAGAGTCTTCTAGTTTTTTCATAGGGTTTTTAATAACAACTTGGTTATGGCGTTGGGCGTGCGGATTGATTTTAAAGATAAAAACAAAACTACTTAATATGTTAACTACCCAATATAGCAAAATGCTTGCCAGCTTGCATAGATTAAACATTAAGTTATTTGGCGCTTCCAAGTCGTTTCGTTATTTTCAATTGGCTGAGTGGCATTTCGACCAATGCCTTAGGTGTACCCAAACAGCGAGGCCCATGCAGGTGAGCATCAGAAAAAATACGAGTTTGGGTGTTGAGTTAACAATGAGAGGGATGCATTGAGCGAAAATCACACCATAGAAAAGTTGCTAACCATCTATTAAGCCAGTGGCCATGCTGGAGAAGAGTGTCATTCGTAGATTAAAAAAGCAAAAAATCCCGATTAAGGGATCTTTGCTTTTTGGCGGTACTTGGTAAAGAAAGCCAATAACCTAATGTACAGATTAGTTAAGTTGTTTTAACACGCTTTGCATTAGCTGTTTGAATTGGCTGTAGTCTTCGTCGCTAAACGCACCAAAAATATCGTCTTGTTGTTTGTTAGCGATGTCCCACAACCGCGCTGCCATGTCTTGGCCTTTTGTCGTTAATGCTAATGATTGAGTGATTAGACCTGTTTGCGTTAAGCGCTCTATCCCCGACGCCACATCAGTAGCGGGTATAGTGACTAATTCTTTTAATTCATCAAGACTGACTTCTTGAGTGTCACTCAACACCAACAGTAAGCGAGCTTCACTGGTGTTTAAACCAATCGATGCTTGTTTTGGTAAGTAGTTTTCCTGAATTTTTTGCAAAACCTTATTCATTAAATAGAACGCATTGTTATTCAGTCTTTTTAACGTGTCGGCTGGTACGACTGTGTGATCGGATGACGCAGACCCAGTGAAGGGAATCGCACCTGCGTAGCTGCCTTGAACATACAGTAATGGGTTACGGCCAACATGTTCAAAAGCCACCACTTTACCAATCATTATCCAATGGTCACCACCGTCGATCACTTGATGCTTTTCACACTGAAAGTTTGCCGTGGTGTTTTTAAGAATAGGGCTGTTGCCAGCGCCAAGGTCATATTCTATACCAGCAAATTTATCATCACTGGGCTTGGCGAAGTTATTGGATAAATCGATTTGGTCAGCGGCTAGAATATTGACGGCAAAATGTTCCGATTTTTCAAAGATGTCATAGCTGCTAGAGGTTTTCACCAAACTCCACAAAACCAAGGGTGGGTCTAGCGAAACGGAATTAAAGCTGTTTGCCGTGACGCCGACTTTATTACCCTCTGCGTCCTGAGCGGTCACTACGGTCACACCAGTAGCGAAGTTACCGAGTGCTCGTCTAAAATCTTTTGCATCGAAGTTCATAATCTTCTCTCTTATTCTTATTTAGTCTGATGGTCTCGCTCGCGATGTCACGAGCGCAGTCGTCGTAACCTAAAGAAGGCTTGGGTCTGGTTCTAATCCCATCAATTCCCGACCAAATATTTGTGCACACACATCGTAATCCGTGTAAGCGTGAGCGCCGGTGACATGGCTATCGCGGAACAACCGCTGAGCTTCTTTATCAAGATACCAATGACTTGCCCCCATGCTGCTGAACAAACGATCAACGGCTTCAATGCACATTTTGACGACGTAAGCTTGATTAGTACGCCACTCGGCTAATTTGGCTTGATCTGGGTAACGCTGAGCTTCGGCGTATTCAGCGTGGTCTTCCCAGGTTTTTTCTAGAAAAGCACGTGCCGCCATGACTTGATGAGACGATTCGGCAATACGTAACAAAGCGGGCGTAGCGGTACCCACCTTAGCGCCAGTATAAGCCCGAATTCGGCCTTGAGTTGCTTCTTTAAAGACGGCCAACATGCGCTCTGCAATGCCCAAACTAATAGCCGAAAAGCCGGATGCAAAATAAGGGCGGTAAGGCGCGTAAAAGATCTTACTGTCAGGGTATAAGCCAAAGCCACCCGACTTACCTTCCATCATATCTTTGGCTTTTTGAATTCTGTGCTCTGGAACAAATTTGTCGCGAATCACGAGCGTTTTTGTACCACTGCCTTTCATCGCTGCGGCTTGCCAATCGTCATCAATGGTGTAATCCGTCGCAGGAATCAAGGCGAAACAATGGTCTTTTTTACCTTCTGCGTTATCTCGCAAGAAGCCACAAAGCGCCCATTGGGCATGATCACAACCGCTGCTCCAACGCATATCACCAGTGAACATCACGCCACCGTCGGCTTCTTGATATTTGCCAAAAGGCGCAATACTGCTGCTGGCTAATGCGTCTGGGTCGTCTTTCCATATGTCATCTTGTGCTTGCTTAGGGAACAGACCAATTTGGTGATTGTGCGTGCATAACAAGCTAAATGCCCACGCGGTACTGGCGCAAGCCCCCGCCAGAGCAACAATACAGTCACCAAACTCAGGCAGAGATACTTCGTAGCCACCGTAGGCTTTAGGTAAAAATGCTTTATGAAGGCCGACTTGCTTGAGTAAATCGATACTTTCTTGTGGTGCTTGGCGAAGCTCTTCGGCCAAAGGCGCATTCTCTGCTATTTTAGGTAAGACAGTTTGTAGTTGGGTAAGTAGTGGATTGGCTCTTTGCATGGTATTTACCTTAATTATTTTTGTATGGCACTTGAGTAAAAATCGATGTTTAAAGTATTCGCGTTATGACGACAGAAGAGAATGCAGATTTGAGATAATTGCTGGTACTTTTCTAGAATATTAGAGGATTGGAAGAGGGCTTGAGATTAAGTTGGCGACAGCATTGATGCGCGTTATGTCATTGCAGTGTGTAGAGAGTACGAAAAATAAGCTCATTTTAAGGTTCATAATTTTTTATAATACCAGTTGTATTTGTTTTAATTTATTATGATTAGGCTTATAAAATACTTATAATTCAGTTGTTTATAGTTACATTAAGAGAATCTTCAATTGTATGAATTCACATGCATACTATTGGACTGTTATGCATTACAAATTCTAATAGTGGAGTAAACTAAAATTATTAAAAATTTAATATCAGATCGCATCGAACTAATATCATCCTCATCAACCCATATTCGTATAGAGCTTGAAACACCACAGCTACTTTCTGAAAAATTAAATGCAGATGTTTCAAGTGATTGGCCTCCTGGTGAATACGACCGAGATGCCATGGTGTTTTTTCTTTCCTGTTTCGAGAATGGTGGTGAAGCCGCTAAGGGTTGGTATGGCTGGTATGCAATAAATATTGATCCCGTTTCAAGGAAAAGGGTTCTTGTTGGTTCTGGTGGCTATTTTGGTCCCCCAGATAGCAATGGCGTAGTAGAAATTGGCTATTCTGTGCTGCCTGAGTGGCAGCGACAGGGTTATGCGACAGAAATAGTGAAGGCGCTTGTTTTACATGCATCTTCCTTTGACCAAACAAACAGTATTGTTGCTCATACCGCTCCGGACAATGAAGCGTCTAAAAAAGTGTTGATTTCTAATGGTTTTAGGGAAGTTGGCGTTGATGACGGCAATCTACGCTTCGAGCATACTCGTTAGTTATACTTCTTTAGCTCTAAAGTAAAATTTTCACAGATAACACGACGCCCAAGCACACAAAGTACCGTTGCCTGAGCGTCGACCCTGACCTATTGAATCTCAAGTCGATGTCAAATAGTGTGGTTTTTATTTAATAAACAGGCTGAGAATAGAGTATTCCAACAGTCTCCTTATAAGCTTAGGGGTGAAAATGTACATAGGTGAAGTAGCGAAAATAACAGGGCTTTCAATCAAAGCTATTCGTCTATATGAGGAAAAGGGCTTGATCATGCCACCACCAAGAAAAGGAAAATATCGAGTCTATAATGAGTCACATCTCGATATTCTAAACTTGATTAAAGAGGCAAAACTACTAGGCGTCACGTTATCGCAGCTAAAAAGTGCAATTGTCTATAAAAATGGCGATGTTGACTGGTCGGGCGTTGGAAAATTTCTATTAGAGCTTAAGCAGCAGTTATTACTAAAGGTAGATGATTTAAATATTAAAGTGAAAAGAGTCGAAACGTGTTTGTTAACGATAGATTTTTGTCCATTACATGTTGACTCTCCCCCTAAGGGCAGAGATTAGAATGGTTGTCAGACTCACAACATAGGAGATGAGTAAGATGACAAAGAAAATAGTCGCTCTAGGTGGAAACCCCAAACCCAATAGTTATTGCCAGCATTTAGGTGACCTCTATGACATTAAAGCAAGTGAGCATTTTGATGTTAGACGCTTTAATTTATCAAATATGGAATTCAATCCAAGTCTTGATTGTGGCTACGATGCTAGGCAAGAGTTAGAGCCTTGTTTAGTGGGTTTTCAAGAAGCAATATTATGGGCTGACCACATCGTGATTATCACGCCCATTTGGTGGGGTGGTCTACCAGCAAAACTAAAAGGTTTATTTGATAGAACGTTTTTACCTAGTTTTTCATTCAAATACGAAGGCAATAATCCTTTACCATTGCCATTACTGAAAGGAAAAACGTCTAGGATCATTGTTACGATGGATGCACCATCAGACTATGCAGAAGAACAGGCCGCTCCCGCTCTCGCACAACTGGATCTT
The DNA here is from genome assembly GCF_024435075.2 of Marinomonas maritima. Lineage (NCBI taxonomy): Bacteria > Pseudomonadati > Pseudomonadota > Gammaproteobacteria > Oceanospirillales > Oceanospirillaceae > Marinomonas > Marinomonas maritima. Next base: position 487,778 of record NZ_JAMZEG020000003.1, on the reverse strand, counting down.
TATACTCTACAGTTTTGCGGTTTTGAAAAAGCAGAAACGAATCTTTTTGGTTCTATTATCGGGTCGAACGCTGAAGACAAATTGCATTGGGAAAAGACGGTTCAGGAAATGGCCAGTAAAGGCCAATAACGTAATTGGTGTAGGCTGAGGCAGTAAAATTCCTTCTAAAAGAACATGTATATGTTCTTTTTTTATTGCTTCTTACGCGTACATTTCCCCTACCAACGTAAATACATCCCAGTTGTTTTTGCACAGCAGAATATCCTTCTAGAACACTATTCCTTAGTTTCAGATAAGAAGTGCGACTTTCATTATGGCCTTTGGGATATAAGGTGAAATAAATAACTCAGCCCTCCGCAAATCCCCATCATCACGAGTAATGAGCTCGCGGAACCATCAAATATCAAGCTGGTGACGGCGCTGACAATGCCACCCACAATAAACTGAGTTGAAACAAGCAGTCCTGCCATCGTGCCTGCTCTTGATGGCTTTAAGTCAAACAAACACGCCAAACTATTAGCGCCGATAGCGCCCGTTACACTGATGTATAACATGGTTACGGCTATAAAGAGTGACACATTTTTTGGGAAAAAGAGGGCGACGATAAAAATCATTAAGGTCGCACTTAACGACGTAGCGGATGTCACTCGTAATGCTTTATAGACAGTAAATCGGCTCACCAAAACTTTGTTGATATAAGGTCGCGGCAATCACCATGGCAATATTAGAGGAAAATACGATGGCATAAGTGGTTTCAGAAAAACCGAAAAAGTCAATGTAGACGAAGGCCGATGCCGCGATAAAGGCAAACATACCACCAAAAGAAAAACCGTTGGCAAGTAAATAAAAAGTGACTTTTTTATTGCTTAGACACTCGCCATAAACAGCCAAATAACTACGAATGCTTGTCTTGGTGGTGATGTTGATTGTCGATTCTTGGATGATGAAAAAAATCCCGATTAAGCCCAGAAAAGAAAGCGCCGAGAGAAAATAGAAAATCCAACGCCAATCCAGCCAAGTAACAATATAGGCGCCTAAAATGGGCGACATTAGCATCACGCCCATGGAGATAATGTGCATATTGGAAAGAATCCCCGCGGCTTTATCGAGCGGAAATAAATCTCGGACTAAGGCACGTCCTAATACCCCTGCAGCGGCAGCGCCCAGTGCTTGCAAAAAGCGTAATAGAATTAAGGATTCGCCATTATTAACCAAGGCGCAACCAATGCTGCTGCTGACGTAGGAAGTCGTGCCGATGAGCAGTAACTTTTTGCGACCCATCAAATCGGACATGGGGCCAAAGAACAGCATGCCTATCGCCATGCCAAACAAGAATGTTGTAATCGTGTATTGAATAGTCACTTGAGAGCTGCCCAGATCATTGGCAATAGTGGGCAGACTGGGCAAGTACATGTCGATGGACAGTGGTCCAAAAGACACCAAATAGCCGAGCAGAGGGATCATCCATTTAGAGGGTGGCTGGGTATGGGCGTTCGTCATAACGAGTCTCTGATAATCTATTTGGCAAAGTGCAAAGCCGATAACATGTGCTGTTATCGGCTTTTACGGTGACGACAATGATTTATTTTGGCGTTCTAAGCACCATCAGTTTTAGCTCTGTCATATCTTCAATGGCAAAGCGCACACCTTCACGTCCTAAACCGCTGTCTTTCACACCGCCATAAGGCATGTGATCAACGCGCCAAGAAGGCACATCGCCAATCACAACACCGCCCACTTCCAGCACTTCCCATGCCTTGTAAGCCTTGTAAATATCCTTGGTGAAAATGCCCGCTTGCAATCCAAAGTCCGAGTTATTGACTTCTTCCAGTGCTGCGTCGAAGTCAGTAAATTTAGACAAAATGGCCACAGGGCCAAAGGCTTCTTGAGACGAAATAGACATCTCTGGTTTTACGTTTTCAAGCAAAGTGGCTTCCAGCATCGCGCCTTCGCGGTGACCGCCAGCCAACACCGTTGCGCCACCATTGCGTGCTTCTTCGACCCAGCCGTGTAAGCGAGCGGCCTCTTTTTCAGAAATCATCGGCCCGATGAAAGTGGCCTCCTCTAACGGGTCACCCATAACGAGGTTGTTTACCGCTTTTATGAGGCGAGCCTTAGCGTCGTCGTACAGGGATTCGTGAACAATAATACGTTGCACACTGATACAACTTTGTCCTGACTGATAGTAAGCGCCGAAGATAATGCGTTGTACGGCATCGTCTAGATCCGTGTCGTGATCCACGATACAAGCGGCGTTGCCACCAAGTTCTAATACCACCGGTTTTTTGCCTGCCTTGGCTTTTAATGCCCAACCAACGTCAGGGGAGCCGGTGAAGCTCAAAAGTTTTAAGCGCTCATCGGTGGTAAATAAATCTGCGCCATCACGATGGCAAGGCAATATGGAAAATGCACCTTCGGGTAAATCGGTTTCGGCTAGAATCTCCGCCACAATTAAAGCGCTTACTGGTGTCAAGCTGGCAGGCTTTAAAATAAACGGACAGCCTGCCGCAATGGCGGGCGCGATTTTATGAGCTGCCAAATTCAGCGGGAAGTTAAACGGTGAGATGAATGAGCATGGCCCGATAGGGACGCGTTTCCACATGCCTTGATAGTCTTCAGAACGAGGCGAAATATCCATTGGCATGACTTCGCCATAGATTCGAGTCGCTTCTTCGGCTGCAATTTGGAAAGTATCAATCAGACGAGTTACTTCACCGCGTGAGTCTTTGATTGGTTTTCCCGCTTCGATGCAAAGAGCATAAGCCAGCTCTTCAAAGCGTTCTTTAAAGCGCGTGATGCAATGTTGCAAAATCGCCTGACGCTTGTACGCTGGCAAGGCTTGCATAGCGTGTTTTGCCTTGTCCGCGGCGGCTATGGCTTGGTCTATATCGGCCGTACTCGCCATTGCCACATGGGTCGCGATTTGGTTGTTGTATTTATTAGTAACCGCTAGATCTTGATTGGCATATACGGGCTTGTTAGCGAGGTAAAAAGGGTAGCTTGATTGCAACATTTTGATATTTCTCTTGTTATGTTGATGGAGAGAGTGAGCTTAATAATTTTTTGATAGCGTATTCTGCGCACTCTATGTCTTGTTGTTCCGTCGCGCCTGATACGCCAATGGCGCCGAGAATCTCTTTGTCTACGATGACAGGCAGGCCGCCACCCAAATAGGTGAAGTTGTCTTCTCTTAATAGCGCGCTCATGGTATTGGGCTTATGCTTGAGCTTTTCCTGCCAAGACAGGCTGGAGACGTTAAAGCTGGCTGAGGTGTACGCTTTTTTACGAGCAATACCCAATGCATGAAGCGGGGCCTTGTTCATGCGGACAGCTGCCAGTTCCACACCAGACGGCGTTAAGATAACGACGCCAATAGTCGCGGGCAGGGCGTTGGCATGGGCTATGGCGGCAAGACACATTTGTACCGCGGACTCGTGGCTGAGCTCTTTTGTCTGTCGAATCGCATTCAGCATTGTATTACCCTTGGTTATTTTGTTTTTTATATTCACTGGGTGTCAGCCCTGTTTTGATCTGGAAGAAACGAGAAAAATAAGAAGGGTCTAAATACCCAAGGTCATACGATAATTCGTTCAAACTTCGGTTAGCGTGAACAATGTGCCGCTTTGCTTCCAGAATGACACGGCTATTAATAATGGTTTTAGGCGGTGCGCCAGAGACTTTTTTGCAGACATAATTTAAACGACTTTCATTGATATCAAGTTGCTGACAATAAAAGGAAATGGTTTTCTCTGCTTTATAGTTTTCCTCCACAAGGCGATTAAAGTGCTTATAAATTTCGACCTCATGGCGTGTGCTGCTATTGGCCTTTTCACCTGACTCAGACAATCTAAAAATGTTCAGTAGCAATACTTTAATTAGGCCTAGAATAGCGTCATTTTTGTGGGGGAGCTCGCTGCCCCATTCGGATTTAATGATATCAATCAGTGCTAATGTCGTTTTAAAGACTTTTTCTTTCTCTGAGCTCATGTCGGCAGACGTAAGGCAGACTGGCAAAATCAAGAAACGGTTTTGTGTGTGACCGCCCAATTCTTCTGCTAGTGCATTCACAATAGAATGATGTAGAGTCAGCACGTAGCCGGGTGCATTCGCTTCGGTAAGAAACGCATGTGGCGTCGCTGGTGGTGTGTAAAAAATGGCGGCGTCGGAAGTTTTGTACTGATTTTGGTCGATATTAAATTGGGTCTTGCCTGACAATACAAAATGAATTTGGCAAAAATCGGCGTGCATATGTACAGGCATATCCCGACCAAAGAAGTCGGCCATCGTACCAAGACGATCAAAATGAATGTCCGCATCACGATATTTATTATCGTAATCTTGGCCTATCTGTAGGTTAGGAATCCATTCTTTAGTCATCATCAGTTCTCACTACGCAATAACAGAGCTTAGTAGACGGAGCTACTAATTGGAGCATCACTGATGCTTGTGTTTGCTTTGTATTTTTCCACAAGTGTCTTTGTGCTATTCATCAGTAGTCCCGTGTCACTACCGACCGCGACGAACAGCGCACCTTGAGCAATGTAGCGTTTAGCTTGATCTTCCGCGGCCATTAAAATTCCTGGTGCTTTGTTTTTAGCAACGATTTTAGCAATACAAGCTTCGATGACCGCGACCACGTCAGGGTGATTGGGTTGACCAATAAAACCCATTGAAGCACTTAGATCCGCCGGACCAATGAATACACCGTCAACACCGTCAACGTCCAAAATATCGTCCAGTGCGCTGACGCCAGCAAGCGTTTCAATTTGCACCAGTACACAAATCTCATCGTTGGCTGTTGTTAAATAATGGGGTGTGCGATTGAACTGAGAAGCACGCGCTAAAGCACTACCGACACCCCTAACCCCCTGTGGAGGATAACGTGTGGCTTTGACAACTTGCTCGGCTTGTTCGGCGCTGTCGATCATGGGTGCCAAAACAGTTTGTACACCAAGGTCAAGGATTTGCTTTAAGCTGACATGGTCTGCCCAAGCGGGACGCACAATCGGATGGCTAGGATAAGGCGCGATGGCTTGCAATTGACCTAGCATGGTTTGCAAGGTATTGGGTGCGTGTTCACCATCTATCAATAACCAATCAAACCCTGCTGACGCTATCAGCTCGGCTGTGTAGGGATTGGCAAGACCAAGCCATAAACCGATCTGTGTTTCACGGTTTTTAAGAGCCATCTTAAATTCGTTTTTTGGCGCGCTCATCCGATGTTCCTCAGTCTTTTTTTGACATTATGTTCTATCAGTTACTTAAATAATCACTTTTATTTAAAGAAATCCTGTTACTTAAAGTAGCAGGATACTGTCCCTAGAGGGCCATAATCGACAGTAAAGGTATCGCCTTTACGTGCTGGCGTTGGACGAGTGAAAGAGCCACCGAGAATAATCTGCCCCGCTTCCAGCTCTACATCAAACGGCGCCAGTTTGTTGGCCAACCAAGCGACTCCATTTGCCGGATGATTGAGTACGGCAGCGGCGACGCCTGTTTCTTCAATGACGCCGTTACGCATCATAATGGCAGACACCCAACGTAAGTCCATTTCATCGATTTTGATAGGGCGACCACCTAGAATGATCGCTGCGTTTGCCGCATTGTCTGAAATGGTGTCGTAAACCAAACGCGGACGTTTGGTTTCTGGATCAATGGATTGGCTGCGAGCGTCAATCAGTTCAAGAGCTGGAACCACGTAGTCTGTCGCGTTGTACACGTCAAACATGGTGCAGTTTGGGCCTTTTAGTGGCTTCTTCAAGATAAAAGCCAATTCGACTTCGATGCGCGGCACGATGAATTTGTCCGTGTCGATCTCACAACCATCGTGATACAACATGTCATCCAGTAAGGTGCCGTAATCGGGTTCGTCAATTTGCGAACTTTGCTGCATGGCGCGCGAGGTTAAGCCAATTTTGTGACCGATGATGCTACGACCTTCCGCCAGTTTTATCTTTAACCATTCGCTTTGAATTGCATAGGCGTCGTCGATCTCAATGTCGGGATAATCCAAGGATATTTGACGAATTTGAACGCGTTTTTTTTCTGCCTGATGTAAGCGTTGAGCACATTGCTTAATGATGTCAGTGGATAACATGGTCAATTCCTTTTTTGTTTTTATTAGAGGCTGTTTAGATAGTCTGTTTCGGAAATAATGGTATTTTTTAGTCTGCCAACACCTTCCACTTCTACAATGACTTCATCTCCTGGGTACACATGGGCAAGGCCTTCTGGTGTGCCCGTGAAAATCATGTCGCCCGGTGTCAGTGTCATGATGTTGCTCAAGTAAGACACCAAATAAGGCACATTGAAGATTAAGTCTTTGGTAGAACCTTCTTGTTTCAACTCACCGTTAATGTAAGTGCGGATCGCAAGGTTATGAGGATCGGGTATTTCTGCCGCATCAATAATATAAGGGCCGATTGGCGTGCAGGTGTCTCGACTTTTTACTCGTAGGTTAGGGCGATAGTAGTTTTCGAGATAATCACGAATGGCATAGTCGTTGCCGACTGTGTAACCACCTACGTAATCCATGGCGCTTTCTAGGGAGACGTTTTTCGCTTCTTTACCGATGACCACCACCAGCTCACATTCGTAATGCATGAAATCGATGTTGTCTGGCTGGTAGGTTTTTTGGTTGTGACCAATCAAGGTGTTGCTGGATTTTAGAAACACTAAAGGCTCATCCGGTGCTTTAAAAGACAATTCGGCGGCGTGGTCTGCGTAGTTAATTGCCAGTACAAAGGCTTTCCCTTCACAAGGTGGTAGCCAAGTAAAAGAACCTTCTTCCAATACAGTGCCTTTCTCAGTGACGACTTTTCCGTCATTGTTGATGGTTACGTTTAACGTTTCTTCATTGAATAAAATTCGTGCGCGTTTCATTGTCATCACTCCTATTCTGCTACCACTGGGTTAACTAAACGGCCGACTTTTTCAATCTCGACCATGACTACGTCACCTGTGTTTATTTCAAGGTTTTCGGTGCGCAGTGGTGTACCAGCGATGATCATGTCGCCGACCTCTAGGGTGATAAAACTACTGATATAGGCGATTACTTGCTCGATGCTATGAACCATCTGATTGGTGTTGGTTTCATGGCAAAGCGTGTCATTGATGTAGGTTTTAATGGCCAGATTTTGTGGTGAATCTAGATCCGTTGCGTCCATTACCCAAGGCCCGATTGGGCAAAACGTATCACGACATTTGGCTTTTACAGCAGGGCGATAGAAAGATGTTTCCGCTAGGCTGACCTCATTGACGATGGTGTAACCTTGCACGTAATCAAGGGCGGTTTCTTCCGTCACTCGACACGCTTTTTTGCCCATTACAATGCCTAATGATGGTCCAGCAAAAACAGCACCCATGTCACTTGGAATGCGAATCGCGTCGCCATAACCAATGTGTGTGTTGTCGGTCTTTATATGCAATACCGGTGTTTTTGGCGGGCTAACGTGAGGCTTTTCGTTAAATTGTGTTTCTAACGATTGGTAGAGGATTTTGTCATTTAACGCAACACCAATGACTGCACCGTTTACGGCAGGAAGAAGGCCACCTTCTAACGCTACTTCAAATGGGGCTTTTGCTTGTAAGTTGATCACTTGATCATTTTTTCTTGTTTTGTAATGGAGCATGGGATAATCGTCCTAATATGCTTAACATGTTAATTATATTTACTTAATCATCTTCTTGTGTCAACTCAAAAAATGATCTTTGGTTGAAAAATAAACGGACAGAATTAAATACAAATTGAATGCAATAAATTGGTTTTCTTCTATTTTTGTGTCTTGACAATTTCTTCTATGAGGCATAATTTACTTAACATGTTAATAAGTTTTACACCGCTTTACTTTATTTAGAGCGCTTTTTAGCGGCACTTAAAGAGAAGGCGCAGAAGAAGAAAACCGGCTTTGAAGGGGCAATAAAAATGATAAAAAATTTAATCAATGGCAAATGGGTTGAAAGCAAAGAGACCTTCCAAACGTTTAATCCAGCCACGGGTGAGATGTTGGCGGAAGTAGCGCACGCGTCGGATGCTCAAGTGGCTGAAGCGGTTGCGGCAGCGAAAGCCGCGTTTCCTGCTTGGGCAAACATGCCGGTGGCGAAGCGTTCGAAAATCATCACCAAATTGGGTGATTTAATCGCCGATAATGTGGAAGCGCTGGCGCAAATGGAAACCGCTGATACGGGTTTGCCTTTGTATCAAACGCAAAATGCACTGGTGCCTAGAGCAGCAAATAATTTTTATTTCTTTGCTGAAATGGCGAAGCAAATGAACGGCCATACTTACCCTATGGACGATCAAATGTTGAATTACTCCTTGTATCAACCTACCGGTGTTTGTGCGCTTATTTCACCGTGGAACGTGCCGTTTATGACGGGAACTTGGAAGACAGCGCCTTGCTTGGCATTGGGTAATACGGCGGTGATGAAGCAGTCTGAACTTTCCCCTTTGACGACCGATTTTCTTGGTAAGTTAGCCATGGAAGCAGGTATTCCAGCGGGGGTATTTAATATCGTTCATGGTTTTGGTGCCACCACAGGCAATGCCTTGATTACTAATCCTGATGTGGCGGCAATTTCGTTCACCGGTGGTACTTCTACTGGCAAACACATTATTTCGACGGCAGGGTTGAAGAAGTTTTCTATGGAATTGGGCGGCAAATCCCCCGTGATGATTTTTGATGATTGTGATTATGAGCGCGCACTTGATGCGGCCGTATTTGGTATTTTCTCTATCAATGGAGAGCGCTGTACCGCTGGGTCTCGAATCTTTGTACAAGAAACCATTTACGATAAATTCTGCGCAGATTTTGCCGCTCGAGCCGACAAAATTGAAGTTGGTGATCCAACAGACATGAACACTAAAGTTGGTGCGTTGATTAGCCAACAGCATTGGGACAAAGTCACAGGTTATATCAAAACAGGCATTGCAGAAGGCGCAACGCTGATTGCGGGTGGTCCAGAGAAGCCAACGGCAGCCTTGCCAGATCACCTTAAAGGAGGGCACTTTATTCGTCCAACGGCATTCCGTGATGTGACCAACGACATGCGCATTGCCCGTGAAGAAATATTTGGTCCTGTGGCGGTATTGATCCCATTTAAAGATGAGGAAGATGTCATCCGCATGGCCAATGACAACGATTATGGCTTGGCGTCTTATCTATGGACTCAAGATAACGGTAAGGTGCATCGCATCGCTCGCCGTATTGAAGCCGGTATGATATTTGTTAACAGTCAAAACGTTCGAGACTTGCGTACGCCATTTGGTGGCATGAAAGCCTCTGGTACCGGTCGTGAAGGTGGAACCTACAGCTACGAAATTTTCTGTGAGCCGAAGAACGTTTGCATCAGCATGGGAAGTCATCATATTCCTAAGTGGGGTGTTTAATTCAAGGTGTTACGTTAGTGAAGGAGGAAACGGATTTTCTCTTTTTTGAGAAATGCTATTTTTGGGGACGTGAATGCCACATTTTATTATTGAATACTCGGCGAACCTAGACGATAAGTTAGACTTTCAGCCGTTGTTTAAAGCGTTTCATGAGTACATTGTGTCAACGGGGGCTTTTCCATTAGGTGGTGTGCGTAGCCGTGCGATTCGTTGTGATGACTACCGTGTTGCCGATGGCCGAGAAGATTTCTCGCTGCTTAATTTGACGTTAAAAATTGGCCATGGACGCAGTATGGAATTGCGCCAAGAAGTGGCAGAGAAGGTGTTTGAAATACTCTGTGATTGGATGAAACCCATTACTGATACAAGTTATTGCCAAATATCATTTGAATTAACCGAATTGCATCCCGTTCTTAAATTTAATAAAAATAATATACATGCTCTATTTAAATAGACCATGCAAAGTTAAGAGGTTTTCCCAATGGGTAAGTTAGCATTAGCCGCAAAAATTACGCATGTACCGTCCATGTATCTTTCTGAGTTGGATGGTCCTCGTAAAGGAACTCGTCAGTCCGCCATTGATGGGCATTATGAGATTGCTCGACGCTGTAAAGCGTTAAACGTCGATACCATTATTGTTTTTGATACGCATTGGTTGGTGAATGCAAATTACCACATTAACTGTGCGCCGCATTTTAAAGGCACCTATACCAGTAATGAGTTGCCGCATTTTATTAAGAACATGCCTTATGAAGTCCATGGCAACCCTGAGTTGGGTAAAATCATTGCCAAAGTGTGTAATGAACAGGGTGTAGAAACCTTAGCCCATGACGATACCACTCTGGCTCCTGAATACGGCACGCTTGTGCCCATGCGCTACATGAATCCAGATCTGCATTTTAAGGTGATTTCGGTATCTGCTTTATTAACGGTGCATTACTTAAACGATTCTGCTCGCTTTGGTTGGGCATTACGCGAAGCAATAGAGAAAGAGTACGAGGGCAACGTGGCTATTTTAGCGAGTGGGTCTTTATCGCATCGTTTTGCTCAAAATGGCACGGCACCGGATTTTGCTCATAAAGTTTGGAGTCCTTTCCTAGAATCTCTTGATCATTCTGTTGTGAATATGTGGGAAAACGCAGAGTGGAAAACATTCTGTGAAATGCTGCCTGAATACGCGGCAAAAGGCCACGGTGAGGGCTTTATGCACGATACAGCTATGCTATTAGGTGCACTGGGTTGGTCGGACTATGATCAGAAAGTCGAAGTGTTAACCCCTTACTTTGGTGCGTCAGGTACCGGCCAGATCAATGCTATTTTTCCAGTCTCGCCACAAACGGGTGAGGCGGTTCCTGGCCCACAGGCATCAGTAGAAAATGATGCTTTTGTCTACGGAAAAAGCCGTTTGTGATCCGGTTGAATTGGCGTTATTTGAAGCCTTGAAAACGACTTGATTTCTGCCTATTCGATTATTTTCTAATCAAAAGAGGTTTGATTTTCACAATCGATTAGTTAACATGATAACTAAATTAAAATAATAATTAGCGTATTCACTAGGAGTTTCCATGCAATTAAATGGATGGATAGAAAGACATTATCCTGAGCCCAATGTGTATCGATGGATGGGCTTGGTGCTTGAAGGGATTTCGGCTGTAGTGTTGTTATTACTTGTGTTACTGACCTGTTTTGATGTTGTTGGGCGGTATTTTTTCAATAATTCAATTGATGGTGCTGTTGAGATAACGCAACTTGGCTTGGCTGTCATGGTATTTGCTCAAATGCCAGTGATGACATGGCGTGGTAGCCATGTTGTGGTGGATTTGCTTGACCCTGTATTAGGAAAACGTGTCATTAAAGTGCTTGGTATTTTTTCCGTTTTCATTATTTCTACTTCGTTTTATTTCTTAGCGGTTCGTATTTATCAATTGGCCGAGCGTTCTCTGCGCCGTGGAGAAGTGACTGAGTACCTTGGATTGCCTGCTGGGTATATTGCTCAATATATTGCCATTATGAGCTGGCTGACGGCCGCGTGTATGCTCACTTACGGTGCTTATCGAGTGCTTACCGATAAAAACGATGTTTCACAGCAGGTTGGAGAATAGTGTGTCAGTAATATTACTCGCTTTTATCACTCTTTTATTTTTGATTTTAGTTCTGCGTATGCCAATTGCGTTTGCAATGGGTGTGGTGGGTTTTTTTGGTTTTGCTATTTTGCAAGGTCTTGGGTTCGATAATGTCTTTTCTTTTCGTTGGACGGCATCGCTTACTTTGGCGTCCAATCGTGTCATTGAAACCGTGCAAGAGTACAGTTTGTCCGTCGTTCCACTGTTTATTTTAATGGGTAACGTTGTTACTCGTTCTGGTTTGTCTCAGGAATTGTATAACGCATCTTATGCTTTTTTAGGTCACCGTAAAGGTGGCTTAGCCATGTCAACAGTCTTGGCGTGTGGTGGTTTTTCAGCCATTTGTGGCTCCAGTTTGGCGACCTCGGCCACCATGGCGAAAGTGGCGATGCCTCCTATGCGAAAGTTCGGTTACTCAGATGGACTGGCGACCGCTTCTATTGCAGCGGGCGGTACCTTGGGGATCTTGATTCCACCGAGTGTGATTTTAGTTATTTATGGTTTATTAACAGAATCCAGTATTCGTGAGTTGTTCGCTGCGGGCTTTATTCCAGGAATTTTGGGGATATTGCTCTATATGGGCGCGGTACGTTACGTCGTTTGGCGAGACCCTTCGGCGGGTCCTGCTGGAGAACGTATGACATTCAAAGAACGCATGATTGCGCTAAGAGGTATTTGGGGTGTTTTATTACTCTTTACGATTGTCATGGGTGGAATTTACCTTGGTGTTTTCACACCAACAGAAGCGGCCGGTATTGGCGCTGGTGGCGCGTTAATTATCGGCTTTGCTCGTCGTAGCCTGAGTTTTCTTGCTGTCTATGAAACGCTGATTGATACGGTTAGAACGTCTGCGATGTTGTTCAGTGTGATAATAGGCGCGCTTGTCTTTTCTGATTTTATCAATCGTGCCGGTTTGCCTGATGCTTTGTTGAATTTTGTGACGGCATTAGAACTTACTCCGATGGTGGTGATTCTTGTCATTCTTGGCATTTACATTGTGCTTGGGATGGTTTTTGAGAGCCTTTCGATGTTGCTGTTAACTGTGCCTGTTTTCTATCCATTGGTATCCAGTCTAGGGTTTGATCTGGTTTGGTTTGGTATCGTGGTGGTTGTAGTGACAGAAATTAGTTTGATAACACCGCCTGTTGGAATGAATGTCTTTGTGCTCAGTGCGGTGCTTAAAGACGTCAAAGCAGCCACTATTTTTAAAGGCGTTACGCCGTTCTGGTGTGTGGATATTATTCGGTTGTTGATTATTGTTTTTGTTTTTCAAGTGTCGATGTTTTTACCCGAGTTGCTTTATAGATAAACCCTTTTTACAGACAGAGTCGCTATTGTTCTTATCTTAAAAGTAGTGACGACAACTATAATTCATAAAAATAGGAATAATAAAAATGATGAATTTTAAGAAGAGCCTACTTTGTGTCACCGCAGGCGCTGTACTTTCTCTTTCCGCCACGGCCGCTGAAACGACGTTACGTGTGGCGACTTGGTTGCCACCGACTAATCCACAAAATGAGACGGTTTGGCCGATATGGGCAAAGTGGGTAGAAGAAGCAACAGAGGGTCGTGTTGAGGTTATTGTTGAGAACTACACAGGACACCCGAAGACGATTTTTGATGCAGTAGAGGATGGCGTCTATGACGTTGGTTTTAGTGTGAATGCTTATCTTCCGGGCCGATTCTCGCTTACCAGTGTGGCTGAAATTCCTGGTGAAATCACAGACGCCGAAACTGGGTCAGTGGCATTATGGAGAACATACAAAAATTATTTTGAATCGGCTGGTGAATATGATGGTTTGCAGTTGTTGGCTTTATTTGTTCACGGCCCGGGGCAACTTCATACCAAATTCCCTGTTAACTCGCTGGACGATTTAAAAGGTAAAAAAATGCGTGTTGGCGGCGGTTTGATCAATGACCTTGCTGAACGTTTAGAGGTAACGCCAGTTGCAGCGCCTGCTCCTAAGTCGTATGAAATGATGCAGCAAGGCGTTGTTGATGGTACTTTCTTGCCAGTGCAGGAGCAAAAGTTTCTCCGTTTGAGTGAAATAAGCTCTGATTTGACCTTATTTCCTAGAGGCCTATACACAACGGCGTTTAGTGTTGTTATGAATGTTGACACATTTGAAAGTCTGAGTAAAAAAGACCAAGACGCTATAATAAGCGTTTCTGGTGAGAAACTATCTAGACTGGCTGGTGCTGCTTGGGGTAAAGCAGATGAAAATGGTATCTTGGAAGCCAAATCTAATGGCGTCAATGTGGTGTTCCTGGCCGAAGATGATCAACGAGTAAAAGATCTTAATAAATTGGCAAAAGGCATTGATCAGCTTTGGATGGATTCAGTAAAAGATCGTGATGTTGATGTAGAAGCCGGATTGGCAGCATTTCGTCAATACGTGAAGGACATTAACAGCGAAAAGTAATGAAGCGACGTTTAGACTAAAGCGCCCGATGAATACCATCGGGCGTTTTTTAAGGCGCTTTCATTTATTATTGATCGTATAAACCTTTTGTTTTTGCAAATAACCTGGTTAAGCCAAACAGAGATTCAATGTTAGGCGTACTTATTTCAAGTCTTTGTGCGAGTTCATAAACGATGCCTAGAATAGAGTCTAGTTCTATGGCGCGACCGTTTTCTACGTCTTGTAGCATGGAGGTTTTAAACGCCCCTAGCTTTTCTGTGCCTTCGTGACGGCTCTCTGGGTCTTCATTGATCTGACAACCAATCTGCTCGCCTAAAATAGCTGCTTCATTCATAACGGCAGAGCAATACTTTCGAACGAGGGGGTCTTGAAGGATTTTATCCGCTGTTGCGCCGGTTATTGCACTGATTGGGTTTGTGGTCATGTTGCCCCACAATTTAAACCAAATTTCAGAGCGAATATTCGATGAATGATGGCAGTCAAAACCCACTTTAGTGAGCGTGTCTGCAAGCGCTTGAACTCTGGCCGACTTCCCGCCTTCTGGCTCCCCAATAAGCAGATGATTGCCTGCCTTATGTTGAATAAAGCCAGGTTTCGTGCGTGTGGCGGCGGCATGGACGACTAGGCCAATAATATTTTTGTAGGGAACTGCTAGATTGTGAGCGCCTTTAGGGTTCACGGAGTGAAAGGGAAGGTTGGATTGTTCTTCAAGATCTCGGAAAAACCACCAAGGAATGCCATTCATAGCAGAAACAATCAGTGTATTTTCATTAATAAGAGGGGCTAAGGTTGGTAGAACTTGCGCTAGAGCTGGCGTTTTTAACGCGATGAAGATAACGTCTTGAAGGCCTAATACGACAGCGGATTCTGCAGCAACACAAGGTCGTTGAATGATCTCTCCGTCTTGTTCTAATCGCCAACCATGTTCGTTGAGCGCACGTAGGCTTTCACCGCGAGCCAATGCATTAACAGTGAACTGGCTGTTTGTAGCAAGACGAGCGCCAATAAAACCGCCGATAGCGCCAACGCCTACGATACATATTTTCATTATTATTTTTCCTTTTTTATCTATGTATTGTCTATGTTTATCAACATGTTAAAAAAAGCATGGTGAGAGCAAAACACTAAAAAATATGGTGGTGCTTATAGGTTTTTATGGAGCACTTTGCTTTGAAGTAGATTGATTGTCATTAACATGTTAAATAAGTGGCTGGCTATAAAAATTAAAAATGGTTATGGTGAAGCTCTATATTTTTTATGTACCCATTTGATTATGAATACTAAACAGTTACGATTTTTTCTTAAAACCGCGGAGATTAATAGCATCGCAGCCGCGGCGCGGGCATTAGATGTGGCTCAACCAAGTATTACGCTGCAGATTGAAAATTTAGAGCATGAGCTTGGCGCGAAATTGTTTAATCGCAGCTTTCGTGGTGTGGTATTGACAGAAAGCGGATTGATTTTTAAAGCACATGCAGAGTCGATTATTCGCCAAGTCGAACAGGCGAAGTTTGATGTGCATCAATTCGAAAGAGAGCCTACCGGTCAGTTGTCTATAGGCATGACTCAACCTATAGGAAATATTATTTCTGTTCCCTTATTGGCTTTGGTTGAGCAGCACTATCCTCAGATCAAGTTGGAACTCTATACTGGATTATCTTATAGCTTGTCTAATCAACTGTTGGCAGGAGAAATTGATGTGGCTATATCATCTCCAGATGGCAGTGACTTAAGCCAAATGCGTCAAGAAAAACTGTTTCGAGAAAAACTTTTTATTTCCATGGGCTGCGATCCGAAAGTGCCATCACACAAAGCGCTAAGAGCGAAGTCGACGATTACTTTTGCCGAGTTGGCGAACCACGAAGTCATTGTGACAGGGGAGCGGGATTCATTAGGTTATATCTTGCGTCAGTATGAAGCAAAGACTGGGATCAGGGTGCCTCACAAACCTGCTTTCGGGCAATTGATGACGACGCTGCGTTATGTAATGGATGGGTATGGTATTTTATTGTCACCCACTTCAGCTTTTTATCATTTACAAAAGACGGATCAGATTCATGCTTTGGAGATCGTGGAACCGACATTATGGCGAGATGTATATATATCGACCTCGCAGAGCCGCCCTGAAACAGCGATACTAAGAGCGGTTGTTCCGCTGATTCACCAAGTAACTCAGCAAGAGTGTGAGGCTGGTCGGTGGCAAGGTGATATTTGTGATCCTACCGCGTAAGCTTACTAGGGCGTTACTAGAAAGTGTGCATTGGGAGTAAGGAATGACGATCTATTTTTATTATGAACTCATGAAAATGGTTTCTTCATGAAACCCGTAGTGTTCATTCTTATGATCTTCAATGAATAGCTTTATTGTTCTACTGACGCTGCTGAATGCGAGCTCATCCCAAGGAATATTATCTAGATCAAAAAGCGCCACTTCAGAACTTTCTTCTGTGGTGTGGAAGTCATCACGCTCTAACTCTGCAAGATAGAACAAGTGAACTTGATTAATATGAGGGATGCTGATCATACTGAAGGCTTGCTTACAGACAGCGATTGATCCGCTTTCCTCCAGTGTTTCTCTTAATGCGCCTTCACTGGTGGTTTCTTGGTTTTCCATAAAACCTGCAGGCAGTGTCCAGAAACCTAAGCGCGGTTCGATATTACGTCGACACAACAAAAGTCGCCCTTTATACAAGGGGATTGTTCCTGTGATGATTCTAGGGTTGTCATAATCTATATACTCGCAACTTGGGCATACCGCTCTAACACGATTGTCTCCAGCCGGGATTGTCATTTCTACGGCATGACCGCATTGCGGGCAGTATCTCATGATATTTCCTTAACGCTTTAGTCGAAGTTTGGCGTATTTGACGACTTTATCTTCTATTTCTTGAATTTCAATCATGTAGTGACCCACCCATAAACTAATAGGGTGTTCAGGAATGAATTCTAGCGTTTCAATAATGAGGCCGTTCAGCGTTTTTGGGCCGTTAGTCGGTAAGTGCCAATCGAGTGTTTTGTTGATTTCCCGAATGTGCGTCGAACCTTCTATTCTAAAAGAGCCATCATCTAGTGTTTGGATTTCTTCTTCTTCATCCTGTGTTGGCGGAGTGAATTCGCCTACGATCTCTTCGAGTACATCTTCTAGCGCTGCGATGCCTTGAACGTCGCCATATTCATCCACCACGATTCCCATCTGTTGATGGTCTTTTTGGAAATTGAGCAATACTGTGTTTAATGATGTACTTTCAGGAATGAAATACGGTTCAACAGTCGCTTTTAAAAGTGCTGCTTTAGAAGGCGTCGGATCTCGAAGGAAAACGGCCGCATGTCTAGCATGAAGAATACCAATGACTTTATTAATTTCGCCATTATAAACCGGCATACGAGTGTGCCTGCTTTGGCAAATTTGCTCAATGATCTCTTCGATTGAGTCTTCGATATCAATACCGATCACTTCGTTCCGAGGAACCATGATGTCTTCAACAGACACTTTCTCCAAGTCGAGAATAGAAAGTAACATGTCTTGGTGAGCCGCTGGTATGAGACCACTTGCTTCATTTACAACGGTTCTCAGTTCTTCAGAGTCGAGTGTATTGTTATTTTGAGAGGCATGAACGCCGATTAAACGTAATAACCCATTTGACAACCCATTCACTAACCAAACCAGTGGATACAATACCTTTAATAAAATGGCAAGAATCCAAGAGGCCGGAAAGGCGATTTTTTCTGGGTGTATTGCTGCCAGCGTTTTTGGTGTTACTTCCGCAAAAATCAGCACCACCATCGTGAGTGCGGCGGTTGCTATTGCGACACCAGCATCGCCCCAGAGGCGAACGGCAATGATGGTTGCTATGGCAGAAGCAAGGATATTAACAAAGTTATTTCCTATTAATATGACGCCAATAAGTCTATCTGGTCGTTCTAAAAGGGAGTTTACCTTGATCGCGGATCGATTCTTGGTTTTAACAAGGTGCTTTAGTCGATATTTGTTAATCGACAGCATCCCTGTTTCAGAACTCGAAAAGAAAGCAGAAAGTAAAATAAGACAAAAAAGTATTCCGCTAAGAACACCTAAGGGTACTTCGTTCAAAAAGGGATCGCCTCAATTATGTAGATAAATGGATTATTCGTTCTTAAGGTCTTACTGTCAAACATACTTTATCCCATTGTCGACGAGTTTGATAAAACTTGTAGCACAATTTGACTGCCAAAATAGCCTAGCATTAGTAAGAAGAAGCCGCTCAAGGTAAGTTTTACCGCCAATTGTCCACGCCAGCCTACAAGGTGTCTGCCTAGTAATAACCCTGCGAAAACAAACCAAGAAGCTATTGTGAAGAATGTCTTATGGACGAGGTGTTGGGCAAACATGTCTTCAATAAAATAAAACCCAGTCGCTATTGTGACGGTTAACAAGATGAAGGCTGCCCAGATAAACTCAAACATTAACTGCTCCAATACTTGTAATGGAGGGACTCTCAGTAACTGTTTAAGCTTATGGTGCTTAAGTTGGTACTCTTGAATAGAAAGGAGTATTCCTACCCCGCAAGCGGTGGTAAATAAACTATAAGCAGCGGATGCTATAAGTATGTGGGCGCTAGTGCCCCATGAGCTACTGTGTAGCTGTGTTAAATCCCATGGTTCAATGGCGTTTAGAGCAATGATGATGGCACTCAGTAGTAAAGCAGTGCCTAGTAATAGGGATAAATCTTTATCGCGATTACTTAACCAAAGTAAGCTGTTGCCGATAATGGCAATCAGAAGCCCTATGGTTAAAAAATTAAAGCCGTCATAGTTAAGTAATAATTGAGTCAGTGAAAAGGTATGCACGGCGATTGCCATCGCCCCAATATACTGGGTAGAACGATTTTTCGGACGAAGATAATACGCTGTGCCAGCGATCAAACAAGCCATACAAGCAAGCCAAAGCGATAATTGAATCATGAAACTAAAGGTTCCGAAGAGTAAAGGTATAGGGTGACAAACATTTATCCGTTATAATAGAGATAATTTCACCTTGGATAAACTGAAACCGTAGGTTTTTTTCCATTTAGAGCCAAAATTTGAGGGCAATATGTTCGACAATTTATCGAATCGTTTAACTTCCTCGCTTGATCGTATTCGAGGTCGAGCTAAATTAACTGACGACAACATAAAAGAAGTGTTGCGTGAAGTGCGTATGGCACTTCTTGAGGCTGATGTTGCACTGCCAGTAGTCAAAGATTTTATTGAAGCCGTCAGAGAGCGTGCAATAGGGACGGAAGTCTCAAAAAGTTTGAGTCCTGGGCAGGTTTTCCTGAAAATTGTTAAGCAGGAACTTGAAAATGTAATGGGGCAGGCGAACGATGGGCTGAATCTTCGTGTTGCTGGCCCTGCTGTTATCTTATTGGCAGGTTTGCAAGGGGCGGGTAAAACCACCTCGGCTGCTAAGTTGGCTAAGTATTTAAAAGAGCGCGAGAAAAAATCTGTCTCTGTTGTCAGTGCAGACGTTTATCGTCCTGCTGCTATTAAGCAGCTCGAAACACTTGCTGGTGAAGTGGGTGTTGACTTTATTCCAAGTGACCTGTCACAGAAGCCAATTGACATTGTTAACAGCGCAATTGATTACGCAAAAAAAGCCCATAAAGATGTTTTAATAGTCGATACGGCGGGTCGCTTAGCCATTGATGACGACATGATGGCGGAGATTAAGGCGCTACACGCAGCGGCTAATCCAATCGAAACCTTATTTGTTGTCGATGCAATGACCGGCCAGGATGCCGCAAATACTGCAAAGGCATTTGGTGATGTTTTACCTTTAACAGGCGTTATCTTAACGAAGACTGACGGTGATGCTCGTGGCGGTGCTGCGTTGTCTGTTCGTCATATTACTGGTAAACCTATTAAGTTCTTAGGTGTTGGTGAAAAAACCGATGCGCTAGAGCCTTTCCACCCTGATCGTTTAGCGTCTCGTATCTTGGGTATGGGGGACATGCTTTCTTTAATAGAGGAAGCAGAGCAAAAAATAGATAAAGAAAAAGCTGAAAAATTAGCCGGGAAGCTGAAAAAAGGCAAAGGTTTTGACTTAGAAGACTTTAAAGAACAGCTTCAGCAAATGAAAAACATGGGCGGTATGAGCTCAATGTTAGATAAAATGCCAGGCATGGGGCAATTGGGTAATGTTAAGGATAAAGTGAATGACAAAATGTTCGTTCAAATGGAAGCCTTAATTAATTCAATGACGTCAGCTGAGCGCCGTAATCCTGATGTTATTAATGGATCGCGAAAAAAACGTATTTCAACGGGCGCGGGGTTACAGATACAAGATTTGAATCGTTTGCTTAAACAACATAAGCAAATGCAAAAAATGATGAAGAAGATGACCGCTAAAGGTGGTATGCAAAAAATGATGCGTGGTTTAGGCGGAATGATGCCAGGTGGTGGCATGCCGGGTGGTGGAAATTTCCCTAAGTTTTAAACATATCTTCTTGTTTTTATTAACGGTAGTTAAAAAACTGCCGTTTTTAATGTCTGGGTGAGTGATTCGCCCTTTCGTTTTTCTAGTTTATCGACTAGAATATGCCGCCTTCTTGTAGTATGAGTCAAAAATCGACTCGGCAAGAGGCGTTTCGTTAAGCAATAAGGAACCAATAATATGGTAACTATTCGTCTTTCTCGTGGTGGCTCTAAAAAGCGCCCATTCTATCATTTGAACGTGGCTGATAGCCGTCGTGCACGTGATGGTCGTTATATCGAGCGTTTGGGTTTCTTTAACCCTGTTGCTCGTGGTCAAGAAGAACGTCTACGCATCGATTTAGATCGCGTAAATCATTGGGTTAGCCAAGGCGCTCAACTTTCTGACCGTGCTGCGCAGCTTGTAAAAGATGCTGGCAAAAACGCTTAATATTGAGGTAGTGCTATGTCTGCATTAAAACAAGCGGCCGCTCCTGAGCAAGCGCTTGTCGTTGGACGCATTACATCAGTTTATGGTGTTAAGGGGTGGGTGAAGTTATATTCACACACTGACCCAATGCAAGGAATCTTCGATTACAAGCATTGGTGGTTGAAAACTCCTAGTGGGTGGAAAACCATAGAATTAAGCCAAGGGCGTTTGCAAGGACGTGGTTTGGTGGCATCGGTAATAGGCTATAGCGACAGAGACCTTGTGAAAGAAATTTGTGGTATGGACGTTTATATTGATGCAGCAGAACTACCAGAATTGGAAGAAGGTGATTATTACTGGAGCCAACTGGAAGGTCTGAGGGTTATTACCAAAGAGGGTGTCCTCTTAGGGAAGGTTTCTCAAATTATGGAAACCGGTGCGAATGATGTGATTGTTGTCCGCGCGTGTGAAGGTAGCTTTGATCGTGAAGAGCGATTGATTCCTTATTCTCCAGGAACTCATGTTTTAAACATCGATTTAGAACAGCAGGAAATGGCAGTTGACTGGGATCCAGAATTTTAAACAGATAAGCTGAGGTCACAACGTGAAGGTTAGCGTTATATCGCTCTTTCCGGAAATGTTTCAGGCCATTACCCAATATGGAGTAACAGGCAGAGCCATTAAGTCTGGGTTGGTTGAGGTGGATTTTTATAATCCACGAGATTTTACTCATGACAAGCATAAAACAGTAGATGATCGTCCTTATGGTGGTGGTCCAGGGATGCTCATGAAAGTGCAGCCTCTCAAAGACGCCATTGCGAGTGCCAAAGTATCGGTGCCCAATGCAAAAGTTATTTATCTATCCCCTCAAGGGCGTACGCTAACGCAAGAAGGTGTGCAGCAGCTTGCTAAACAAGCAGAATTTATTCTGGTAGCAGGTCGCTATGAAGGCGTTGATGAACGTTTAATTCAATCACAGATTGATGAAGAATGGTCAATTGGCGACTTTGTCCTAAGTGGTGGCGAGTTGCCGGCTATGGTACTCATGGATACTGTATTTCGTATGGTTCCAGGAGTGTTAGGAAAGCAGGCGTCTGCGGATGAAGATTCATTTGCTGACGGTTTGTTGGATTGCCCGCATTATACTCGCCCTGAAGTACTGAATGGTGAACCTGTGCCATCTGTGCTACTTAGTGGCAACCACGAGGAGATTAGGCGCTGGCGATTAAAGCAAAAGCTCGGAAGAACTTTTGAACGCCGGCCAGACCTTCTGCAATACCTTGAGTTGGACAAGGAACAGCAGTTGTTGTTAGAAGAGTTTATTCGCGAAACTGAAGATTCAACCTCGGCAGAGTAGGAATTGCGAGCTTATCAGAAAGAAGAGCCTTCATGCTGATAAGAAACCATATCATTAGGAGTCACATCCATGAGTAATAAAACTAAACTGATTCAGCAGATAGAAGCTGAACAGATGACAAAAGAAATCCCAGCCTTCGGGACTGGTGATACTATTGTTGTTCAAGTTAAAGTTAAAGAAGGTTCACGTGAGCGTCTACAGGCCTATGAAGGTATTGTAATTGCTAAGCGTAACCGTGGCCTTAACTCAGCATTTACCGTTCGTAAAATTTCTAGCGGTATTGGTGTTGAGCGTGCTTTCCAAACGTACAGCCCTTTGGTTGAAAGCATCGAAGTTAAACGCCGCGGTGACGTGCGTCAAGCTAAGATCTACTACCTACGCGAGCGTTCTGGTAAATCTGCACGTATCAAAGAGAAATTGGCAAAACGTTAATTTTTCTGTTCTAAAAAAAGGCGACGCGAGTCGCCTTTTTTTATGGAACTAACCCCTTTATCTATGGCCTAATGGTAAATAATTCCCTATTTACTTGAGGTGTCATGTGTCAATGTTTTCTCGTTTTCTGTTTTTATGTGCTTTTTCAACTCTTTTTTCTAATGCCATTTGGGCAGATGAAGCTCAGATCCTCTCCGCTTTAAAAAAAGCCCTACCACAATATGATGTCGGAAGTGTTAAATTTCACCAAGCATCAGGATTGTATGTTGCTGAGATGAATGGCGGTCCGACGCTACACGTTACCTCAGATGGCCGTTATTTTGTCGCAGGAGATTTGTATAAAATTAATGGTGAGCGATTAGAAAATGAAACCGAGAAAGCGAAGCTTGCTAAGGTTGAAGCTCTGCCAGAATCCCAAATGATTATTTATAAAGCGAAAGATGAGAAGGCCCATATTACCGTTTTTACGGATGTAGATTGTGGCTACTGTCGAATGCTGCATAATGATGTTCCAGCATTAAATGAAAGAGGCATCACCGTGCGCTACGTGGCTTTTCCTAGAGCGGGTGTTGGTTCAGGTGCTTATAATAAAATGGTGAGCATCTGGTGTTCTGATGACCCTAAATCTTGGCTAACAAAAGTGAAGTTAGGAGAAAAAATACCAGAAAATAAATGTGCAAATCCAATTGCTGATCAATTTAATTTAGGTCGGATGGTGGGAGTGCGAGGTACGCCGTCTATTGTTTTACCCAACGGTACGCTGTTACCGGGTTATTTGCCTGTAGATAAGTTGGCAAAAGAAGTTGGGTTATAGTCTTATCGCAAAATATTCCATTAAACATGAGGCTTCTTCATTCTTTTCTACGTTGGGTTTGAATGATACTGGCGTTATAATAAATCAGTTTTTCAGTTAACTAAGTGATCTATAAAAATTAAATTATCTCTGTGGGGTATTGTTTTGAAACCGGTAAAAGTCGGAATTTGTGGGCTGGGGACTGTGGGGTCCGGCAGTTTTAGCATTCTACGTAATAATGCAGAAGAGATCACACGCCGTGTTGGTCGCAGTATTGTTATCGAACAGATAGGTGCTCGTCGTGACAATGACATGTGCGACACCTCCGGGGTGAGCGTTACCCGCGACATTTTTGATGTGGTTAATAATCCAGAGATAGATATTGTTCTTGAGCTTATCGGCGGAACAACGGTTGCGAAAGAGCTTGTGCTTACTGCGATTGAAAATGGTAAGCATGTTGTAACGGCCAATAAGGCTTTAATTGCTGAACACGGCAATGAAATTTTCGCAAGAGCCCAAGAGAAGGGCGTTATTGTTGCTTTCGAGGCGGCTGTAGCGGGTGGTATTCCCATTATTAAGTTGATACGAGAAGGCCTGTCTGCCAATAGAATTGACTGGTTGGCGGGTATTATCAATGGTACTGGTAATTTCATTCTGTCTGAGATGAGTGAAAAGAACCGTAATTTTGATGATGTGTTAGCAGAAGCGCAAGCGCTTGGCTACGCTGAAGCAGATCCGACGTTTGATATTGAAGGCATTGATGCCGCGCATAAGTTGACTATTTTAGCGTCCATTGCTTTTGGTATTCCATTGCAGTTTGAAAAAACGTACACAGAAGGCATCAGCCGCATTACATCGGAAGATGTCGCTTTTGCCAGTGAACTTGGTTATGCGATTAAGCATTTGGGCATCGCGCGCCGTTCAAAAATGGGCATTGAGTTACGAGTTCATCCGACCTTAATTTCCCGTAAGCAGCTTCTAGCCAATGTAAATGGCGTTATGAATGCGATTATGGTTCAAGGTGATGTGGTTGGCCCGACGTTAACGTATGGCGCTGGCGCTGGGGCATTACCAACAGGGTCTTCTGTTGTCGCGGATGTGATTGATGTTGCTCGTACATTAACTGCAGATCCAACTAATCGTGTTCCTCACTTGGCTTTCCAAGCAGACGCTTTATCCAGCATGCAGATTTTACCAGTAGAAGAAATTGAATGTGGTTTTTTCCTTAATATGACGATTAAAGATCGCGCCGGTGTATTGGCTAATATTACGCAAATTCTGTCAATGAATGATATTAGTATTGAGTCTCTTATTCAGCGAGAGCGTGAGGGTAGTGAGTTAGTGCCCTTGGTTGTGATGACTCACGATGTAAAAGAACGCAACATGAACGCGGCGATTGCAGCGATTGAAGCTTTGCCGGACGTTGCGGGAACTGTGCAACGAATCCGCGTCGAAAACTTGGCGTAAGAGAGAGCAAAATATGAAGTACATTTCTACTCGTGGTAAAGCCCCTGCGCTTTCTTTTGGCGATGTGTTGTTGGCTGGTTTGGCGAATGATGGTGGCTTGTATGTGCCGGAAACCTTGCCACATTACAGCAAAGAAGAAATAGCATCATGGGCGAGCCTTAGTTATCAAGCACTCGCTTTTAAGATTATGTGGCCCTTTGTTGAAGGCGATATTCCTGCCGATGCATTTAAGAAAATGATTGACGATGCATATGCTAGCTTCAATCATTCATCGATTGCACCGATGGTTCAAGTTGGTAATAACGAATGGATACTTGAGTTGTTCCGTGGTCCAACACTGGCGTTTAAAGATTTTGCATTGCAGCTACTGGGTCGTTTGATGGACTATGTTCTGTCTGAACGCAAAGAAAAACTTGTGATTCTTGGTGCGACGTCAGGAGACACTGGATCAGCTGCAATTGAAGGTTGTCGTCATTCTGAACACCTTAGTATTTTTATTTTACATCCCTATCAACGTGTATCAGAAGTACAGCGTCGTCAAATGACCACGGTGATCGATGATAATGTGTTTAATATTGCAGTCAAAGGTAACTTTGATGATTGCCAAGGTATGGTGAAATCCAGCTTTGCCGATCAGTCTTTTTTGAAAGGCGCCAAGCTGGGTGCGGTTAACTCGATTAATTGGGCGCGTATTATGGCTCAGATTGTTTATTATTTTTCGTCTGCTTTGTCGCTTGGCGCGCCTCATCGTAAGGTATCTTTCTCGGTTCCAACGGGGAATTTCGGCGATATTTTTGCCGGATATTTGGCGAAAAAAATGGGCTTACCAATTGATCAACTCGTGGTAGCAACAAACAAGAACGATATTTTGCATCGTGTGATTGCCCAGAACGACATGAGTCGTCAGTCGTTGAATGTTACTTTATCGCCAAGCATGGACATTATGGTATCGAGCAACTTCGAACGCCTATTGTTCGATGCTCATGGTCGTGATGGTGCCAAGATTGATGATTTGATGGCTCGCTTTAATAAAGGCGATGTTTCTCTTGATGATCAAGCCTGGTCGTTCGTGAAAGAGAACTTTGATAGCTATAAAGTGGACGATGAAAAAACGTGTGACGTGATTGCGGATGTTTTTGCTAAGACTCAGTACTTGCTTGACCCTCATACGGCGATTGGTCTTGAGGCCGCTCGTCATTGTTGGAAAGACAAATCAGTTCCAATGATTACATTGGCCACTGCGCATCCGGTTAAATTTCCTGAAGCCGTTGAAAAAGCAGGCTGTGAAACGCCGGTGTTGCCTGAACACATGGCAGATCTTTTCGAACGAGAGGAATCCTACACTGTGCTTGATAATAGCCTGAGCGACGTTCAAGCTTTTGTAACGCAAAAAATATAACTTACGATTTGGCTAGGAATTATCTAGCAACAGTAACAACGGCCAATTAATAACTGGCCGTTTCTTTCCTCTTTTACATGCCCCTCATATGAATCTCATTTTATTAGACCCAAAAAACACATTAGATTCTGGCCAGTATGCTCTAAATACTCGGCAGCAAACTCATATTTCGAAAGTGATCAAAGCAAAGCAGGGCGATGTGCTGAGAGTGGGAATATTGAATGGAAAGATAGGCGAGGGAGTGTATGAACCACCGAAAGAAGACCGGCTGGGGTATATTCATTCTGTTTGTTTGTCTATTCCTGCGCCTCAACCGTTACCCATGATTTTGGTAATGGCATTGCCTAGACCCAACATGCTTAAGCGAACTTTGCAGAACATTGCCGCAATGGGCGTGAAGGAGTTGTATTTAATTCATTCTGCGAAGGTGGAAAAAAGTTATTGGCAGAGCCCTGTGTTACAAACTGAGTCTATTCAACAGTGTTTGCTTGAAGGGCTTGAGCAAGCAAAAGACACCGTCATGCCGACATGGTCTTTGATACCAAGATTTCGCCCCTTTGTTGAAGATCAGTTGCCGGCGTTGCTGATGGATAAAGTGGGCTTGTTAGCCCACCCTTACTTAGCTAAACGCTGCCCTATCGATATACAAAAACCGTGTGTTCTCGCGCTTGGGCCGGAAGGAGGATGGAATGAATTCGAAGTAGATAAGTGGCACGAGGCTGGTATGGAGTCTGTTCATTTAGGTGATCGTATTTTAAAAGTAGAAACAGTTGTCCCTGTATTATTGTCGCGTCTATACCCAATTTAGGGTGTTAAATACATGAAATGTTGTTATTTGTAACTGAGTGGCATTAGAGAGGGAGCTATTTTAGACTTTGCTGTAGGATTAAGTCTATTCGTAAAGTAACGATTTGATTGTCTAGATCAGAGAATATAGATGGCGAAAAAAGTAAGTCGCATTAAAACAAATAGAATAAAAGATAAGACGATGTCTACTTGGCTGACATTTTTCTATGTTGGTAAAAATGAAGGTGCGTTCTCTGAGGATGCTCGTCGAGTTTTTATTGTTAATCTTTTTGCGACTGTCGGTGTTCTTTTTACGCTCCCTTTAGGCCTTTCTTCATTGTATGAGGGAGAGGTTGTCCTCGGTGTAGTGCTGATTTTCATCGCTTTTTTGTATTCGATGAATCATATTTATTTGCGTTACACTCATAATCATTCCGTGTCTGGTAATTTTGTTATTTACCCTTTGTATATATTGATGGTTTATCTCATTTATACGGGTGGCGTACATGGTACTGGGCATGTTTGGGTTTATTGTCTTCCTGCTGTGGCTTTATTCTTACATGGTCTGAAGCGAGGTCTGATAGAACTTGGGTTTTTTACCCTAGCGCTAGTGATTGTTATGTTCTTCATGGACAGTCATTTTGTCGAGCCTGATTACCACCCTACGTTAAAATCTAGAATCCTATTTTCATTTTTGGTTGTTATTTTTCTTTCTGCCATTTATGAATATTCGATGTCTCGCTCTAATCAAGAGTTAAAAGAGACGACGGCAAAACTTAAATTGGTTGCTAATACGGACGCCTTGACAGAACTGTTAAACCGCAGAGGAATGATGCAACGCTTAGAAGGCACGACTTATACCAGCTATCACTTATTATTGGCGGATGTAGACTTTTTTAAGCGTATAAATGATGAGTATGGTCATGATGTCGGTGATTACGCTTTAGCTGAGTTGGGCAAGATTATTCAAAAACCTCTGCCAAAAGGAGGATTGGCTTCTCGTTGGGGAGGTGAAGAGTTTTTGGTTGCTGTATGTGATTGTACAGAGCTTGATGCTTTTAACTTAGCTGAATCCATTCGGCAGGAAGTAGAAGAACATGAGTTTGTATATTTGGATCAAAAGTTTCGTATGACGCTGAGTTTTGGTGTGGCCACGATGAATGAATTTACGTCATTAAGAGAAACAATAACCCTTGCCGATAATCGTTTGTATAGTGCGAAACGCGCAGGTCGAAATCAGACACGAAAAGGTTAACTGACATCTCGAATGATTTTTAAGGTATTAAAAAACCTTCTTGGTCTCTTTATTTAGAAACCAAGAAGGTTGTTTTGTATCTTGTCTTTGCTTGTTTAGTCTTATTAATACAGGGTTTTTATCGTTTAGCTTTCTTTTTTGTCCATGACAGGACGGGTAAGGTCTCTTCGATCAGTTGACCAATTTTTATCGGTTACCTGAAAACGATTAATGTGTACCATAATGTTTTCGGACAGTTGAATGACGTCCTTACCAACCGTGATTGAGTGTTCTGTCTGCTCATTGATTTCAACGAAGCTCTTTCTCATCTGATGATAGTGAGAGGTCACATCCACAAAATTATTTTGTTGACTGGTAATTGCAGTAGCGATATTTGTTACTTTTTCCGAGATAGTATCCATTGCCATTTTAACTTGAGACAAAGATTGGGTTGCGTCTTGAACATGTGCCGAAGACTGTTCTGCATTGGATTTACTGGTTTCCATGCGCTTGACCACTTCCATTGTGCCGCTTTGAATCGCACCAACCATGCTGGCAACCTCGTCAGTAGATTGGCGAGTTTTAGAGGCTAGGGAGCGAACTTCATCGGCTACGACAGCGAAGCCACGGCCAGCTTCACCCGCCCGGGCAGCTTCTATTGCAGCATTTAATGCTAATAGGTTGGTTTGTTCTGCAATGCTATTGATGACGTCAATAATGCCTGCAATCCGGTCGGTATCTCCTTTTAATTTAGAAAGAGCGTCAACGGCTTGAGTAATATCAACCGACAGTTCTTTCATTGTGATCGCTACTTTATTTACTACTTGTCCACTGTCATTCGCAATAATATTGCCTTGCGTTGAAGCTTTGCTAATCTGTTCAAGCTCTACTTCCACTCTTTTAGTAGATTCATTGGTTTCAGACAAGCAGCCGTTTACTTTATCGGCTTGGTGTTTCTGTTGGTTAGTTGCCGCTGCAAGCCTACTATTTACATCTGCCATGTCTTCCGAAATAGGTTTTAGTCGAATGACAGAAGATAGAATAGACGAAAATGTTTTATCAATGTGATTGATAAATAAGTTAATACCCCTCGCCAACTCTGCCAGTTCATATTGACTTTTGATTGGTAAGCGCTGAGTAAGGTCGCCTTCTCCTTCGGCTATGTCATGCATCATTTTGACCATGTCATCAATAGGGCGAACGATAACTCTGGATAGAAGAAGGCCTAGTAATCCACCTACAATTAATGCAATGATAGAGACGATGATAAGGGTTTTATAGATACTGTTTCTTAAGCTTATCATCGGCTCAAATGCTTCTGACTGGCTTTCTTCACTAATGATTATCAGATTCATATCATTAATTTTGAGTGGTTTGTAGGCACTTAAAGAGTGTTCACCAAGGTAGTTTATATCAATAGTAAAGCCTTCTTTTCCTGCAATAGCTTCATTAACGGCAGTGCCACTCACTTTTACAAGGCCAATAGTTGTATTGCGACTATTAATTTCATCAATCGAACTATTTGGTAAATTTAATACTTTAATTTTCTCTAAATACGCGGCTTTATTTTGCAATAGTGAACGGTCGTTGCTATCCATCATTTTGTTATGATCAACAAGATAAGTCTGTCCTGTTTTTCCTAAGCCGTTTTTCTCCCAAGTTTGACCGTGCGTCATTACGTCATCGATTTTATCAATTGGCATTTGAAAAATGAGCACAGCAACGATCTTTCCGTTACTAAAAATGGGTGATGAGATGAAAGAAGCTTGCGCATTGTAGGATGGGCCATAAGGTGCGAATTTAGTTAGGTACGTAGCAGATTGTTTATTACCAGTAATGGCATTTTTAAAAGCACTTGCCAGTCCAGTATCTTTGTACGGTCCAGATATCAAAGATGTTCCAAAGTCGAGTTCTTTGAAAACGCTGTAGATGACATGACCTGTTTTGGCATCGGCAATAAAAATATCGTAGAAGCCAAATTCTTTTTGGAATTGATGGAACATAGGG
Source organism: Marinomonas maritima (assembly GCF_024435075.2). Classification (NCBI taxonomy): domain Bacteria; kingdom Pseudomonadati; phylum Pseudomonadota; class Gammaproteobacteria; order Oceanospirillales; family Oceanospirillaceae; genus Marinomonas; species Marinomonas maritima. The sequence goes on along the minus strand of NZ_JAMZEG020000003.1, from coordinate 457,510 downwards.
TGAAATTCTTGGTGTATTTTGTCGTATGCAGAACCATCCCCCGCTTTATTTAACGTATCTTTTTCACCAAGTGGTGCAGGGTTATTGGCTATGTAAGTTGTTTGAATAGCTTTGGCTACAGGACTCAGTTTTGCCAACAGCCCGTCTGGTTTGCTTGATTTAGCTGCGTTTAGGCTCTGATAGTTTTTATCAAACTGATTAGTATAGTAATTAGTCAGTTTTTTTCGTCAGTGCTGTCTTTAGAATAGTCAATGAAAGCGTCAGAGAATGCTTTTGCTGCCGCCACTGTGCTGTTATTTTGAGATAGGCTGATGACCTGTTTTTCAATAAAGGAAAAATATGTCTCGATTGATTGAGCAGTAAGGTCTCTTGAGAGAATTAGCTGTTTTTTAGTGCTTTGCACGAGAGCATCTGTTCCTTTGTCTAGTGCATTTTGACTTAAAATTAATCCTGCAATTATGGTTGGCACCACTGCTAGCAAGGTGCCCATTGTGATCAAACGTGTTTTAATTGATAAGGCCATCTTTCATCCTAGAATAGTTGGTTGATGCTACTTCATTCAAAATATATAGACTGACTTTGATAATTTAGCAAAAAAATGCCAATAGCTACTATTATTTAATCACCTTTCCGTAAATTTCGATAATACAATTGTGTTACCCTTCTTTGCTTTTATTATAAGAAAATTTGTTTTTTTGAGTATTTCTATGCGTATAAGACACCGATCTTTTCATGCAGGTGATGACGATTTACCTGTGGACATGCCTTCGAGCTTACGGCGTATTTTTTTAGCGCGTGGCGTATATTCTGGCCGAGAATTAGATTACCGTCTGCCGCATTTATTAAGGCCGGATTCGTTATTTGATTTAAAAACAGCGGCAAGTATTTTGGCGGATGCGATTGAGGCAGGGCAGAAAATCTTAATTGTTGGAGACTTTGATGCTGATGGCGCGACTAGCACCAGCCTTGGTATTCTTGCTCTGGAGGCAATGGGGGCAATTTCGCCAGACTATTTGGTGCCAAATCGTTTTGAATTTGGTTATGGACTGACGCCAGAAATTGTCGAGGTGGCGAAAGAAAGAGAGCCGGCGGTATTGGTGACGGTCGATAATGGTATTGCCAGTATCGATGGTGTATTAGCCGCAAAGTCTTATGGTATGAAGGTGGTGGTAACCGATCATCATTTACCCGGTGATAGCTTACCAATGGCCGATGCCATCGTGAACCCAAATCATCCTGGATGTGGCTTTCCAAGTAAAAACTTAGCGGGTGTTGGGGTTATATTTTATGTGATGACGGCACTTCGCGCAGAATTAAAGCATCGAAATTGGTTCATTGAGCAGCATATTCCTGAGCCGAAAATGGCTGACTATTTGGATTTGGTTGCTTTGGGAACGGTGGCCGATGTGGTGCCTTTGGATGCCAACAACCGAATTTTGGTACAACAAGGCATTAAGCGTATACAAGCGGGCTTAGCACGACCTGGTATCTTAGCTTTATTAGAGGTGGGTCATCGAGATCATACCCAATTAAAAGCATCTGACTTGGGTTTTGTTGTTGGGCCAAGGCTAAACGCGGCGGGTCGCCTTGATGATATGTCGGTTGGCATTGAATGTTTGTTGGCGGTGCATCCACATCAAGCTCGCCAATATGCTCAGCAGCTCGATCAGTTTAACCGTGAGCGTAAAGTGATCGAGTCGGATATGAAAGAACAAGCCGAATTAGTGTTGGTTTCATTATTAGATGATGAACAAGACATGCCCAATGGTATGTGCTTTTACGATGCGGATTGGCATCAGGGCGTCATTGGGATTCTAGCTTCTCGGATGAAAGACAAATGCCATCGCCCTGTGATTGCGTTTGCCCGAGTCGGTGAAGATGAACTAAAAGGTTCAGCTCGTTCTATTCCCGGCGTTCATATTCGGGATGCTTTAGATTTATTAGCCAAGCGTTATCCGCAATTGCTGAGCAAGTTTGGCGGTCATGCTATGGCGGCAGGTATGTCGATTAAAGAATCTCATTATGACGCATTTCGTTTGGCGTTTGATGCGATCATTACTGAATGGGTAACACCTGAGCAGCTAGAGGCGACGCTTATGACGGATGGACCTCTAGCCCCAGAAGACTTTAGTTTGAGTTTTGCAGAGCAAGTTAGGTTGTCTGGGCCTTGGGGGCAGATGTTTCCAGAGCCTTGCTTTGATGGTGTATTTGATATCTTGCAGCAGCGGATTGTTGGCGAAAAGCATCTTAAATTGATGGTGCGTGAACCAAAAAGCGGTCTTTTATTAGACGCGATCAGTTTTTTTGTGGATCTGGAAAAATGGCCCAATGACAAGTCGCCACAAGCGCGTCTGGTTTATAAACTGGATATCAATGAGTTTCGAGGTCAACGTAATTTGCAGTTGTTAGTGGACTATTTAGAGCCCGCTTAAAGCAAACGCGAAGATTGGGGTTTTGCCGAACAAATTGGATTTGGCACTGCGTATCGGATCAAAAGTTGAGGTATAATGCGCCTCCCTCATACATCACTCTATTTTTACTGGAGCTCATTCATGACAGCACTGGTTCTTGACGGCAAACTTTGCGCCAAAGAAACTGAAAACCGCTTACAAGCTCAAGTTGCCGAGCTTAAAGAGCGTACCGGCCGCACGCCAATTTTAGCGACCATTTTAGTGGGTGCTGATCCAGCATCAGCCACTTATGTAAAAATGAAAGGCAACGCTTGTCGTCGAGTAGGTATGGATTCTATGGCAATTGAATTGCCAGAAACTACGACGACAGAGCAGCTTTTAACCAAAATCAATGAATTGAATAATAACCCAGATGTACACGGCATTTTGCTGCAACATCCGGTGCCAGCACAAGTTGACGAACGCCTTTGCTTTGATGCGATTGCGGCTCATAAAGACGTTGATGGTGTTACTTGTCTTGGCTTTGGTCGTATGGCGATGAAAGAACCGGCTTACGGCGCGGCAACGCCTGCTGGTATCATGCGTTTACTTGAAGCCTATGACGTAAATCTAGAAGGTAAGCATGTTGTTGTGGTTGGTCGCAGCCCGATTTTGGGTAAACCTATGGCAATGATGATGTTGAATGCCAACGCTACCGTCACTATTTGCCATTCTCGTACGCAAAATTTATCTGAGTTTGTAAAACAAGCCGACGTTATTGTTGGGGCAGTGGGTAAACCTGAGTTCATCAAAGCTGAATGGATCAAAGACGGCGCGGTTGTGGTTGATGCGGGTTATCACCCTGGTGGCGTCGGTGATATTGAGCTTGCGCCTTTAGTTGACCGCATTACGGCTTATACACCAGTTCCAGGCGGTGTTGGACCAATGACGATTAATACACTGATTTTGCAAACGCTAGAGTCTGGCCTTAAACAACTAGGCTAATGGGCTTGAAAGGTTTGTATCGCTGCCCCATATTATTGATATAGAGTCGAAAAATGGGACAGAAAGGCCGCGCCATTAGGTGCGGCTTATTTTTTTATGAATTGAACAGAAATAGGCAGACATTATATGTCCACAGAAATGTTAAAAGATGCGTTGGACTTCGATTTGATCGCCGATGTTTTTGTTACAGAATCCATTACGGCCTCGCCGTCAGAATTACACGGTCAATTGTGTGGCTACCTGGCTTCTGGTGTGACTTTGCCATTGGAAGATTGGCTTACCATGGTGGTGGAGTTTTGTGATATTGAAGGGTGGAAAGAAGACGCTAGCCGTGTGGTTATCGTTGAGCTTTATACCGCGACGCTGACTCTGCTTCAAAATGGTGAGTTTGCGCTTGTGCCGAGTATTTCAGATGAAGATGCCGATTTGTGCGAAAGAGGTGTGACCTTATCGCAATGGGCGCATGGCTTTTTAGCAGGCTATGGCTTATCTGGGCAAAAAAATACTTTGTCGGATGAAACCAAACAAATCCTTCGTGACTTTGCCAATATATCGGGTATGCAAGCCGAAATGCGTGCTCTTGAAGACAGCAATGACAATGAAGCAGACTTAACTGAATTGGTTGAATACGTGAGATTGTCAGCGATGATGATGTACACAGAACATCATGCTATCAATCCCGATGTGGATCATACCAAGAAGAATTCATTACATTAAAAGCGAGACCTTTTATGAAAATCGAAACTCAAATTTATCAGGCGCGCCGTGAGCGTTTGATGCAATCCTTACCTGAAAATAGTGTGGTTATTCTGCGTACCGGTGAGTTGTCAACTCGTAGTAATGATTGCGAGTATGAGTTTCGTCCTCATAGCAGCTTTTTCTATTTAACCGGGTTTCCAGAACCCAGTGCGTATGCCTTGATTCATGGGCATGGCGATATGACCTTAGTGACTTTACCGAAGGATCCTGAGAAAGAGCAATGGGATGGCTTTCGTTTCGGTATAGAAGGTGCAATAGCGAACTTTGGTGCAAATGAAGCCGTGGCGTTGGATGAGTTAGACCGTGTCGCTTTTGCTGCATTGGATGGCGCATTACACGTTGCTTATTTATTTGATGATTCCACTTTAAGAGAAAAAATCGCTACTTGGCGCAGTGCCGTTGCGGCTCGCGCTAGAATGGGCGCGGTGGCACCGACGAATTTTATCGATCTGGCACCTGTGGTTTCAGAAATGCGTTTGCGAAAAGACGCTGAAGAAACGGCCATTATGGAAACGGCCGCACAAATTAGTGTTGAGGCTCATAAACAGGCGATGCGTACCGTTCGTCCTGGAATGAATGAGTATCAGCTCGAAGCTGAGCTTAATTATGTCTTTATGAAATCCGGCGTGCGACAACCTGCGTACAACAACATAGTGGCTTCTGGTAGCAATGCTTGTGTGCTGCATTACATCAAAAATGATGAAGTCATTGAAGATGGCGATCTTATCTTGATTGATGCTGGCGCGGAATTAGGCTGTTACGCCGCCGACATTACGCGAACTTTTCCCGCGAATGGCAAGTTCAGTGAGCCCCAAGCGGCGTTGTATCAAGTGGTATTGGATGCGTACCATGCCGGTATGGAAAAGCTTACCGTGGGAACCCCTTATGAAGCTTGTCACAATGCAGCGGTACGAACGTTAACAGAAGGTCTGGTCACTCATGGCTTATTAATGGGGGATGCTGATCAGCTGATCGAGAGCAAGGCATATCGAGATTTTTACATGCACAATACAGGGCATTGGTTAGGGCTTGATGTGCATGATTGCGGCGCTTATAAAATTTCGGGTGAGTCGCGTTTACTTGAGGAAGGCATGGTGTTGACGATTGAGCCGGGATTGTATATTTCTGCTGATAATCAGTCGGTTGATGAAAAATGGCGGGGTATAGGGATTCGAATTGAAGACGATGTGCAAATTCGTGCTGATGGCCCTTATGTATTAACGCATGGCCTACCAAAAGAAATTAAAGAGATTGAAGCTTTAATGGCTGAGAATCGTTAATCAAAAACGCGAAGCGTTGGAGTAAGGTTAGATGGCTAAGTCGTACGATCTGATTATCGTTGGTGCTGGTATGGTGGGCGCTCTGTCGGCGATATTGTTGGCTAAATCTTCTTTACGAATTGCGCTTGTGGATAAACACGATGGTGATTATCGTTTGTCTACGCCCCCCGCTTATGACTCGAGAGTCAGTGCTATTTCCAGTCAGTCAAAAGCCTTGCTTGAAACGGCCGGCGTATGGCAAGGCATTCCCTTAGACCGCATAGCACCTTATGACAATATGGTTGTTTGGGATGGCCTTGGTGACGGTCATATTGATTTTAACGCTGAAACAACATCGATGCTTGAACTAGGTTGTTTGGTTGAAAATACGGTTTTGAATCAACAGCTTATGTTGAAAATTCGAGGTGTTAAAAACATCGATCTTTATTTGAGTGATACTCTAGAGTCTCATGAGCTGAGTGAATCTGGTGTTAGGGCTGAGCTGTCTTCGGGTCACGTATTAGAAGCTCAGGCAATAGTGGCTGCTGATGGCGCCATGTCCAAACTTCGTACAGAGAATGCGTTTGATACGGTCGAGTGGGATTATGGCCATAGTGCCATAGTGGCAACCATAGAAATTGATAAATCACATCAAAACACCGCGTGGCAAAGTTTTGGCGAAGAAGGTATTTTAGCCTTCCTTCCATTACCCAGTGTTGATCAAAAGCATTTTGTGTCCATCGTGTGGTCTGTACCACCCAAAGAAGCCGAATCATTGATGGCGCTAGAGGTTGACGCCTTTTGTCGTCGTTTGCACTACGCTATTGATAAACGATTTGATGTCTTGGGGGTTACGCAAGCCCGTCAATCGATCCCATTGCGACAACGTCATGCCAAAGAGTACGTAAAACCAGGTATGGTTTTGATCGGTGATGCCGCGCATACGATCCATCCTTTAGCAGGGCAGGGTGCAAACCTAGGTTTTTCTGATGTTAAAGGATTGGTGGAAGTATTAAGCAAGGCGCATCGTCGAGGAGAATATTTGGGTGCCAGTAACGTCCTAAGACGTTATCAGCGAGCTAGAATGCTAGATAACATTGCCATGTCGGTAGGGATGGAGGCTTTCAAACGTTTATTTTCGACACAGCAGCCAGTGTTTGTTCAGCTCAGAAATATTGGAATGAAACGTTTTAATCACGATGTGGCGTTAAAGAAAAGATTGATTGCTCGAGCGGCAGGGCTAGCTTCTTTTTCTTGATACATCCTCATTATCTACGTTACTTATAATGGCAATACGCCACTTTTTTTTAATACACTACGTATTTTTTCTTGAAAAAAACGATTGTTGTCATACTCTGCATAACTAAATACATCACTAAACACTGTACAAGGCGGAATGGAATGCAAGTCCAAGATCTTCTAAAACAAACGGATAAACTCCCCAATGTCCCCGACGTCGTCCGCGAACTGATTCAGCTTCTTAACGATTCAAATGCAAAGTATTCGGATATTGCTGAAAGGGTTTCCCACGATCAGACGATTTCACTAAAAGTGTTGCGGGTAGTAAATTCCGCGTATTTTGGTCTGTCTAGAAAGATCTCTTCTATCGATGAAGCGACGGTTTTATTGGGTATCGATAAACTGAAAACCTTGGTAATCGCTTCTGGTTTTTCTAACTCTGTGACCAGCGTAGAAGGTATTAAGTTATCTGAATTTTGGGCCGATTCTTTTCGTGTTGCTGAGCTGGCGCAATGGGTCGCAAAGCGGACTTCTTTGGTTGAAGCTGACGAAGCATTCACGGTAGGGATTGTGCATAATATAGGCCGTTTACTTTTACATCTTACCGAACCACAGATCGCAAAAGAGATTCAGGTTTTGGTCGCAAATCGCAAAGCGAGCCGAGTGAAGGCAGAAAACGATTTACTTGGTTTTACATCTCAGGATGCAGGGAAGGCGTTAATGGATCTGTGGAAGTTTCCTGCTGGGCTTGGTGACGCAATACAACATCATAAGCGACCATTTGATAATGATGAACCAAAACCATTGGCATGCGTTTTAAATTTAGCCTGTTATTTGAATGCCTGTATTCGTAATGATCGTGACTACGACTTAGTGAGAGAAGGTTTTCCTATGGCAGTGGCTAAAGCGGCGGGCTTGCCTGAAGGCATTGTGTATGAACTAGACGATGCACTTATGATCGGTGATGAACTTAATCAATTGCTTCATTAATGCTTCTAGATTGCCCTTTTGAATCGGCTAGTTTGATTGGAAAGGTGATTTAATTTCCCAATTATTATTAATACGTTGGTGTGCTTTATGGGCCACTTGAATAAATGATAATCGCTAGTGTTTAGTATTGTGTTGTGCTAATTTCTTGTCTCATTTTTTCTGGCCCTATTTTCTTTGTCTATGATGCATGGAAGTGTCTGTGATACGTAGAGAATGTTTTCAAATTATGGAAGGTGAGTACGGCGATGAAGTCACATAAAACAACTCATATTATAGAGCGTAAGCTTTTTTTCAAAAGGGCTGGATTAATCACTCTGGCATTATCTTTACTTATTTCTACTGGTTTGCAGGCGAAAGGAGAGGTCAATATTTACTCTGCTAGAAAGGAGTCTCTTATTGCACCAGTACTGGATACTTTCTCGAAAGAAAATGATGTTGTTGTAAATTTGATAACCGGCTCAGCCGATGCGTTATTGAGCCGATTGAAAGCTGAAGGCGATGCCAGTCCTGCCGATATGTTCATTACCGTTGATGCTGGCCGTTTACACCGTGCAAAGGCCGCTGGTGTGTTGCGGTCTCTTAATAATAATGTCTTAAATACTAACATTCCAAGTCATTTACGCGACAGTGATGGTTACTGGTTTGGTTTGTCTCAACGTGCTCGTGTTATTTTTTATAACCCTAATAAAGTATCTCCGAAAGACCTGTCAAACTACGAAGACCTCGCTAGTTCGAAGTGGAAGGGGCGTATTTGTGTCCGATCCTCTGCCAATATCTATAACCAATCTTTAGTTGCGTCTATGTTAGAAGCGGATGGTCGTGAGAACACACAAACTTGGATTAAAGGCTTGGTATCTAACTTAGCTCGCCCCCCTTTTGGTGGTGATATTGATTTATTGAAAGCCGTTTCAGCCGGTGTTTGTGATCTGACATTGGCAAACACTTATTATTACGGCCGCTTAGGGCAGAGTGATAGCGCGGATGAACGAGCGGTGTATAACAGCGTAAAATTATTCTGGCCAAATCAAGGTGAAGGTGAACGCGGTGCTCATGTGAATGTCAGTGGTGCTGGTATTACCGCTGCCGCAACGAATATTGAAAACGCCACTTTACTGCTTGAATTTTTAACCAATCGTGCCTCTCAGGAATGGTATGCGCATGTAAATAATGAATACCCTGTTGTAAAAGACGTTGGAGCGCCAGAAATGTTGGCGCCATTTGGAACGTTTCGAGCGGATACCATTTCGTTAAGTCAATTGGGTGACAATAACCGTGAAGCGGTTGAGCTTATGGACATCGCTGGTTGGAAGTAACCTTGGCTCTGTAACACGAGCTTTCTGAAATTGGCTCTTTGAAATGAGCTTTCTGATAGGATTTTTAATAGTTAATGGCTGATTCAGCTCATTCTAGTGTCGCAAGTAAACCTAAATTTAACGGGTTAAAAATGGCTGCAATGCTTATTGCGGCCATTTTGGCTTTGCCCATATTGGTTGTGTTGGTCAACGTCCTGATCGGTGATGGTGATGTGTGGCGACACCTTTACGATACCGTGCTGGCTGAGTACATTTCGAATTCACTTTTACTTATGCTGGGAGTGGGAATTGGCGTGTTGGTCATTGGCGTACCGTGTGCTTGGTTGACCAGCATGTGTGACTTTCCAGGACGTTCACTTCTATCTTGGGCGCTGCTGTTACCAATGGCCGTGCCAGCTTACATTATTGCTTATACTTACACTGGTGTACTGGATTTTGCGGGTCCGGTGCAAACCTTTATTCGAGATGTCACTGGCTGGCGTTACGGCGAATATTGGTTCTTTGAAATACGTTCGCTTGGAGGCGCCATGGTGATGCTCACCTTGGTTCTGTATCCTTATGTTTATTTAATGAGCCGTGCTGCCTTTTTAGAGCAGTCTGAAAACACCTTAGAAGTCAGCCGTACATTGGGTTACTCAGGTCGTGCTGTCTTTTTTAAGCTTGCTCTGCCACTGGCGCGTCCTGCTATTGTGACCGGCCTTACTTTGGCGCTTATGGAAACATTAGCGGATTACGGTACGGTGCAATATTTTAGTGTAAATACTTTTACGACAGGCATTCTGCGTACTTTTTACGGTTTTGGTGACGTAGCCGCAGCATCACAGTTGGCGGGAGTGTTGTTGATGTTTGTGGCCATGCTGATCTTACTAGAACGATATTCACGACACCGTATTCGCTATCATGCTTCTGGGCTGAAAAAGGCGAGTAACCGACGAATGGCCCTAAAAGGCGGTCGCGGTATTTTCGCTAGTGCTTTTTGTCTGGCGCCTATTCTGGTTGGCTTCATTATCCCTGTTAGTGTATTGGCGTACTGGGCTATTTTTAAAGCAGACCGGCCGGGAGCAAATTTTATTCAGCTGGCATGGAACTCCTTTTATCTTGCTGCTATCGCATCAATGATTGTGGTGAGTTTGGCGTTGGTACTCAGTTATGCCATCCGTTTGAATAACAGTCGTAGTGTGGGTGTGTCGGTGGGTATTGCAGGTTTAGGTTATGCTTTGCCGGGTACAATTATTGCCATTGGTACTATTGTGCCATTAGCTTGGCTTGACCATAGAATTATTGATTTAGTGAAGTACTACAGTGGTGACAAAGTCGGTTTGATCTTTTCAGGTACCTTGGTCGCACTTTTGTTTGCTTATACGGTTCGTTTTATGGCTGTGTCTTTAGGCGCGGTACAAAATGGCTTGGGAAAAATTAAGCCTAGTATGGACATGGCAGGCCGATCGCTTGGAATGTCATCTTTTAAGGTGCTGACGCGGATTCATATTCCTCTTCTAAAAGGCTCTGTTCTGACGGCAATATTAATTGTGTTTGTCGATGTATTGAAAGAGTTACCAGCGACCTTAGTGCTTCGGCCATTTAATTTTAATACGCTGGCAGTCAGAGCATTTGAATTAGCTTCTGATGAAAGACTTGTGGATGCGGCTCCTGCTTCGTTAATGATAGTGCTGGTGGGCTTAGTGCCAGTAATTTTACTGAGTCGTTCCATTTCTTCACGCACGGATTACTCTAAATAACGGGTACTTTAACTAGTGAACACTCTAAATAGGATTCAATATGGCCTCGTTACCCCTTCATAAAACGTTGAAAGAAATGACACTGACCAACGTGTCGGTTGGTTATGATGGTGGCGTGGTGGTCAAAAATGCAGCTTTTCAGTTATTGGAAGGGCAAATTGGTTGTTTACTAGGCCCTAGTGGCTGTGGAAAATCGACTTTGCTGCGTGCGATTGCTGGTTTTGAGTCTCTAATGACGGGCGAAATAATAATCGATGATCAGATTATTTCTAATTCTTCGCTTAGCGTTAATCCAGAAGATCGTCATATCGGTATGGTGTTTCAAGACATTGCCTTGTTTCCGCACCTGACTATCGCACAGAATATTGCTTTTGGTTTGTCATCTTGGTCAAAAGAAAGTGCGCAGGAACGTGTTGCCTATTTATTAGAACTGGTTGGTTTAGCGGGCTTCCAATCGCGTTATCCTCATTCATTATCAGGAGGGCAGCAACAGCGTGTTGCCCTAGCAAGAGCGATTGCGCCTAAGCCAAAATTACTGCTAATGGACGAGCCCTTTTCTGGCCTTGATGCAAAATTAAGAGAAGAATTGGTACCGGATATACGCGACATATTGCAGCATGAAAGAATGAGTGCGCTTTTGGTGACGCATGATCAAATGGAAGCGTTTGCCATGGCGGATCAAGTGTCCGTTATGGACGCTGGCGTAATCCATCAAACAGGGTCTCCGTATCAAATTTACCACCGTCCAGAAACACGGTTTGTTGCGAGCTTTATTGGTCATGGAGATTTTTTATCTGCTACCGTATGCGGGCCAGACTGTGTGCATTCTGATCTAGGTAATATTCGTGGCGACCTAGATCATGGGTTCGCAGATAATGCGCTGGTGGATTTATTGGTGCGTCCCGATGATATTTTGCACGACGATGATAGTGCATTCGTCGGTGTTATTGTGAGTAAGTGGTTCCGTGGATCGCATTTTCTATATCGAGTAAAACTGTCTTCCGGTAAAGTGGTTTATTGCTTTGCTTCTTCCCATCATAACCACGCTTTAGGGCAGAAAATTGGATTAAGTGTTCATTTAGACCATTTGGTGCTTTTTCCGCGTTAGTAAGCGTCTGCGATTTTATAGTATTTAGAGAATGCTTGTCTTTTGAAAAGCAAGTAATTTCTGTTGTGTAACTTTCCTTAATAAATGGCAATTGATTCTAGAGTCTCTATAATAGCGTTTTTTTAAACATATACTGGGTGAAAACTTTGAGTGTTATTCGACTAAAGGGTCAGGCTGATCGCCGTCTTCGAGCTGGGCATCAATGGATCTATAGCAATGAGGTGGATACCTCAGCGACGCCATTAAAGCAATTTACGCCAGGGGATCAGGTTGTTGTCGAAACAGCACAAGGAAAACCTCTTGGTATCGCCATGATAAACCCTAATACATTAATTTGTGGACGGCTGATTAGCCGTAGCACTGATACTGTATTGAATAAGTCTACATTGTCCCATCGTCTTAATATTGCCTTGTCATTACGTGAAATGACGTATCCTGCGCCGTATTATCGCCTTGTCTTTGGTGACTCTGATGGGTTGTCCGGCTTGGTTGTGGATCGTTTTGCAGACATTCTTGTTGTTCAAATTTCGACGGCAGGCATGGAACGCGTAAAAAACGAAATCATTGAAGCTTTGCAAGATGTTGTGAAACCCTCTGCTATTTTGATGAAAAACGACGGTAAAATGCGCCAAATCGAGGGTCTAGATAGCTACGTTGAAGAAGCATTTGGAACGGTTCCAGAAACGGTTTTCTTACAGGAAAATGGCGTTTTATTCGAAGCGCCAGTTTGGGATGGTCAAAAAACAGGTTGGTTTTATGACCACCGTGAAAACCGTAAAACCATGCAGAATTTTTGCGACGGTAAACGAGTGCTAGATGTATTCTCATATGTTGGTGGTTGGGGTGTTCAGGCGGCTTCTGCTGGCGCCACAGATGTGACTTTTATTGATGCTTCTGAAAAAGCGCTTAATTATGTGACAGGCAACTTACAACTGAATCAGTATGAAGGTGGCTCTAACTTGATGCATGGCGACGCATTTGAAGCCATGCAGTCTTTGATTGACGACAAGCAACGCTTCGATGTGGTTGTTATGGATCCACCAGCTTTCATTGCACGTCGTAAAGACATTAAAGCAGGTGAAGGGGCTTATCATCGAGCCAATCAATTGGCGATGAGATTGGTCGCAAAAGGTGGTGTTTTGGTCTCGGCGTCTTGCTCTATGCACCTTGAAACAGCGCGTTTACATGACCTTGTTCGAAGTAATAGTCGTCAGCTAGAACGCTTTTCCCAGCTTATTTATCGCGGTACGCAAGCGCCAGATCATCCAGTGCATCCTGCGATTGAAGAAACAGAATACTTGAAAGCCTTGTTTTATCGAATTCACAACAATATGGGCTTATAAGTGTATTGATTGAATTTGATCGGTCAGATCATTGCCAAGATACTAAGAAAAAATGCGGTTAGAGCCTTTCTAACCGCGTTTTTTGTTTTAGCGAACGCTTTACCAGTGGGTGGCGTAAGTTAATCTCGTAAGGAAATATGTTGCCAGCCTCGGTCTTGTGCAATTTTTGTCAGTGTCTCATCAGCATCAACGGCGATAGGGTGATCGACCAATTCCAATAGTGGCAAATCATTTCGTGAGTCGCTGTAAAAATAGCTGCCTTCCATTGTGTGTCCTGTTTCGGCTAACCATTCGTTTAAGCGTGTTACCTTGCCTTCTTGGAAGCTGGGAACGCCGATAATCTTTCCTGTGTAATGGCCGTCAATGATTTCTGGTATCGGTGCAATAATGTGATCCATGCCTAAAATATCACTGATTGGACCAGTAACAAATTGGTTGGTGGCGGTGATCATTAGTAAGAAATGGCCTTGATTTTTATGGTTTTTTAGCAAATCTTTCGCTTTTTTTAACATCATCGGTTGCACTTTTTCTTGCATAAATGTCTGATGTAAGTGGTTAAGCTCAGTGCTGGAGAATTGCTTTAATGGCGCGAGGCTAAACGCTAGGTATTCATGGATATCCAGCGTGCCTGATTGGTATTGTTTAAAGAACTTATCGTTCGCTTCTTTGTATGCTTGGGTATCGACTAACCCTTTCTCAACCAGAAATTGTCCCCAAGTGTAATCACTGTCACCGTTTAATAAGGTGCCATCTAAGTCAAATATTGCGAGTGTCACAAGCTGTCCTCAATTCTTCTAAAGTGCGCGAATTATAGCCTTGGCGATAATAAATAACAGTAGTCTTAATTGTGCGGATGGGGGAATTATGGAACAATGAATCTAATTTATTCTTATATAAGAAGGTGATGGCTCGTGATTGATGCAGACGGATACAGACCGAATGTGGGCATCATATTGATGAACGAGCGTGGCCAGCTTCTTTGGGCGAGACGTGTTGGGCAAAATGCTTGGCAGTTTCCCCAAGGCGGCATTAAATCTGACGAAACACCGGAAGAAGCGTTATTTCGAGAACTAAAAGAAGAAGTAGGGCTGGATCCACATCAGGTTGAAATCGTTGGAAAAACCCGCGGTTGGCTGCGTTATCGTCTTCCTAAGCGCATGCTAAGACACAATAGTAAGCCTTTATGTATTGGACAAAAGCAGAAGTGGTTTCTTCTGTCTATTCGTTGTCCTGATGCTTCTGTGTGCGTGGATGGAACTGAAACTCCTGAATTTGATGGCTGGCGTTGGGTAAGTTATTGGTACCCTCTTGGCCAAGTGGTAGCGTTCAAAAAAGACGTCTACCGACGAGCCTTAAAAGAGCTTATTCCTAGCGCACATCGTCGACTAGAAAAGTGATAAACTGACAGGCTTAATAATGGAGGTTATGTAGATTGATGGGAGCGCTATGCTAGGTTTGTTAAGACGTATCACACAAGAGGTGACTGCAGCGCAGTCTTTACCGGCTGCGTTGGATATTATTGTCCGACGGGTTCGTAGGGCGATGCGAGCAGAAGTGTGCTCTATTTACCTAGTAGACGCCAATACAAAGGATTATGTCTTGATGGCAACCCGCGGTTTAAATGCGGATGTTGCTGGTAGTGTTAGTTTAAAGTCCGATGAAGGTCTGGTCAGTTTAGTTGGCCGAAGAGCAGAACCTGTTAACCTTGAAGACGCCCATATTCATCCTTCGTTCCATTATTTAAACGGTACAGGTGAAGAGCGTTACCGCTCTTTCCTAGGCGTGCCTATTATTCATCATCGCCAAGTCTTGGGTGTGCTGGTTGTACAGCATGAAGACAAGCGTCGCTTCGATGAAGGTGAAGAAGCTTTCCTGATTACCTTGTCTGCGCAATTAGCAGGTGTTATTGCTCACGCTGAAGCGACAGGGGCTATTACCAGTTTAAACTCTAATGCTATTAGTGGCTCTGATTTTCGCTATAAGGGCGTTCCTGGTAGTTCTGGTGTTGCGATTGGCCGTGGCATTGTCATTTTCCCTCCAGCCGATTTGGATGTTATTCCGGATCGTCGTACCACTGATTTTGATGAAGAGATTCAAGATTTTTATCAAGCACTTGATGCCGTTCGACAGGATATTCGCCGGGCTAGCAATCGTATTAGCCAGCATCTTTCTGTCGATGAAAAAGCGCTTTTCGATGTGTACCTTAAAATATTGGATGATAACTCCATTGCTGGCGAAATCGTTCGAAAAATCAAAGAAGGTAACTGGGCACAAGGCGCATTAAGACAAGTTATCCAGGCACACATTGCCCAGTTTAATCGCATGGATGATCCTTACCTACGAGAGCGCGCGTCTGATCTTCGTGATCTTGGTCGCCGTATACTGTCTCATTTACAAGAGAAAGCGCCGAATGTTGCTGAGCGCTTTAGCGAGCCGTCTATTATTATCGGTGAGGAGCTGACGGCTTCGATGTTGGGTGAAATCCCAATTGATAAGATCAAAGGTCTTGTTTCTGTTATGGGGTCTGGTAACTCGCATGTGGCAATTTTAGCGCGAGCTATGGGTATACCAACTGTCATGGGCGCGCTGGACTTACCTTATGCCCAATTAGATAAAGTCGATCTTATTGTCGATGGTTATCTTGGGAAAATCTTTACTTATCCATCTGAAGCGCTGATAGAAAACTACCAGCAAATTGTAGATGAAGAACGTCAACTAGAAGAAGAATATGAAGCTCTTAGAGATTTACCCTGTGAAACTCTAGATGGTCAGCGTTTATCTTTATTTGTAAACACGGGGTTGTCAGCCGATGTTGCACGATCTTTGGATCGTGGCGCGGAAGGCATTGGTCTTTATCGAACAGAAGTGCCTTTTATGGTGCGGGATCGTTTTCCGACCGAGGCTGAACAAGTTGTTATTTATCGCCAACAGTTAGAAGGTTTCGCGCCAGCGCCAGTAACCGTTCGTACGCTGGATATTGGTGGTGATAAAGCGTTATCTTATTTCCCTATCAATGAAGCAAACCCTTTCTTAGGTTGGCGTGGGATACGAGTGACGCTCGATCATCTGGAAATTTTCATGGCACAAATTCGTGCCATGATAAAAGCCAGTGCCGATCTGCATAACTTGAAAATTATGTTGCCGATGATCTCGAATGTAGCGGAAGTAGAAGAGGCGTTGGCCTTGATTCGTCGAGGTTATGCAGAGGTAAAAGAAGAAGGTTATAACGTTAAAATGCCTCGCGTCGGTGTCATGATAGAAATTCCCGCCGCAGTTTATCAAGTCAAAGAATTGTCTGAACTGGTCGACTTTTTATCCGTCGGAACGAACGATCTGACTCAGTACTTACTGGCGGTAGACCGAAATAATCCTCGCGTTGCTGACTTATATAACTCGTTTCATCCATCTGTTTTACGTGCGTTGCTTAGCATCGTTGATCAGGTGAGAGGAGAAGGTGTTGGATTAAGTGTGTGTGGTGAAATGGCGGGTGATCCGATGGGCGCTATTTTGTTAATGGCGATGGGGTACGAGGTGTTATCCATGAGTTCGACCAGCTTGCCTAAAGTGAAGGCGGTTATTCGAAATATATCCATGAAACAAGCTCAGGACATGCTTGATGAGGTGATGAAACTTTCTCATGCAGAAGCGGTCACACAAACCATGACAAGACTCATGCGTGAAGCCAATATTGAACGCTTGATACGTCCATCCAAAACCACGAATGTGGATTAATATCTACCTGAGGTTTATTACAAAATTATGATTTCATATCCAGACATTGACCCTATTGCTGTATCGATAGGGCCGATTTCCGTGCATTGGTACGGCATTATGTACCTAATTGGTTTCGCCGGTGCGTATTTTTTCGGCATGTATCGAGCTAAGCGTTCTAACGGACTTTGGACACCAGAGATGGTCAGTGATGCCATATTTTATGGTGCACTTGGCGTTATATTAGGTGGTCGTGTTGGTTATATTTTATTTTATCAATTTCCTGCGTTCATTGATAACCCACTTATAATAGTACGTATTTGGGAAGGCGGAATGTCTTTTCATGGTGGTTTATTGGGCGTGATTGCTGCCATGCTTCTTTTTTCTCGCCGCTACAAAAAGCACCTTGTTGATGTGACCGATTTCATTGCACCCTTTGTTCCGATTGGTTTAGGTGCTGGGCGGTTAGGTAATTTCATTGGTGGTGAGCTGTGGGGCAAGCCAACAGATGTGTCTTGGGCAATGGTTTTCCCTACTGACCCATTACAACTTGCTCGTCATCCTTCTCAGCTGTATCAATTTGCATTAGAAGGTGTCGCGCTGTTTTGCATTTTATGGTTCTTTTCTCAAAAAACGAAACCTCGTTATTGTGTTTCCGGCATCTTCCTACTTTGCTACGGTATTTTTAGAATCTTAGTTGAATTTGTGCGCGAACCAGACAGTCAAATTGGTTACCTTGCTTTTGGTTGGCTGACGCAAGGACAACTGCTGTCTTTGCCTATGGTTATTGTCGGTGCCGGTTTAATTATCGCAGGCTTCAAGTTGAAAACATTTCCGAAAAATTAAAACTTTAGAATAGATATAAAAAAACCAGCCGTGTGGCTGGTTTTTTTGTATCTAAGCATTTCTACACCGAGAATGGGTAGGCGATGGGGTCGTGAAATTGGTAATCTTCCACTTCAAAATCGTCCATGGTAACCCATGTTTCTATGTCTTTTAGTGTTTTAATCTCTGGGTTGATTTTTAGTGTTGGTAGTGGGTAAGGCTCGCGCTTTAACTGCACGTCACGCATCAATTCTAGCTGATCTTCGTAGATGTGAGCGTTCACTATCTTGTGGAACGCTTGGCCTGCTTTTTTGCCCGTGATTTGCGCGATGATGGCTAGGAGCACGTAAACTTGAACCATATTGAAATTAAGCCCCAGCGGAACATCACAGCTGCGTTGAGTGCTGTTTAGGTAAAGAGTGTCACCAAGTAGCGAGAAATGATGGCTGTACAGACACGGACGAAGACAAGCCATATGAAAAGCACCTGGATGGTAAAAGGTGAGGATTTCGCCACGGTTATCTACGCCACGGGTTAGGTCGTCGACGATTTGCTTTAATAGATCGATATGGCCGCCGTCTGGCTTTGGGAAGTGACGGCCAATGGCGCCGTAGCAAAGTCCCATATCATCTTCGCCTTTGCGGTAAGGGTTGTTTAGCCAAACCTCATTTTGATTAGCATTTGCGTCCCATGTTTTAGTACCCAGTGCACGAAAGTCGGCGGCGTTGTCGTAACCTCTTAAATAACCAATGATTTCGGCAATCGCGGATTTCCAGAAACTTTTACGCGTAGTGACGAGCGGAAATTCGCCCTTGCTCACATCGTAGGTGAGGTCGGCATTAATAACCGTTAAGCAGCGTTTACCAGTGCGTTCATTGCTTACCCATTCGCCTTCGTTGACGATGCGGTGGCAAAGGTCTAGATATTGTTTCATTAAGACTTACCTTGTTTTGTATTTAATGGCGACAGGAGCTTAGCGTCTCCTTAAGTATGTCTAGGAAATGCATTCTAAGCTGCCATAGGTATAATGATTATTATCGATTATATCAGAAGCTCTTACTCTTTGATCTCAAGAGTCAGGCTGTCTTACAAGAAAGGTGCTTGTTATGTTGTCACTGATTGTTGCTATGTCTACTAACCGAACCATAGGTATTAATAACTCGTTGCCTTGGCACTTGCCGAATGATTTGAAATATTTCAAAAAGGCGACCATGGGCAAACCTATTGTGATGGGGCGAAAAACGTTTGAATCTATTGGTAAGCCATTGCCGGGCCGTCGAAATATTGTGATCAGTCGTGATATTGCTTATCAGGCAGAAGGGATTGATGTGGTGGCTTCTTTGGAAGACGCTACCTCTCTCGGTGAGGATATTTGCTTGGTAAATGGTCAAGAAGAAGTCATGGTGATTGGTGGTGCTCAGATTTACCAGTTGGCACTTGAGCGTGCTGATCGTTTGTACATTACCCATGTGGACGCCGATGTAAAAGGCGATGCGTTTTTCCCAGAAGTAGATTGGCCGTCTTTTACCTTGATGGGGGAAGAAATGTTTGCGGCAGAAGGGCCTAATCCATACGACTATCGTTTCTCGGTATATCAAAGAACCAGCGCAGAGTAATCCGTATGTGGCAGCAAGTTGAGGTTAAATTACCAGCGATGCGTCGAGGTTTTCATTTGATCACCGATCAAATTGAGGCTGCTTTACGTAATATGTCGCCTGTCTCTATTGGTTTGTTGCATGTTCAATTGCTTCATACTTCTGCGTCTTTAAGCATTAACGAAAACGCTGATCCTTCAGTAAGGCGCGACATGGAGCGTCACTTTTCTCATATGGTGCCAGAAAATCAGCCGTATTATGAACATGTGTATGAAGGAGATGATGCCAGCACATATTAAGGCCAGTCTGCTGGGTTCTTCTTTGACTATTCCTATTCGAGATAAAAAACTGTACTTAGGCGTTTGGCAGGGCGCTTATTTAGGCGAACATCGAGATCATGGTGGTGTTAGATGTATTGTTTTGACCTTGCAGGGCGAACCTTGCAAATGAAGGTAATACAAGAGAGTAATAAGCGACATACTGATGAGCATGTCGCTTATTCGTTTTATAGACTTTAATTAACGACGATCTGCTTGCTTTTGGCTTGTCCATCTTCCACCGCCTGGTTGGCGCTTAAAGCCAACTCATCAATGGTTTCACCATCTTCTGGGAAGGTTGCAATTCCAATACAAAAATCCATAGGATCTGAATTGCCTTCTAACAAGACTGTTTTTTCATCTTCGGTTGGGTTGATGATGTGGTTAAGCAATTTTTTGGCTTCTTTGACACTGGTATTGGGTAGCAGTAATAGTAATTTATCCCCTTCAACGCGTGCTAGTACATCGGCTTCTCTGATCTTTTTATAGATATGTCGAGCCGAAGTTTGAATTGCAATGTTACGGGCTTCCATGGAAAGCGTCGACAGTCGGTCGTTGGCATCAAGGTGTATTTTAGCCATAGTCAGTGGCGTATACTGACGCTTTGCCAATCCTAGTTGTTTTTTAAAGTGTGTAAGCGCTGCGCCTCTTGTTAACAAACCAGTCAGTTCATCGAAAGTAGCTTGGTTTCTGAGGTGTTCTTCAAGGGCTTTTTGATGGCTAATATCGACAACAAATCCGATGACTTTTTTAATGCTGCCATCGACTTTTTTTGAGTAAGTTCTTCCGCGCTCTTTGACCCACAAATAGCTTTTATCACTCTTCTGAATCCGGTATTCGACTTCATAGTAGTCTTGATTGTGAGCGACATGCTCATCAACCAAATCTCCTAATCTTTTAACGTCATCAGGATGAACAATGGCATGCCATTCCGCAGTTGATTGAGGTGTTTTCTCTTGTGGAATCCCTAGTAACATTGCGATGGATTTTGAGCAAGAAACCAAATCTGATTCCGTTTCCCAAATCCACAAGCCTGCAGATGATTCGGTTAGGGCGAATTTAAGTAGCGTATTTTCAGCTGCTGAAAAATCCATGTGATCGGTATTGTAAACGCAAGCTAATACCGATTCGCCAAGATGCTGCAGCTCAAGTTGCATGGTGACTAGCTTGTTACCGACTCGGATCAAACTTTCACAGCGTTCGATACTGCCGTTTTGGATCTCGGTGTTGAGCTTGTGCCAATCTTCGACCGACGTGGCATCCGCACAAAGAGATTCCCATGTATTCGAAGGTGTTGCGTTGAAATTCTCAAACAAGACTTCAAAGTTGTGATTATATGACACTAATTTTCCGCTACTGCTCTCCACTATAAAAGCGGGCGTAGGCATGTACTTAAACGCTAATTCGAAAGGGGTACTCATAAACGCGCTCCTTTATAATGGTGATGGATTATTCTGGCGTGATCCAAGTGACTTGATATGCCGCCTCGCTGTCTTCTGCTAATAGCTTGCTTAGCACTGGTAAAAATTCGTTGGCTTCTTTTTCGAGAGTCCAAGGCGGATTAACAATGATCATACCGCTTCCTGCCATTCCGCGCTCTTCTTCTGTGTTTCTAATACAGAGTTCGAGCGAAAGAACATTGCGAATCTTTGTTGCTTTTATCGAATTCAAAAAGGTATTTGCTTGCTGGCGATTTAACACTGGATACCAGATAGCGAAGGTGCCTTGAGGAAAACGTTTGTAGCCATCTTCCAATGCTTGAACCACATATTGGTAGTCCTTTTTGACTTCATACGGTGGGTCCATCAAAACAAATCCGCGTTTTTGTGGCGGGGGCAGCATGGCTTTTACGGCGGTAAAACCATCGTCTTTGACGACATTGGCTTTACGTTTGTTTGGGAACAACGCAGCCAGCGTTGGATAGTCGTTCGGATGCAACTCGCATAAGTGTAGTTTGTCTTTTTGACGTACGTAGTAGTCAACAATCTTTGGGCTGCCAGGGTAAAAACTTAGCGCGTCTGCAGGGTTCATTTCCCGAACAATGTCTAACAGATTTTCTAAAGGCTCTGGTAGGTTGTCTTCGGTAAATAGACGAGCAATGCCGGAGTGAAACTCTTTATTCTTTTGCGCTTGCTCAGAGTTTAATGAGTATTGACCAATGCCAGCGTGAGTATCTAAATAGAAAAAGGGCGCGTCTTTTTTTATAAAATGGCGGCAGATTTGACTTACCGTCAAATGCTTTAAAATATCAGCGTGGTTGCCTGCATGATAAATATGGCGATAGCTGAGCATGCTGTGTCCTGTCGTGAGTAATCTCGTTATGAATGAAAAAGGCCGCAAGCCTAATATGGCAAAGCGGCCTTTTACGTATTATCTTATAAATCAGTCTATTTTACTGATGTCGCGTACGGCACCTTTGTCTGCACTGGTGACAAAGTGAGCATACACTTTCAATGCCGGAGAGACTTTGCGAGGGCGTACTTCTGCGGGCTTCCAAGCATCTGCGCCTTTTGCATTCATCGCGTCACGGCGAGCTTGTAGTTCTTCGTCGCTTAGCAATACGTTAATAGTACGGTTTGGAATATCGATACGGATAATATCGCCATTTTCTACTAATCCGATTGCTCCGCCAGCACCTGCTTCAGGAGACACGTGACCAATAGACAAGCCGGAAGTACCACCAGAGAAACGTCCATCCGTTAAAAGTGCACAGGCTTGGCCTAGGCCTTTAGACTTAATGTAAGAGGTT
Source organism: Marinomonas maritima (assembly GCF_024435075.2). Lineage (NCBI taxonomy): Bacteria > Pseudomonadati > Pseudomonadota > Gammaproteobacteria > Oceanospirillales > Oceanospirillaceae > Marinomonas > Marinomonas maritima. The sequence continues at coordinate 435,168 of NZ_JAMZEG020000003.1, read as the reverse complement.
GGGTAAAGCATTTCTTGCATGCCCGGGCCGCCTTTTGGTCCTTCGTAGCGCACGATAACCACTTCGCCCGCTTTGACTTTGTCATCAAGAATGTTCTTAACGGCTTCGTCTTGCGATTCAGTAATGTGGGCCGGGCCTTCAAAGACTAAGCAAGATTCGTCGACGCCGGCGCTTTTTACAACACAGCCATCTAGCGCAATGTTTCCGTACAATACGGCTAACCCGCCTTCTAAAGAGAAAGCATTTTCAATAGAACGGAAACAACCGTCTTTACGGTCTCCGTCTAAAGATGGCCAGCGAGTCGATTGACTAAACGCGGTTTGTGTTGGAATACCCGCGGGGCCCGCTTTGTAAAATTCAATCACTTCTGGCGTTGGTGAACGCATGATATCCCATGTTTCAAGCGCTTCTTCCAATGTTTTAGAATGAACGGTATGACATTGGTTGTGCAATAGACCGGCACGATCTAGCTCGCCTAGCAGGCCAAAAATACCGCCTGCTCGATGGACGTCTTCAACATGGTATTTAGGCGAGTTGGGTGCGACCTTACACAACTGAGGGACGCGACGCGACAACCTGTCGATGTCTTCCATCGTAAAGTCTACGCCTGCTTCAAGAGCGATCGCTAATAGATGAAGAATGGTATTGGTTGACCCACCCATTGCAATGTCTAGTGTCATCGCATTTTCAAAGGCATCAAAGCTTGCAATAGCGCGTGGCGCCCAATTAGCTTCATCATTTTCGTAGAAACGTTTTGTGATGTCGACAATGCGACGACCGGCTTCTAGGAATAAACGACGACGGTCGGAATGTGTCGCCAATGTTGTGCCGTTGCCAGGCAGGCTTAGGCCTAGCGCTTCAGTTAGACAGTTCATTGAATTGGCGGTAAACATGCCAGAACAAGAACCACAGGTTGGACAAGCAGAGCGTTCGTACTCAGCCACTTTCTCATCTGATGCAGTTGGATCTGCTGCAATTACCATGGCATCGACTAGGTCGAGCTTGTTTTCGGATAATTTTGTCTTGCCGGCTTCCATTGGTCCGCCAGAAACAAAAATAACAGGAATGTTAAGACGCATCGCCGCCATCAGCATTCCCGGTGTGATTTTGTCACAGTTAGAAATACAAACGAGGGCATCAGCGCAATGCGCATTGGCCATGTATTCTACTGAGTCTGCAATCAAATCGCGTGAAGGAAGACTGTACAACATACCGTCATGACCCATTGCAATACCATCGTCTACCGCAATAGTGTTGAACTCTTTTGCTACGCCACCTGCAGCTTCAATTTCACGAGCAACTAGTTGGCCCATATCTTTTAGATGAACGTGGCCGGGTACAAATTGTGTAAAAGAGTTGACCACTGCGATGATGGGTTTTTGAAAATCATCGTCTGTCATTCCGGTGGCGCGCCATAGCGCACGAGCTCCTGCCATATTACGGCCGGAGGTAGTTGTCTTGGAGCGGTATACTGGCATTATTTTCCCCACAGTTTTTTTGCTTTATATAGTTACCCATGTTACCAAGATTATTGTCTATGCCCAATGGCAATTTTTAGGCAATATTGAGACACTATTAAAATACGCTACTGTTGCTTTATTGGTGCTCGTTGTTAAGCGGAAATGATATGAACGAAAATGTGTTATTAGCTCACTCTAATGTTTCCTTGGCACGACAGCCTATTGTCGATAGTCATCTTTCTGTTATGGGATATGAACTTTTATACCGTAAGAACCCTATCGCCATGCAGGCGGATGTGATTGATGGCGTAGGTGCGACCGCCCAAGTGATTTCTGCTAGTCTTTTTGAATTTGGTATAGAGAATTTAGTGGGCTCTAATAAAGCGTTTGTTAACTTCCCTAGAGCGTATTTATTAAGTCCTAACGGGATGCCTATTCATAAAGAAAACCTTATTATTGAAGTGATGGAAGACGCAGGCTTCGATGCTATTCTACTGTCGTCTTTACGGCATTGGGTTAAGGCTGGTTGCTCTATTGCATTAGATGATTTCGTTTTTCACAGTAAATTAACGCCTTTTATTGATCTGGCCGAATACGTTAAATTGGATATGCTAACGTTAGGCAATGAAAAATTTCATCAACAAGTTGAAGCGCTAAAAGGTTTCAACGTCAAAATTATCGCTGCGAAAGTCGAAACGTGGGAAGATTATCAATTTTGCCGATTGTTGGGTGTGGAATACTTTCAAGGTTATTTTTTTGAAAGACCAGAAGTCATAACCAGCAAAACCTCCAAAGTAAACAGTATGACACTCCTGCAAATTATGTCGTCATTATTGAATACTTCTTCATTTAGTGTGGATGAACTGGAGAGAATTGTTAGTCAAGATGCTGGGCTTGTGCATAAGCTACTGCGTTATTTGAATTCTCCTTTGACCGGTCTGGTTGCATCAGTAGATTCTGTTCGTTTAGCCATTATGTTGATTGGTGTTGAGCAGCTTAAATCACTGACTAATTTATTGTTAATGTCTGAAATGGTTGGCGATAGGCACGTGCTGCTTGAGCAAATTATGGTGCGGGCTAAGCATGCAGAATTGTTTGCCAAAAGCCGAGGGTACGATAATCAAGACAAATATTTTTTAGCGGGAATGTTGTCTATGATTGATGTGTGTACAGGAATGAAGCTGGATGAAGTTCTTGGAGAGCTGCCTTTGCCCAATGAATTTATTAACGCCATTATGCATCGCTCTGGTCGAGTGGGTAATGCTCTTGATTTGGTGGAATATTATAATAATGGTCGGATCATTAAAGACCAGCAAGATTTTGAGGATTTGAAGACCACCTATTTGAGTGCTGTTAAATGGGTAGATGAGTTTCTTGTTGCGATATAAGACGTTCACATCGGTACTGAGCCTTGAGTGCTCGTAGTCTATATCTTACGCGCCTGTAGGCTTTCTCCGTTTGTTATGTGATCAAATATAACTTACTGCTGTAATTTTAATGTATCTATTTGATAAATAAAGAAAATCTATATTCTACTCTTTATTTTTCCGATTTTGAGAATCAGGTTAAAACTGGTAAATTAATCTTATCCAAACGGATTTCATGGATGAAAAGCGCATGATGTGCTGAATACGATACCAGTGACGGTATTTAGGATCGAACTTGGATGTTTGAGAACAAAGGATTGTTCAAAGAGATACCGTGGTTCGATGGAAGGCGCCATGTAATAAGGATTGTTTGGATGCTTCATGATGAAGCGAACAGTGATGTTTTACTCATCGGAAGAGTTGCTTAACAGGATGTGAGCAAAATGTAGGGTGGCCAAAAGCCACCCTTTTTTTGTTTTTGTCTTATAGTAGATAACCTATCAGATATAAAAAAAGCGACACTATGGTCGCTTCCTTATAGGCTTAGTACATCAAATTAACGTTCTAAATGTTCCAGTTTGTCTTCCACACCATCCCATTGTGCTGCATCAGGCAGTGCGTCTTTTTTCTCTGCAATGTTAGGCCATATCAAAGATAGGTCTCTGTTTAGCTCTACAAATACTTCTTGATCTTCCGGCAATTCGTCTTCAGAGAAGATGGCATTTGCTGGGCATTCTGGCTCGCATAATGCACAGTCAATACATTCATCTGGATTGATGACTAAAAAATTTGGGCCTTCGTAGAAGCAGTCAACAGGACAAACTTCAACACAGTCGGTGTATTTGCAGCGAATGCAGTTATCGGTAACGATGAAAGCCATTCGACTTCTCCTTACAAGCTATAAAAATGATTGCGCACTATTTTAGAGGTATAGGCTATTTCGCAGCAAGCAACAATCGCGAATAACCTACATTTATCTGCTATTAGCTTATATCGACAGCAGCTTATATCAACTACAACTGAGATTTTAGTTTGTAAAGAGCGCTAATCGCCTCTAGTGGCGTCATGTTATCCAAATCAAGTGCTTCAACCGCATTTTTTAATGCATTTTGTTCTGCTTGGGCGAACATGTCGACTTGTTGTGGCTGATAGCTCATTTTGTTTTCTTGGGTCTTAGTTGAGTGCGATCTTGTATCGCTATGAAGGGTTGTGCCTTCAAGATTAATACCAGTAACGACTTCCAGTTCTTTTAATTTTTGTTTAGCATGACCTATAACGCCACGCGGTACACCAGCAAGTTGAGCAACTTGTAGTCCGTACGACTGGCTTGCAGGGCCTTCGTGTACCTTATGAAGGAAGATGATTTCATCCTCGTACTCTGTAGCAGTTAGGTGAACGTTGGCCGCATTGTCGAGTTGGTCCGCTAAGGCTGTTAGTTCAAAATAATGCGTTGCGAATAGTACGTAGCATTTTAGTTCTTTAGCGAGATAATCCACCGCCGCCCAAGCCAGAGATAATCCATCAAATGTGCTGGTGCCTCGTCCTACCTCGTCCATTAACACCAAGCTGTCTTTGCTGGCATTATTTAAAATATTGGCGGTTTCTGTCATTTCGACCATAAAGGTCGAGCGGCCACCGGCAAGATCGTCCGATGAGCCCATACGAGTAAATATACGATCCACCACGGATATCGATGCGGACTCGGCTGGAACAAAGCTGCCGGTGTGCGCCAATAAGGTGATTAAGGCAATTTGTCGCATATAGGTCGACTTACCGCCCATATTAGGGCCGGTAATCATCAGCAAAGAGCGCTTGTTGTTGAGTTCAAGATCATTGGGAACGAAAGGTTCAGAAATGACGGCTTCCACTACCGGGTGGCGGCCGCCCGTGATTTGAATGCCGCCTCGGTTGTGTAATTCTGGGCAGGTAAAACTCAAGGCATCAGCACGTTCTGCAAAATTGTTCATCACATCAAGTTGAGCGAGCGCTTGGCTGGTGGTTTGTAATTCCCTTAACGTTTCATTGAGTCGATCTAATAGCCCTTCGTAAAGCTCTTTTTCTCTTGCGAGTGATTTGGACTTGGCGCTGAGTGCTTTGTCTTCAAATATTTTTAGTTCAGGTGTAATGAAGCGCTCAGCATTTTTTAAGGTCTGACGACGAATGTATTCCACTGGTGCTTGGTCTGAGTGCAGGCGACTGATTTCAATGTAATAACCATGAACACGGTTAAATCCGACTTTTAGTGAGCTAATGCCAGTGCGTGCTTTTTCGCTGCGCTCCATTTCCGCTAAAAAATCCGTCGCATTCGTGGATAGAGATAGGAGTTCATCGAGTTCGTCGTCGTAACCTTTTGCGAAAATGCCGCCATCGCGAACCACAGAAGGTGGGTTTTCAACCAGTGCTTGTGACAAAATTTGGGTGATTTCTGGTTGAGCAAGAATGCGCTGATTGAGCTCTAAGAGTCGTTCCGCTGTGGTGTTTTCTAATAAAGTATTGATTTCAGGTACAGCCTCAAGAGCAAACTTTAGGCGCAATAAATCTCTAGGTCGAGCTGTGCGTAAGGCGACGCGAGAAAGTATACGTTCCAAGTCGCCAATTTTTTTCAATGGCGTTTTCAGCGTATCGTAAGCTTGTTTTACTTGTAATTCTGCAACCACTTTTTGGCGTGATTGAATCTCGTTTAAGTCACGGATCGGCGTGTGCAACCAGCGCTTCAATAAACGACTGCCCATTGGTGTGGCACATTCGTCTAACACTTCCACCAAGGTGTTACTGGTGCCACCGGTTAAATTAATGTCTATTTCTAAGTTTCGTCGTGTGGCGCCGTCTATTAATACTGAGTCATCTTTATGCTCAACCATAATAGATTGAATGTGGGGTAACGCTGAGCGCTGAGTGTCTTTGGCGTATTGAAGTAATGCGCCCGCTGACGCGATGGCAGCGGTGAGGGCTTCACAACCAAAACCAGATAAGTCTTTGGTGTTAAATTGCTGAATTAATTGGCGGTAGCTGGATTCATAATCAAAATGCCAAGGGCCAAGCTCTGAGACACCTTTCTCAAGTTTTAACCTATCTCGTGCCGGGAAGTCTTCGGAGACTAAAATCTCCATAGGCGATAAACGCTGTAATTCGCTGGCAAGTGCTTCATGACCATCTACTTCAAACAGGCAAAAACGGCCGCTTGCCATATCAAGGTAAGAGAAACCAAAAACATCGAGGCCTTTGCGAGATTGATGGGCAAGAGACAACAGTAAATTTTCGCGCTTTTCTTCCAAAAAGGCCTCGTCACTAATGGTACCTGGCGTGACGATGCGAGCAATTTTTCTCTCAACAGGTCCTTTGCTGGTGGCTGGGTCGCCAGTTTGTTCTGCAATCACAACCGATTCGCCCATGCGAACAAGACGAGCAATGTAGTTCTCGGCAGCGTGATAAGGAATGCCCGCCATTGGAATAGGTTTGCCGCCAGAATGACCACGAGACGTGAGTGTGATATCAAGCAATTGAGAGGCACGTTTGGCATCGTCATAGAAAATCTCGTAGAAATCTCCCATTCTGTAAAATAATAATTGGTTTGGATGCTCAGATTTAAGGCCGAAGTATTGGCGCATCATCGGTGTATGGTTATCTTCTGTTACTTTACTCATTTTGCGATGCTCGATTGTGATCCAAAAAATAGAGCGTTATTCTACGGGATATTGGCTCAGGATTTAAGGGATAAACATAATGAATCAGATGCAAAAAATGACACAGTCAGCCGACCAAGTTGGCGAGATGTTAAAGGCAAAAGATCTTTTATTAGTGACCGCAGAATCGTGTACTGGTGGCCTTATCGGTGCCGTATGTACCGACGTAGCGGGTAGCTCATCATGGTTTTTTGGTGGCGTAATTAGCTACGCAAATGAAGCAAAAATACAGGGTTTATCTGTAAAAGCGGAGACTTTATCGGCCTTTGGTGCTGTTTCAGAGCAAACGGTGAAGGAAATGTGTGCTGGCGCTTTACAACTAGGTGGTGACCTATCGGTTGCGGTTAGTGGTGTTGCTGGTCCGTCGGGAGGCTCGCCAGAAAAGCCGGTTGGCTGTGTTTATATTGGTTGGCAGTTAACTGGGCGACCCGTCAAAGTAACGCGCTATCAATTTTCGGGAAATAGACAAGCTATCAGAGAGGCAACAGTTTTGGCGGCTCTTCAAGGGGTAAAAGAAATGCTTAATAATCTTTAAAAATAATACTGTTTTTATATACAGTATTTCTTGAGCTTCTCAAAAAAAAACGCTAGAGTTACCCCAACGAAAATTAGCCACAAGGATTCCATTATGTCATCTATCGCAGACAACAAGAAAAAGGCGCTGGACGCAGCGCTGTCTCAAATCGAGCGTCAATTTGGTAAAGGCGCCATCATGAAGATGGGCGAAGGTGCCAAGCTTGATATTGATACGGTTTCTACTGGATCGTTAGGTCTGGATATTGCGCTTGGTGCGGGTGGACTTCCTTATGGTCGTATCTGTGAAATATACGGACCAGAGTCTTCAGGTAAAACAACATTAACCTTAAGTGTTATTGCAGAAGCTCAGAAGCAAGGCAAAACCTGTGCATTTATTGATGCGGAGCACGCGCTTGACCCTTCTTATGCAGAAAAGCTTGGCGTTAATATTGCCGATCTACTGATCTCGCAACCAGACACGGGTGAACAAGCACTTGAGATTGTGGACATGTTGGTCCGTTCGAACAGTGTTGATGTGATCATCATTGATTCGGTCGCCGCGCTTGTTCCTAAGTCAGAAATTGAAGGCGAAATGGGGAGTTCTTCTGTTGGTGTTCAAGCTCGCTTGTTGTCTCAAGCAATGCGTAAATTAACGGGCTCGATCAAAAATGCCAATTGTCTTGTTATCTTTATTAACCAAATCCGTATGAAAATTGGTGTGATGTTTGGTAGCCCAGAAACGACAACCGGTGGTAATGCGCTTAAATTCTACTCTTCAGTTCGTTTGGATATTCGCCGTATCGGATCGGTTAAGCAAGGTGAAGAAGTGATTGGTAACGAGACACGCGTGAAAGTGGTGAAAAACAAAATTGCACCGCCATTTAAACAAGCGGAGTTCCAAATTCACTACGGTGCAGGTATTTACCGCATGGGAGAAATTATCGACTTAGGTGTTAAGCAAGGCTTTGTGGATAAAGCGGGTGCTTGGTACGCTTATGCTGGTAATAAAATTGGTCAGGGTAAAGCCAATGCCGCACAATATTTATCGGATAATCCAGACATGGCGAAAGAGATAGAAGCGAAAGTACGTGAAGATCTATTGCCTAAGAAAACCAAACCCGAAGGCAAGGTAGATGCTAAAACCGCTGATGTAGAAGAGGCAGCTGAAGAGTCACTCGACTTCTAGAACGAAACATATCGTTTACGAAAAACTTTGTTTTTTGAAAAGCAGGCCTTGTGCCTGCTTTTTTTGTTTTTGTGGTAAATGCGTTTTAAAGTGTGGTTTGATGGTTTCTTGAGATATATCCTTCTATTATTGTTTATTTTCAGAAGCCTTGTTGCTGTGTAGTCGCCACTAGGGTTCTTTTCTGGTTTTTTGTGTTAAACGGGATTTTGAGAATATGTTGATTTGGCAATGGGGACTTATTGCATCAAGTGTGCTTTTTTTGGTGATATTCATATTTGTTCTAAGGCGGTATTTATCGCTAAAAAAGTCAGTTTCTGGAACTAATAATATTGCAGATGATAAACCTAGTAAGCAGAAGAGATTAAAAAATGATTTGAAAGAGGCTTCAACGGAAGAAAAAAAGCAATGGCTGATTTTGTTGGATCAACAGCGAAGTATCTGTACTCAGCTTCTTGAAAATTTACCTAAGTCTGACTTTCAGGGGCGTGCTGCTTTGTCTTGTTGGGCAATTTTTTTGGATGTCGAAATACATGTTATTGAGCAATCGGTGCCTAATTCGGACGTGTTAGCGCTCTTAGGGGCATTTAAAGGCATTTTGGATAAAATTGATCGGGCTCAGGAAGTTGATGAGCTTTTGAAAGCGCTAAAAGTAAATCAAACTATACTGCGAGAGCTAAATAAGGTTATTCAAAGAACTAGCGAAAAAGTGTTTGCCCAAGTAAATGTTACATCTGAATTGAATTTACAACTCGAAAAACTTCAAGAACAGCTGGCCAAAGAGGGAGAGTTGGATGGGGCGCTTGCCTTGCTTCGGGCTGAAATGGCAAGTATGTGTGAGTTTGCAGAACGGTTGAAGCTTCATTTAGCTGAAGTTAAGGAAGAGGGTGATAATGCGCTTTACGTTGATGCTCTAGAGGCATTTTTGAGTGATGCCGATGAATCTGTTTTCTTACATTCTGTTCGTTCTGAGTTGGACGATAAAGTGGCAGACCTTAAGCAATTAGCTGCTTATCAAAAAACCATCATTGCGGATCTAAAAGAACATGTTCGTAAGGCTAAGTTGGATCATGAAGGTGATGGAAAGCACATTGGTGCCTATGATGTTTATATCGTCAGACTAGAAAAATCGCTATTAGAAAGTGGTCGAGTGGTTAAGCGCTTAGAAGGGAAGCTGGAAAGTTTACAGGCGATTAAATATAACTTAAATATTGATGTTGTTAAGCGTGATGAGGCATTGAGGCAGAAAGAAGCTCTGCTTGAAAAACAAGGTGTAGACCTCACTCAAGGGATGGATATATATGGTGTTTTTGATGAAGAGCGCAACACCATGAAAAAAATGGAAGATTTGCTTCATCACGACTCATTTACTGAAGAGTCCGACGCTTTTGCGAGTGAGCAGACCTCAAAGCTGAGTTCTTTACGCTTAATGGTGAATGAGTCTGAGCTTTATGTGGAAATGCTGGAAATGGATTTGGAGAAGGCACAGGTCTTGCGTGAAAGTCTTGAGCATAAGCTGCTTCACCCAGACTCGATTATGGACGCCGCAAGTGATGAAAGTCTGGAAATGGATGTTTTGATTAACAAAGACTTAGAGGAAATTGAAAACCTTCGCGAGATTAATGATGAATTGGAGGCTGAACGAAAGCGTCTAGAAGTTGATTTGTACGATGGGCAAGTTCAATCGGAAGAATTTACTAAACTGCAGGGTAAGATAGATGAATTGGATGGAAAAATTGAGTCTGTTCAAAAAAACTATGTAGAAATGGAGGAGCGCTATCTGGCGGCGTTGATGGCTAAAGAAGATGGGTTGTAAAACTGGTCTCTGACGTACTAGCTAATACATCTCTGCTAATGCTCTGGGCCATTTTTAAAAAATGGTTTGGCTGTATTTTAAAAATATTATTTTTAGTATTCATCTGATGGGGATATGGCGTATTTAATTTGTTCGAAGTCAAAGCCACGATATTGTAGGTAGCGTGACTGTTTGGCTTTTTCTTTGAAGTCTGTACTAGTTTCTTCTCCAAATTTTCTTTCTTTTAATTTCTTTGCTAATTCGAACCAGTCAGCATTTGCATCTGTAATGGCTTCATTAGCTTCAGCCTTGTCGATGCCTTTTTGAACGAGCTCTTGTAGTATTCGGTTCACGCCGAGGGGCTTACTTATTCTGCTTCTTATAAAAACTTCAGTAAAGCGCTGGTCATTGAGATAATTTATGTCTTGAAGGTGTGTAATAGTCGAACTGATTTCATTTTCCGTGTTCCCTTTTGCTTTTAATTTAGTGGCCAGTTCTTTTGAGCTGTGTTCTCTATGGCTTAATAGAGACAGGGCTTGGTCAAGTGTTGATATCTTCTGTTCTTTCATGTCGTTTGTTCTTCGTGTCTTTGTAATGTGGGTATTTTATCAGGTTAATAGTGTCTTTTCTGAAATATCCTATTAGACTTTAGTTTTAATAATTTTTGGTTTTTTATTCTTTATATGCACCATAAATAAGGTGATAAAACTGCAAATCTTATGTGATTATGGGGGATATGACTTTGCCATTATTTGGGGGTGTTTCTATGAAGATTTGTGTGCTTGGCGCTGGTGTTGTTGGCCTTACTACTGCGTATTATTTGGTTAAAAAAGGTTTTCAGGTTACGGTCATTGATCGTCAGCCTGGCGTAGCTTTAGAGACCAGCTTTGCTAATGCTGGGCAAATTTCTCCAGGGTATTCGGCTCCTTGGGCTGCGCCAGGTATTCCTTTAAAGGCCATTAAATGGTTAATGCAAAAACATGCTCCATTGAGGGTGAGCGCTGAGCCAGAAATCAAAAAAATAAGCTGGATGGTTAAAATGCTGGGGCAGTGTAATAACGATGCATACAGCGTAAATAAATCCAGAATGATGGCGTTAGCAGAATACAGTCGTGATCAATTTATATCCTTAAGAAAAGACATTGGAATTCAGTATCAGGATGGACAGGGTGGGACGTTGCAACTTTTTCGAAAAGAAGAGCAGGTTGATGCAGCAGAAAAAGACATCAAAGTCTTAAAGGCGCTGGGTGTACCCCATCAGGTGTTATCACCAGAACAGATTGTTGAGCTCGAGCCAGGCCTTCGCCTTGTGATTGAAAAATTCAAAGGTGGATTGAGATTAACAGGAGATGAGACAGGGGATTGCTATTTGTTCTGTCAGTCGCTGAAAGAAACGTGTGAAGAAATGGGGGTTACCTTTCAGTTTAATTCGGATATTAAGTCATTAAGTACCCAAGCGAATAAGTTGAATGGCGTTATCACCGAGCAAGGGCTACAAGTGTTCGATAGTGTTGTTGTTTGTTTAGGTAGTTATTCAAAGGAGCTGCTTAAAGCGTGTGATATCGATATTCCTGTTTATCCAGTGAAAGGATACTCCTTGACGGTTCCTATTTTAGACGCTGCTTATGCGCCAATTTCGACAGTGATGGATGAAACTTACAAGGTGGCGGTAACGCGTCTTGGTGGCCGTATTCGTGCTGCGGGAACCGCTGAGCTCACTGGGTATAACTTGGACTTGCCTAAATCCAGAACAGAGACGATTAGTCATGTTGTAAATGATTTATTTGGTAAAGGCTGTGACCTATCAGAAGCTGAGTATTGGACTGGGTTGCGTCCGATGACGCCAGATGGCACACCGGTTGTTGGTGCTAGCGGTATTGATGGTTTGTATTTGAATACAGGACATGGAACGCTTGGCTGGACAATGAGTTGTGGTTCTGCAGCTGTTATTGCGGATATCATTGCTGGTGATGAAACACAGATAAACTCTCAGGATTTGTCTGTTAAACGTTATAAAAAATAAGGACTTGAAATGGCAAGGCCACTAACCGCAACGATAGATTTGAATGCTATTTTGCAGAACTATCGTTATGCCAAAAAGCTTCAGCCGACGTGTAAAGCGTTTGCTGTCGTTAAAAGTAATGCTTATGGGCACGGTGCGATTGAAGTTGCTCGACACCTTGATAATGAAGCAGATGCTTTTGCTGTTGCTGCGATAGAAGAAGCGCTAGCACTGCGTGAGGCAGGTATTGTTTCTCCTGTTATGTTGCTTGAAGGGGTTTTCGAAGAGTATGAATGGAAGTTGTGTGAACAGCATGGCTTTTGGGCAGCAATTGAAAACACTCAACAGCTGAATTGGTTGTTGGCTAGCCAAGTAAATATTGAAAAAATATTTGTGAAGCTAGATTCTGGTATGCGTAGATTGGGCGCAGATAAAGCGGGTGCATGTGATTTGGTTAAGAAGCTCAGAGAAAGTAATCTGGTGGGTGATGTGTTGTTAATGACGCATTTTTCCTGTGCAGATGATTTATCTGATATCGCGACCATGGAGCAGCTGACGTATTTTGAAAAAGTGCGTCAAGAAATAGGCACCATTGAGGCAAGTGTGGCAAATTCAGCGGCGATCATGAAGTGGGCTGTCCCTGAGGGCGGCTGGATTCGCCCAGGAATCATGTTGTATGGCATATCGCCATTTGCTGATTTGACGGGTCAGCAGTTGGGGTTGGCATCAGCAATGACATTGACATCTAAGGTTATTTCTGTGCGCTCTTTGAAAAAGGGTGAAAAGGTCGGTTACGGCCTGTCTTATGAGGCTGCAGAAGATCACCAGTTGGCGACGGTTGCTGTTGGGTACGGTGATGGTTATGCTCGCCATACTCAAAGCGGTGCGCCATTAGAGGTGAACGCGTCTCCTGCTATGTTGGCTGGGCGAGTATCGATGGATATGATTACGGTCCGTTTTGCTGATGCCAGTCAGTCTTTTGAGATTGGTCAAGAGGTTGTGTTGTGGGGGGGGAGTATTCCGGTTGAAAGCGTCGCGGATTATGCCAGTACCATAGGTTATGAATTGGTGACTAGAATGACCACTCGGCCTCGTTATCAGTACCATACGGTTAGCGAAATCAAATCCTAACAGCCAACTAAAGCCTCATTTTTTCTGGAATAGAGGCTTTAGTTTAAGAATTGCACAAAATAACCTCTAAATTCCTACGGTTTCTTTTGAAAACACCTATCCTTTGCGTGTACTATTTTGTGCTTTTCGTTGCATCGAATAGGTTTTAATTATTCTGCCATTCACGCAATCCAATTCGTCTAGAAAATAGAGATAGAGACTCACCCCATTATGAAGAGTTCTGAATTACGCCAGTCATTTTTATCGTATTTTGAAAGTAAGCAACATCAGATTGTTGAATCCAGCTCATTGATTCCGGGCAATGACCCAACTTTGCTGTTTACAAACGCCGGTATGGTTCAGTTTAAGGATGTATTTCTGGGCGAAGATCAGCGTCCATATACACGTGCGACCAGCTCTCAGCGTTGTGTTCGAGCAGGTGGTAAGCACAATGACCTCGAAAACGTAGGTTATACAGCGCGCCATCACACGTTCTTCGAAATGTTGGGTAACTTCAGCTTTGGTGATTATTTCAAAAAAGAAGCCATTACTTACGCTTGGGAATTTCTAACTGACGTTTTGAAATTGCCAAAAGAAAAGCTACTTGTGACGGTTTACGCAGACGATGACGAAGCGTTTGATTTTTGGCATGACATGATTGGTGTGCCAAAAGAGAAAATTATTCGAATTGGTGATAACAAAGGTGGACGTTTTCAGTCAGATAACTTCTGGGCGATGGGCGACACTGGTCCTTGCGGTCCTTGTTCTGAAGTGTTTTACGATCATGGTGAGCATATTTGGGGTGGGCCTCCAGGTTCTCCGGAAGAAGATGGCGATCGCTTTATTGAAATTTGGAACGTAGTTTTCATGCAATTCAATCGTTCTGCGGACGGCACTATGGTGCCGTTGCCTAAGCCTTCTGTTGATACGGGCATGGGGTTAGAGCGTATTGCGGCGATTCTGCAAGGCGTACACAGCAACTACGAAATTGATTTGTTTCAGAATTTAATCAAGGCTGCTGCAAAATTAGTAGGTACTGACGATTTAAGTGCTCAGTCATTGCGTGTTATTGCCGATCATATCCGTTCTTGTTCCTTTATGATCGTGGACGGTGTTATCCCTTCTAACGAAGGCCGTGGTTATGTCTTACGTCGCATTGTTCGTCGTGCGGTTCGTCATGGAAATAAATTGGGTAAAAAAGGTGTTTTCTTTCATAAGTTGGTAGATGCGTTAGATCTTGAGATGGGTGATGCCTACCCAGAATTGCGGAAGCTGAAAGACCGTGTTGCGTCTATTCTTCTGAAAGAAGAGGAACAGTTTGCGAAGACGCTTGATCAAGGTATGAAAATTCTCGAAGAGGCAATCTCACAGCTGGGCGATAAAAAAATCATTCCAGGTGAAACCGTCTTTAAATTGTATGACACATTTGGCTTCCCTGCAGATTTGACCAATGACGTTGCCCGTGAAAACAGTCTTGAAATAGATGAGGCTGGTTTTGAAGTGGCGATGGATGCACAGCGCGCTAGAGCGCGTTCTGCTAGTAACTTCTCTATGGACATGTCTGGCAGCGTCACGCTCGACAGTGTCACCGAATTTACAGGTTACGATGACTTAGCTGGTCAATGTGAAGTTGAAACCATTCTTGTGGATGGTGTTTCCGTAGACTCTATTGAAGTGGGGCAGTTTGCAGCGGTTGTTTTAAAAAGTACGCCTTTTTACGGTGAGTCTGGCGGACAGGTCGGCGATAAGGGCTGGTTGCGAGGTCCTGGTGCGTTCAAAGTGGCTAATACGACGAAACAAGCCAAGGCGCACTTGCATCAAGGTGAGTTAAAGGAAGGTCATTTATCGGTTGGCGACGTGCTGACGGGTGAAGTCGATCGCTCGATGCGTATGGCAACAACGTTGAATCATTCTGCTACACATTTAATGCATGAAGCATTGCGTCGTATTCTGGGTGATCACGTGACTCAAAAAGGGTCGTTGGTTGATTCTGAGCGTTTGCGTTTTGACTTTTCTCATTTTGAAGGCGTTACTGCGGTTGAAATTGAGCAAATCGAAGACATGGTAAACGAGCAAATTCGTCTAAATCGTCCTGTTGAAACCGACATCATGGACGTTGAATCGGCCAAAGAAAAAGGTGCGATGGCGTTGTTCGGTGAGAAATACGACAGCGAAGTGCGCGTATTGACCATGGGAGCGGACTATTCTATCGAGCTGTGTGGTGGTACGCATGTTAAGCGCACGGGTGATATTGGTCTCTTTAAAATTATTACGGAAAGTGGCATTGCTGCTGGCGTTCGTCGAATCGAAGCGTTAACCGGAAAAGCGGCTATCGATAGTACTCGTCACACTGAATTGCTATTAAGTAATGTGGCTGGATTGGTTAAAGGTAATAAAGAAAATACGTTCGATAAAGTGGTTGCCTTGAATGAACATGCCCGTAGCCTGCAAAAAGAGCTGGATTTACTGAAAGGTAAAATGGCGGCTTTGGCGGGGGCGGATTTGGCGTCTCAAGCAGTTGCGATTGAAGGTGGTAAATTGCTGGTTGCTCAGGTCGAGGTTGCTGATCCAAAAGAGCTTCGTGATTTGCTGGATGAATTGAAGAGCAAGTTAGAGTCGGCGGTTATTTTGCTTGCGGCTGTTAACGATGGCAAAGTTAGCTTGATTGCTGGTGTTACTAAAGAGCTAACGAAAAAAATTAAAGCAGGCGACCTTATTAAGATGGTCGCACCTTTGGTTGATGGTAAGGGTGGCGGTCGTCCTGATATGGCTCAGGCTGGCGGTAATAATCCCGATGGTTTGGCTAATGCGCTGGCATTGGTGCCTGATTGGGTTGTTGAACGGGTATAAATAGGTCCGCTCGATTTGAGCCTTGAATGTAGGTAATGGAAAGATTATGGCGTTGTTAGTTCAAAAATACGGCGGAACTTCGGTAGGCACCGCTGAGCGTATTGAGGCGGTTGCTGATAGGGTTTATAAGTACAAGCAGCAAGGTGATGACATTGTTGTTGTTGTTTCTGCTATGAGTGGTGAAACCAACAGGCTGATTGATCTTGCTAAAAGCATTAGTGATTCACCTAGTGCGCGCGAGATGGATGTCCTGTTGTCAACGGGGGAGCAGGTTACGATTGCGCTTTTGTCTATGGCGCTAATGAAGCGTGGTCTTGATGCTCGTTCTTATACTGGTTCGCAGATTCGTATTACGACCGACAGCGCACATGGTAAAGCGAGAATTCAAAAAATTGATACCGAGGCGATGCGTGCAGATTTAGACGCTGGGCGTGTGGTCGTGGCGGCAGGGTTTCAAGGTTCAGATGAATTTGGCAATATTACGACGCTGGGTCGTGGTGGTTCTGATACGACAGGGGTCGCCTTGGCGGCTGCTTTAAAAGCAGATGAGTGTCAAATTTATACCGATGTGGATGGTGTTTATACAACGGACCCTCGCGTGGTAGACAGTGCACGACGTTTGGATAAGATCACTTTTGAAGAAATGTTGGAAATGGCAAGCCTGGGCTCTAAGGTATTGCAGATTCGCGCTGTAGAGTTTGCTGGCAAGTATCAAGTGCCACTTAGGGTGCTGTCTAGTTTTGTTGAGGGTGAAGGTACGTTGATAACAACTGAGGGGAGTAATAGTATGGAGCAGCCAGCGGTTTCTGGGATTGCATTCAATAGAGATGAAGCTAAGTTAACTCTAAAAGGTGTGCCTGATATTCCAGGTATTGCTGCGCGGATCCTTGGTCCTATTAGTGATGCGAATATTGAAGTGGATATGATAGTTCAAAATGTGTCTGTCGATGGTACAACCGACTTTACTTTTACGGTGCATCGCAATGAATACAATCAAGCATTGTCCACTTTGAATGGTATCGCGAAAGAGCTTGGTGCGATTGCTGTACTTTCTGACGCAAAAATAGCAAAAGTATCTATTGTCGGTGTCGGGATGCGTTCGCATGCTGGTGTGGCAAGTATTATGTTTAGGGCTTTAGCGGCGGAGTCAATTAATATTCAACTGATCTCTACTTCTGAGATTAAAGTGTCTGTGATTATTGATGAAAAATACATGGAGTTAGCGGTTAGGGCGTTGCACTCTGCGTTTAAATTGAGTGATGTGACATCTAGTGTTCGAGAGGCGTAACAATTGGATACATAAAGCCTGTCATTATGGATGGTTTAATTTTTATTGAGAAGCTACAATTAGCTTTGTAGGAATTGCCCTACAGTGTGTGTGGGGCAATTCTTCTATATAACGATTAAAAGCTATTACAGGGAGATATTTTTATGCTTATTCTGACTCGTCGAGTGGGTGAAACATTAATGGTTGGTGATGAAGTATCTGTCACTGTATTAGGTGTAAAAGGCAATCAGGTACGCATTGGTATTAATGCACCTAAAGATGTGTCTGTTCATCGTGAAGAAATCTATCTTCGCATTCAACAAGAGCAAGGGCAGCAGCCTGATGTTCAAGACTCTTAATATTATTTTTTAAATAAATCGCCAAAAAGTCTTTACATGATTTTTTAGCCGTATATACTACGCCGCACTTGTTTGGAGAGTTGGCCGAGTGGCCGAAGGCGCTCCCCTGCTAAGGGAGTATGGGGTGAAACTCATCGAGGGTTCGAATCCCTCACTCTCCGCCATTCAAGTTTGTCTTTTCAGAAACTATTCTTTCTGAACTAAAAAGGCTGGAATTGTTGTAGTGCACCCGTAGCTCAGCTGGATAGAGTACTCGGCTACGAACCGAGCGGTCAGAGGTTCGAATCCTCTCGGGTGCACCATTCCAAATAAAGTATTTTTAAGCTATCCACTTTTAAATACTTCGTGAAAAGATATGCTATGCACCCGTAGCTCAGCTGGATAGAGTACTCGGCTACGAACCGAGCGGTCAGAGGTTCGAATCCTCTCGGGTGCACCATTTAAAAAAAGTATTTTAAGGTTGTCCTCTTTAGAATATTTCTTGTAAAAATATTGCTATGCACCCGTAGCTCAGCTGGATAGAGTACTCGGCTACGAACCGAGCGGTCAGAGGTTCGAATCCTCTCGGGTGCACCATTTTCACTTCCCTCCTAGTTAATTCAATATATTTCTTTATTTTCTGTATTCTGTCTTTTGTTTTTTCATGCTTCTGTAATTGATTCTATTGCTAGTGATAGTTCACTCACGCTTTTGCAGCGTCTTAGTGTTTGTAGATTTTCTCTTATGGCATCGAATTCAAAGCGCAAATGTCCGCACCATTGTTTTAGTCTTCCTAGTGTTGCTACTTCGTCATAGTCTTGTTGTAGGCTTTTTGTGTAGTGTGTGAAAAGCGTGACTAATTCACGCTGATGGTTCTCTATGGTGTTGCCTCGAATGGCGGCTCTTAGATCCTGGTAAATGAATGGATTGCTAAGTGATCCTCTGCCAATCATAAAGTGGTTGCACCCTGTAATGGCTTGGCATCTCAGTAAGGAGCCCACATCGACAATGTCACCGTTTGCCACCACAGTCATTTTAGTTTTATCTTGTATCTCTCCTATTTTTTCCCAGCGTGCAGGTGGCTTGTAACCATCTTTTTTAGTTCTGCCGTGTATGGTTAATTTTCCTGTGCCTGCACTTTCTATCGCAGCAACATTATCAAATAATAATGCTTCATCTTCGTACCCTAAGCGTATTTTTGCTGATACTGGAATGTTTGTCGGTAGTGTTTTTCGGATGGCGTGCATTATGTCGTAAAGAGCGCTTGGAGTTTGCAGTAAGACTGAGCCTCCGCCGTGGCCGTTTACGCGTTTTGCTGGGCAGCCAAAATTGACATCAATATGGGTAGCTCCAGCTTTTACGGCGTTGAAGGCGCTTTCAGCCATCAGCTCGGCGTTGCTTCCTAGAAGCTGTGTGTGAACGGGGTGGTTGTGTTCTGTTTCTGCCTTGTTTTTGTTTTCAGGAACAAGGCGCTTAAAAGTGTGCGCTGGTATTGAATATTGGGTGACTCGGACGAATTCTGAGACGAGGTAATCCATGCCGCCAATTTGCGAAAGCAGTTTGCGCATTGTGTGATCCATGACACCTTCCATTGGAGCGACAGCGAGTATTATTTGATTATTTGGACTGGTATTTTTCAAGAGTAAGGGTGCTTTTGAGGAATTGTTCACGAAATAAGTCTAACTGTTATGCAAAAAAAATATGAAACTGTTCTGGTTTGTGGTAAAAATTATAGCTAATAAATAATAACTAATATTATTTGATGTGCATCTGAGCATATCTAATCAGTACAAACAAGTTGAAAGCAAAGGTATCGATGCTATGAGCGGGTTATTTGAAGATGGTTTGGGGTTGATGGTCTTGGGAATGGGTTTTGTTTTTCTGTTTCTGGTTGTCTTGATTTTCGCTACAGGCTATATGTCACGCCTGTTAAATTATTTTTTCCCTGAAGTTTTACCTGAGATAGTAGCACGGCCTGCGGCTGGCGCTTCTAATTCGTCTGGTGTGGATGCGCAGTTGACGGCGGTGATTACCGCTGCGGTGCATCAGCATAGAAACAATAAAAACTCTTAACTTACTAATATTTAATTTCTTTGAGGCTGAACATGACACTAATTAAGCAACCTCTAGGCATTACCGATGTCGTTTTGCGTGATGCTCATCAATCCTTGTTTGCAACACGCATGCGCATTGACGATATGCTTCCTATCGCTGAAAAGCTTGATCAAGTTGGCTTTTGGTCGCTTGAGTCTTGGGGTGGTGCAACGTTCGATTCCTGTATTCGATTTATTGGTGAGGACCCTTGGGAGCGCATTCGTGAGCTTAAGAAGGCAATGCCAAAAACACCGCAGCAAATGTTATTGCGTGGCCAGAACCTATTAGGTTATCGCCATTATGCTGATGATGTTGTAAATAAATTTGTTGAGCGAGCCGCATTTAATGGTGTAGATGTTTTTCGTATTTTTGATGCGATGAATGACCCTCGTAACTTAGAGACGGCGATTAAAGCGGTTAAGCAACAAGGTAAGCATGCTCAAGGCACTATTTCATATACCAAGAGTCGAGTGCATACCACTCAGAATTGGGTGGATTATGCAAAGACGCTTGAGGATATGGGGGCTGACTCTATTGCTATTAAAGATATGTCTGGCATTCTGACGCCATACGATGCTTTTGAATTGGTGAGTTTGCTTAAGGCGCAAACTCAGTTAGAAGTTCAGTTACATGCGCATGCTACTTCTGGGCTGTCTGATATGACAATTCTAAAGGCAGTCGAAGCGGGAATTGATCGTGTTGATACGGCCATTTCTTCTATGTCGATGACATATGGGCATACGGCGACTGAATCTGTTGTTGCTGCATTGCAAGGGACGGACCGAGATACTGGTTTGGATTTGGCTTTATTGGAAGAGATTGCTGCTTACTTTCGCGAAGTGAGAAAGAAATACGCAAAATTTGAAGGTTCTCTTCGTGGTACGGACTCACGAATTCTTATTGCTCAAGTACCTGGCGGTATGTTGACTAATATGGAAGGTCAGCTGAAAGAGCAGGGTGCTGCGGATAAGTTTGATGAAGTGTTAAAAGAGATTCCAAGAGTTCGTGAAGATTTAGGTTTGATCCCTCTTGTTACGCCAACATCTCAGATTGTTGGAACTCAAGCTGTGTTAAATGTTTTGACGGGTGAGCGATATAAATCCATCTCAAAAGAAACGGCTGGTATTTTGAAGGGGGAGTATGGCGCCGCGCCAGCAGAATTCAATAAGGAGCTTCAAGCTCGAGTGTTGGATGGTGCTGAGGCGATTACTTGTCGCCCTGCAGATTTACTATCTCCAGAAATGGATAAGTTGACCGAAGAGTTGCTTGGCTTGTCACGCGAGAAGAATATCAAATTGGCGGATGATCAAATTGATGATGTGCTGACTTATGCTTTGTTTCCACAGATAGGTCTGAGATTTCTTCAGAATCGTGGTGATGCAAGTGTCTTTGAGCCTGTACCAACATTAGAAGAAACTATTGTTGATAAGCCAGCTTCTGTTGTTTCCGCATCTGAGGCGAGTGTTTACACGGTTGAGGTGTCAGGCCAGCGTTTTGTAGTTCAGGTGTTGGAGGGTGGTGATGTTAGTAATATTCAGCCTGCTGTTAGTGCTACAAGCGCGCCTGCGCAATCCGTTACTCCTGTATCGACCTCAGGTGAGGATGTTCCTTCTCCGTTAGCGGGTAATATTTTCAAGATCTTGGTGTCGCCGGGTCAGCAAGTTGAAGAAGGTGATACTGTGATCATTCTTGAAGCCATGAAAATGGAGACGGAGATTTCAGCGCCTAAATCTGGTGTGGTAGGTTCCATTAATGTGAAAGAAGGCGACTCTGTGCAAGTGGGTCAGTCACTTCTTACTTTGTAGTCTGGGAAAGTATAAAAAATGGAAAACAAATTACTTAATCTTTATCACGATACCGGTATTTATCAGCTTGAGCTCGGTCAGTTTGTGATGATCTGTGTTGGTTTGTTGCTGGTTTATTTGGCAATAAAAAAAGGTTTTGAGCCGTTGCTTCTTTTGCCAATTGGTATTGGTGCGGTTTTGGTAAATATACCTGGTGCAGGATTTATGGCGGCGCCTGTTTATGACGCTGCTGGACACATGACTTCACCGGGTGGTCTGCAATACTATATATATCATGGTGGTATTGAGACTGGCCTGTTTCCCTTGATTATTTTCATGGGTGTGGGGGCTATGACGGATTTCGGTCCTATGTTGGCTAACCCTAAAACTTTGTTGTTAGGTGCTGCTGCTCAGTTTGGTATCTTCGCGACGGTTATTGGTGCGGTATTGTTGGGTGCGTCTGGAATAATGGACTTTACTCTAGCTGATGCGGCTGCGATCGGTATTATTGGTGGTGCAGATGGTCCGACGGCTATTTTTGTTGCCAGTCGCCTTGCTCCTGATTTGCTGGGTGCAATTGCTGTGGCTGCATATTCTTATATGGCGTTAGTTCCTCTTATTCAGCCTCCAATTATGCGAGCTCTGACGTCTAAAGAAGAGCGTTCTATTAAGATGGAGCAGCTAAGGCCAGTAACGAAGAAAGAGAAGATTGTTTTTCCTCTCGTAGTAATTATTTTGGTTGCTATGTTTTTGCCTTCGGCAGCACCTCTTTTGGGTATGTTTTGTTTTGGCAATCTGATGCGTGAATGTGGTGTGGTGGATCGCTTAAGTGATACGGCGCAAAATGCCTTGATTAATATTGTGACTGTCTTCCTTGGTTTAGGGGTTGGTTCGAAATTAAGTTCCGAGGATTTTTTGAATTTAGAAACCTTAGGGATTTTGAGTTTAGGATTGATTGCATTTTCTATCGGTACTGCTGCAGGTATTTTGATGGCAAAACTGATGAATAGATTTTCAGCTGAAGCAATTAATCCATTAATTGGTGCGGCGGGTGTATCGGCGGTGCCTATGGCGGCTCGAGTTGCTAATAAAGTTGGCCTTGAAGCTAATAAACAGAATTTTTTACTGATGCACGCTATGGGGCCAAATGTGGCAGGTGTTATCGGCTCTGCTGTAGCTGCAGGTGTTATGCTTAGTTACGTTGGTGGCTAATAATCTAATCACTATTATAGAAAAGGCGCAGAGGCGCCTTTTCTATTATTTGTAACGTGAACGAAACAAAAGTAAAAAACTTTAAAAAAGGGCTTGCGCTAAAAGATTCAGGCTGTATTATACGCCTCCACTGACACGGACAACGACGCAAACAACAGTTTGTAACTTACTTAGTAAGAACGTTGAACCGAAGATCAGATCGCTCTTTAAAATAGATAATCAGATAATTTGTGTGGGCGCTCGCTAGAGGCTTCAGAAGATCATCGCAGACCGGTTTTACCGAGATGTAGTTGATCAAAAAAATTGAAGTCTTACGAGAGTCTACACGGCAATCGCTTTATGTTGATTTGTTGTTCTTCGGGATGACGAATCGATTAAGTTATAGTTAGTGTAATAAGATTTGAGTGAGCAAACTTTTAACTGAAGAGTTTGATCATGGCTCAGATTGAACGCTGGCGGCAGGCTTAACACATGCAAGTCGAGCGGTAACAGGGGAGCTTGCTCCTGCTGACGAGCGGCGGACGGGTGAGTAACGCGTAGGAATCTGCCTAGTAGAGGGGGACAACATGTGGAAACGCATGCTAATACCGCATACGCCCTGAGGGGGAAAGGAGGGGACTCTTCGGAGCCTTCCGCTATTAGATGAGCCTGCGTGAGATTAGCTAGTTGGTAGGGTAAAGGCCTACCAAGGCGACGATCTCTAACTGGTCTGAGAGGATGACCAGTCACACTGGGACTGAGACACGGCCCAGACTCCTACGGGAGGCAGCAGTGGGGAATATTGGACAATGGGCGCAAGCCTGATCCAGCCATGCCGCGTGTGTGAAGAAGGCCTTAGGGTTGTAAAGCACTTTCAGGGGTGAGGAAGAGTAGTGGATTAATACTTCATTGCTTTGACGTTAGCCCCAGAAGAAGCACCGGCTAACTCTGTGCCAGCAGCCGCGGTAATACAGAGGGTGCAAGCGTTAATCGGAATTACTGGGCGTAAAGCGCGCGTAGGTGGTTTGTTAAGTCGGATGTGAAATCCCAGGGCTCAACCTTGGAATGGCACCCGATACTGGCTAGCTAGAGTATGGTAGAGGGGTGTGGAATTTCCTGTGTAGCGGTGAAATGCGTAGATATAGGAAGGAACATCAGTGGCGAAGGCGACACCCTGGACTAATACTGACACTGAGGTGCGAAAGCGTGGGGAGCAAACAGGATTAGATACCCTGGTAGTCCACGCCGTAAACGATGTCTACTAGCCGTTGGGTTGTAATGACTTAGTGGCGCAGCTAACGCAATAAGTAGACCGCCTGGGGAGTACGGCCGCAAGGTTAAAACTCAAATGAATTGACGGGGGCCCGCACAAGCGGTGGAGCATGTGGTTTAATTCGAAGCAACGCGAAGAACCTTACCTACTCTTGACATCCACAGAACATTTGAGAGATCAGATGGTGCCTTCGGGAACTGTGAGACAGGTGCTGCATGGCTGTCGTCAGCTCGTGTTGTGAAATGTTGGGTTAAGTCCCGTAACGAGCGCAACCCTTGTCCTTATTTGCCAGCACGTAATGGTGGGAACTTTAAGGAGACTGCCGGTGACAAACCGGAGGAAGGTGGGGACGACGTCAAGTCATCATGGCCCTTACGAGTAGGGCTACACACGTGCTACAATGGCGTATACAGAGGGCTGCAAGCTAGCGATAGTGAGCGAATCCCACAAAGTACGTCGTAGTCCGGATTGGAGTCTGCAACTCGACTCCATGAAGTCGGAATCGCTAGTAATCGTGAATCAGAATGTCACGGTGAATACGTTCCCGGCCTTGTACACACCGCCCGTCACACCATGGGAGTTGATTGCTCCAGAAGTAGCTAGCTTAACCCTTCGGGGATGGCGGTTACCACGGAGTGGTCAATGACTGGGGTGAAGTCGTAACAAGGTAGCCCTAGGGGAACCTGGGGCTGGATCACCTCCTTAAACGATAGAAACCTCTGGTGAGCGTTCACACAAATTATCTGATGTCTAATTTATAAGAAGCACAGAAAGTATTTGGGTCTGTAGCTCAGTTGGTTAGAGCGCACCCCTGATAAGGGTGAGGTCGGCCGTTCAAATCGGCCCAGACCCACCAAATACTCGATAAGTAAAAGATATGGGGCTATAGCTCAGCTGGGAGAGCGCCTGCTTTGCACGCAGGAGGTCTGCGGTTCGATCCCGCATAGCTCCACCATTTCTTACTTATTTTCTGTGTGAAAAGATTTAGCTAGAGTCCTAAGCAAGATACTAAGCATCAACACTTCAAGTGCTTGATGATTTTTAGTCTCTGACTTAGTGCTTTGCACTAAACTTGCTCTTTAACAATTCGAATTTTGAAATAACGATAAATCAAGTGTTAAACCGGTGGAAGTTCACTTTAACCTAGTGACTTCTATTATCGTAAATCCAAAGAGATACAAAAGCTCTTTGGTTGTGATCTAACGTTAGTAAGTGCTTCGGCATGAAACTACTTTGGGTTATATGGTCAAGTGACCAAGCGTGCACGGTGGATGCCTTGGCAGTCAGAGGCGATGAAGGACGTGGTAATCTGCGAAAAGGTTCGGGGAGTCGATAAACAGACTTTGATCCGAACATGTCCGAATGGGGGAAACCCACCCGCTTGCGGGTATCGTATGGTGAATACATAGCCATACGAGGCGAACGAGGGGAACTGAAACATCTAAGTACCCTTAGGAAAAGAAATCAACCGAGATTCCCTAAGTAGCGGCGAGCGAAAGGGGATTAGCCCTTAAGTTATTTTGGTGTTAGTAGAAGGCTCTGGAAAGAGCCGCCGTAGAGGGTGATAGCCCCGTATACGAAAATGCCATTATAGTGAAAACGAGTAGGACGGGACACGTGATATCCTGTCTGAATATGGGGGGACCATCCTCCAAGGCTAAATACTCCTGACTGACCGATAGTGAACCAGTACCGTGAGGGAAAGGCGAAAAGAACCCCTGTGAGGGGAGTGAAATAGATCCTGAAACCGTGTACGTACAAGCAGTGGGAGCGGACTTAGTTCCGTGACTGCGTACCTTTTGTATAATGGGTCAACGACTTATTTTCAGTAGCAAGGTTAAGCATGTAGTGGAGCCGTAGGGAAACCGAGTCTTAATAGGGCGTTTAGTTGCTGGGAATAGACCCGAAACCGGGCGATCTATCCATGAGCAGGTTGAAGGTTGAGTAACATCAACTGGAGGACCGAACCCACATCCGTTGAAAAGGCTGGGGATGACTTGTGGATAGGAGTGAAAGGCTAATCAAGCTCGGAGATAGCTGGTTCTCCTCGAAAGCTATTTAGGTAGCGCCTCGTATCTCACCATTGGGGGTAGAGCACTGTTTGGGCTAGGGGGTCATCCCGACTTACCAACCCCATGCAAACTCCGAATACCAATGAGTGCAATTACGGGAGACACACGGCGGGTGCTAACGTCCGTCGTGGAAAGGGAAACAACCCAGACCGTCAGCTAAGGTCCCAAAGTTACAGTTAAGTGGGAAACGATGTGGGAAGGCTTAGACAGCTAGGAGGTTGGCTTAGAAGCAGCCATCCTTTAAAGAAAGCGTAATAGCTCACTAGTCGAGTCGGCCTGCGCGGAAGATATAACGGGGCTCAAACTGTACACCGAAGCTACGGATGCTTAATTTATTAGGCATGGTAGAGGAGCGTTCTGTAAGCCGTTGAAGGTCAAGCTGTAAGGCAGGCTGGAGGTATCAGAAGTGCGAATGTTGACATGAGTAACGATAAGGGGAGTGAAAAACTCCCCCGCCGGAAGACCAAGGTTTCCTGTCCCATGTTAATCAGGGCAGGGTGAGTCGGCCCCTAAGGCGAGGCAGAAATGCGTAGTCGATGGAAAACAGGTTAATATTCCTGTACCGATGTATATTGCGATGGAGAGACGGAGAAGGCTAGGCCAGCACAGCGATGGTTGTCTGTGTTTAAGGCGGTAGGTTAGGTGCTTAGGCAAATCCGGGCACCTCCCTTTAGTGGGAAGATCGAGAACTGATGACGAGCCCTCTTTTGGGCGAAGTGGTTGATGCCATGCTTCCAGGAAAAACTTCTAAGCTTCAGATATACATTGACCGTACCCCAAACCGACACAGGTGGTCAGGTAGAGAATACCAAGGCGCTTGAGAGAACTCGGGTGAAGGAACTAGGCAAAATGGTACCGTAACTTCGGGAGAAGGTACGCCGGCCGGTGTGAAGGACTTGCTCCGTAAGCACTAGTCGGTCGAAGATACCAGGTGGCTGCGACTGTTTATTAAAAACACAGCACTCTGCAAACACGAAAGTGGACGTATAGGGTGTGACGCCTGCCCGGTGCTTGAAGGTTAATTGATGGGGTTAGCGCAAGCGAAGCTCTTGATCGAAGCCCAAGTAAACGGCGGCCGTAACTATAACGGTCCTAAGGTAGCGAAATTCCTTGTCGGGTAAGTTCCGACCTGCACGAATGGCGTAACGATGGCCACACTGTCTCCACCCGAGACTCAGTGAAATTGAAATCGCAGTGAAGATGCTGTGTATCCGCGGCTAGACGGAAAGACCCCGTGAACCTTTACTATAGCTTCACAGTGAACTTTGAACCTATTTGTGTAGGATAGGTGGGAGGCTTTGAAGATAGGACGCTAGTTCTATTGGAGCCAATCTTGAAATACCACCCTGGTATGTTTGAGGTTCTAACTCAGGTCCATTATCTGGATCGAGGACACTGTGTGGTGGGTAGTTTGACTGGGGCGGTCTCCTCCCAAAGAGTAACGGAGGAGCACGAAGGTGTGCTCAGCATGGTCGGAAATCATGCGTAGAGTGTAAAGGCAAAAGCACGCTTAACTGCGAGACAGACACGTCGAGCAGGTACGAAAGTAGGTCTTAGTGATCCGGTGGTTCTGTATGGAAGGGCCATCGCTCAACGGATAAAAGGTACTCCGGGGATAACAGGCTGATACCGCCCAAGAGTTCACATCGACGGCGGTGTTTGGCACCTCGATGTCGGCTCATCACATCCTGGGGCTGAAGCCGGTCCCAAGGGTATGGCTGTTCGCCATTTAAAGTGGTACGCGAGCTGGGTTTAGAACGTCGTGAGACAGTTCGGTCCCTATCTGCCGTGGACGTTTGAGATTTGAGAGGAGCTGCTCCTAGTACGAGAGGACCGGAGTGGACGAACCTCTGGTGTTCCGGTTGTCACGCCAGTGGCATTGCCGGGTAGCTACGTTCGGACGGGATAACCGCTGAAAGCATCTAAGCGGGAAGCCTCCCTCAAGATAAGATCTCACTGGGACATAAGTCCCCTAAAGAGCCGTTCGAGACTAGGACGTTGATAGGTTGGGTGTGTAAGTGCTGTGAGGCATTGAGCTAACCAATACTAATTGCTCGTGAGGCTTGACCATATAACACCAAAGTGGTTTTAAAGAATAATACTTTAAAAACACAGACACAGATTACGATACACATCAGCAATGATGAACATCGGTTTAACCTTGATTATTGTTATTTCAAAAAAGAATTGTTAAAGATCCAAGCATGTCTTCGCGTGTTTTGGTGGGAAGAAACAGAGGATAGACATTATCATCTAAAGACACCACCGGAACGAACGCAGCAGAATTGCTTGACGATCATAGAGGCGTTGAACCACCTGATCCCATCCCGAACTCAGAAGTGAAAAGCGCCATCGCCGATGGTAGTGTGGGAGATCCCATGTGAGAGTAGGTCGTCGTCAAGCTTAAATTAAGAGAGCCCTGATAGCTAACGCTGTCAGGGCTTTTTTTTGGCTGAAATAAATGGTTAAGAAAAGTGATCAGGGAAGGCGTCGTCTATCTTGGTGCTGGAACATAAAGATGCCTGATAGTGTGTGAGGTGATTGAATGCAAACTTACAGTATAAATACCCTCATGTATTCTTGCTAATCTGGGGATAAGCCTTTTTTTATGCACAAAAAAAGCCTGCTTCATTCTGAAGTGGACTTTTGTATAGGCGGGATATGGATTAACGCGTGTTGTCTGCTAACTCACTGAGTAGGACTTGTTGGGCACTTCGGTACTCGCCTTTTCGCGGTTTGGATAGCTGCTAGGAGAGCGCGTTGAGTATTAAAAGTTATACCTAATAAGGCCATAATCTCATTAGGTGAAGCATTTTGAGGTGCCGTGAGGGCGTCTTTAAATTGCTGTCGGTGTTGCTCAGGATCAAATGAAATAGATGAGAAGGGGTTTTGTTTCACCCGAATTCAAGTCCGAAGTGCGACACTTTTTATTTCAAGCAACTAAGCACATTTCTTTAAAAACCATCGCTGGTTGCTTGAACCCTAGACACTTTTTTGGACGATAGTTTATTCGTCTCATCGCGAAGTGTATTCTCTCTTCTGTAACTTCTCTTAAATCAGTGCCTTTGGGTACATACTGCCTTAAAAGTCCGTTGCTATTTTCATTAGCGCCACGCTCCCAAGAGCTATATGGATGAGCAAAATACACTTTCGTATTTAATGCTTCAGCTATCTCAGCATGGTAGGCAAACTCTCGGCCATTATCGGCTGTGATCGTGTGTACATGATCTTTAAACGGCATCAATAACTCTATAGTCGCTTGAGTCACATCTTTAGCTGATTTCGAATCCACTTTCTTTATGAGGTAAAAGCGCGTCTTTCTTTCTAACAAGGTGACGATAGAACCTGTTCCATGTTTGCCTAAAACAGTGTCTATTTCCCAATCACCAAAACGCTTTTTTGTCTCTACAATGGCTGGGCGCTCATCAATAGAGACCTTGTTTTTAATCACTTCTGCTTTCGTTCGCTGGCCTTTCCGGTAGCGTTTTTTTCCTTGTCTCAAATGGCGATAAAGTGTCCCTTTGTTTCTTTTGTCATCATGGATGTACTGATAAATCCATTCATGACTAACAGGAACACCACAGTTTTTGAGTACGTCAGAGACTTGCTCAGGACTCCAGTCAATTTCAATTAAAATACGAATAAAATCAATCGTCTTTGATGATATACGATATTTAGCGGATGTTTTTCGCCGTATTAAAAAAGCGCTTTGAGCTTTGTCAGGGCAATATTCTGTTACTTTTTTATTCCGCTTTAGCTCACGATAAACCGTCGCTCTATGACAATTCAGTGTTCGTGCAATATTTGCCACTGATATTTCTTGTCCTAAAAGAGCGGAAATCTGGTATCTTTTGCCTTCGGTCAACTGCTGATAATTCATGTTGGTACTGCTTCATTCTGTGGTAAGAAGAATCATACCAACTTCAGCAGTTGGCTTCCTCTACACCTCTATTGCAGTGTCGCACTTATTATCTGAATTTAGGCATAACTAAAAAATAAATCTATCTAATTCATACCGACAGTTTTTACTGTTCTTATCTGATTACAGGTAACATTTTATTGATATTTTTTTCAAAACTTAGTTGACCTAGAGATTCAAAGCGGGCTAGAATGAACTTCGTTTAAAAGAGTTGGCAATATTTATGTCCAGAGTTGCGAATAATACGTCAGTATGTTCGTCCTGTTAAATCATAAGTAATACCGAGTTTTTTTAGCACTATAACGTAGGTGATAGCACTTACGTATAAATTAACTTAACCTACAGGATAAACAGACATGTCTGACGTAGTAACTGGTACAGTAAAATTTTTCAACGAAACTAAAGGTTTCGGTTTCATTACTCAGGATTCAGGTCCTGATGTTTTTGTTCACTTCTCTGCAATCAACACTTCTGGTTTCAAAACTTTGGCTGAAGGCCAAAAAGTTGAATTCCAAGTAGCTCAAGGCAAAAAAGGCCCTGAAGCTCAAAACGTTACACCTTTATAAGGTAACGTTGCTGAGGATTCTCTCAGCAGTGCGAATGCTAAAAAGCGACTTTTAAGTCGCTTTTTTTGTTTTTATAGATCGAGATAGGGTCTTTCAATACTAAGGCTTTTCTATATCCAGTTTGATGTTGTTAATTATATTCTGGTTGGTATTACGGAGGTTAATTATTGTGGCAGCTAAGTCATTACAAGAGCAGTTGTTGGGTGTAGGTCTCGTTGATAAGAAGAAGGTTAAAAAATTAAAAGCAGAGACCTTACAACATAAACAAAAAGTTAAAAAAGGCAAAATTGTTACCACTGATCATGATGAGCGTTTGGAAGAGCTGAAGCGTCAAAGAGATGATAAAGCAGAGAAAGATCGAGCTTTGAATTTGGAGCGACAAAAGCTTGCTGAGTCTAAAGCGGTGCAAGGGCAAATTCGTCAGATGATAAATCAAAATCGTGTTCGAAAAGAAAATGGCGATATTGCTTATCACTTTACTGATAATAAAAAAGTGAAAAAACTGTATATTAGTCAGTCAATGCATGATGATTTGAGCCGTGGGCGCTTGGCTATCATTAAGCTTGATCAGCAGTATGAACTTATTCCTGAACCGGTTGCTGTGAAGATTAATGAGCGGGATTCTTCGTACGTACTTGTTTGTAATAATCGTGTCGAGAGTGTTGATAATGACCCCTATGCAGACTTTCAAATTCCTGATGATTTAATGTGGTAAAAGATTTTTTTACACGCCTAAGGGGGGGTCTCTGACCCTCTAGCTCATTTCTACTTTGATTTCTTCGTCTTTCTCTAAAATCATTCCACTTTAATTGTTACCTTTCTTCGAAAATCCGCTGTGTGTTTACGCAATATTTTCAAAAAATGCATTCTAAAGTGTCATTAAAGTAAAAAAATTCACATTTCATTTTGTTTTTAAATTTAAGATATTTAAGCGGTTGAAAAATAGCAATTTTATTTATTTTTACGATATTTATATGACACTCAATATCCTTTTTTAATTATATATTTCATAAATAAAGATCATAAAATGGATAATGCATGCAAGTAGCTCGCATAAGGTTGTCAATTTCTGTGAAATGTTTAAATTGTTTGACTGTTGCTTGCACATATCAAGCGCCTACAAGAAAAAGCTAAATATTTTAAAGGGAAACGAGAATGAAAAAATCGATTATTGCTATTGCTGTGTCCAGTGCTGCACTTGCTTCTGTATCAGTTCAAGCTGCTGAAGGTTCTACAGTAGATGTTTACGGTAACATTCAATATGCGTACATAGACAAAGATGCAGGAAGTAATTTTGAAGATAACGGGTCGACTATCGGCTTGAAAGGCGAAACAAAAATTAATGATGATCTAACTGCTTTCTTCAAGTATGAGCTAGAAGCTGACGCTGATCAAAAGTCTGGTGACGTTAGCGTTGGTCTTGACCAAGCGTTTGTTGGTTTGAAAGGTAACTTTGGTAAAGTACAAGTTGGTTCTTTCGACACTATTTACAACAATGCTATTCAAGACTCTGTTGATCAGTTTGAATATCTAGGTATGACAAACGCTGCAAAAACGACTGAAGGCGATACGATTGCTTACTTCTCTCCTTCTATGAATGGGTTTGAAGTTCAAGTTGCTGCCCAAGTTAAAGGTGACAATAGTGAATTAGCTGCATCTAATACAGATGGTACTTCAGTTATGGGTGTTGTTAAATACTCTACTGATCTAGTGTCTGTTGCATTGGGTTATGATTCTCGTGAAAATACTTCAGCGACTGATCCTAAAGCGACTACAGGTTTAGCCGTTACAGTTATGCCGATGGCTAACTTGTCTGTTACGGGTAAGTATGAAACGACTGAAGATACTCAAGATGTATTAGGTCTAGCTGCCCGTTACGGTTACGGTGTTGGTGATGTGTACGCTTCTTATCAGAATGTTGATCCTGATGCTGCTGGCTCTAATGACTTTAACGAATACGCTGCTGGTGTAACTTACAGCCTTGCATCTAACGTTTATGTGTTCGGTGAAGTTGGTAAGTATGAGAATGCTTCTAACAACGATACTGATACTCAAACTTCTGTTGGTGTTTACTACGGTTTCTAAGATCTTCTTTAATAGGTGATTTTATTTACTCTAAGGCTCCTATTTGTCTAATTAAGGTAGGAGCCTTACGTTAAGCAAGATCATTCAAGGTTCCATATTTCTTCTCTTGTAGGCGGATTTGTTGGAACATTTTGGCACCAGATGGCAACATCTGGTGCCTTTTTTTATTGTGCAGTTTTATTTTAAAAATAAGGAATAACTTGATTGTTATTTAATCAAGCCGTTAAACTTATTTTTTAAGGTGGCTGGCAGTTAATTATGCTCAACATGGACTTTTCTGAAACGGTATTCATGGATACGGGCAAAATTGATTGGATTGCCAGTCCTATGTCTGGCGTTCATAGAAAACCTTTGGCAAGAGAAGAGGCTGAGCGAGGTCATGCGACGAGTTTGGTACGCTACGAAGCTGGTTCTGTTTTTCGTCCTCACCCGCATCCATTGGGTGAAGAAATACTTGTATTAAATGGTATTTTTTCCGATGAAAAAGGCGATTTTAAGGCTGGTAGTTATTTCAGGAACCCTCCAGGTACTAGTCATGCTCCCCATAGTTTTGATGGCTGTTTCTTATTAGTGAAGTTGCACCAGTTTCAAGTGTCAGACTTGAATCAGGTCTATGTCGAAACACCTAGTATTTGGTCATCTAGACAGTCAGAAATCTTGTCACTTTATCAGTTTGGTGTAGAGAGAGTTTGGCTTATTCGTATTCGAAATGGTGACGATATATTAAGGCAATTGGACTTATGTTCTTCCGTTGAGTTATTCATTATATCTGGGCAGGCACAATACGGTGGTAATCTAATGACTACTGGCGGTTGGCTACGAGAGCCTGAGTTTTCATTAGACCGTTGGAATGTTGTGTCAAATTGTTTTATTTGGTTAAAAGCAGGGCACTTTTAAATTTAGTCTGCCTATTATTTTGAGGTTTATGTGACACATATTATACCGGAACAAAAGCGTGTATTTTTGCCTGTTGTGGAAAGTGATCAGATTTTCCCAGTTGGGCGAGTGTATTGCGTTGGTCGAAATTACGCTGAGCACTCAAAAGAAATGGGCGATGATCCTGAAAGAGACCCTCCATTCTTTTTTGCGAAAGATGCGTCATGTGTTGTTCCTGCTGGTTTTTCTGACGTGACCGATATTTCCTATCCTATGGCTTCGTCACAGTTCGAATATGAGGTTGAACTTGTTATTGCTATAGGTAAAGCGGGTCGTAATTTAACCGCGGAACAAGCAGTTGATGCAATCCTTGGCTACGCTGTCGGTTTGGATATGACACGACGTGATCTCCAGGCGCAAGCAAAAAAGAAGAGTCGTCCTTGGGAGGTAGGGAAATCATTTGATGAGTCTGCCCCAATAAGTCCAATACGTTTAAAAAATGATCGTCTTACTGTTGATATTGCAAAAGCGGAAATTGGTTTAAAGGTTAACGGTGATATTAAGCAGATTAGTCGTGTTTCAAATTTAACTTGGTCTATTGCAGAGGTTATTTGTAAATTATCAGAGGTTTTTGAATTAAGACCGGGTGATTTGATCATGACAGGTACACCTGAAAATGTAGGTGCTGTTGTTGTTGGCGATGAAATGGTGGCTTGGGTTGAGTATCTTGGCGAAATTAGAGTGAGCGTTACCGATTAAATTCAGTAAACCTATCGAGTAGAGTCGGCATTGCTGGATGCTGATATTTTGCTAATAAGTGAATTGCGACTTCTGCTGTACATAACCCTGCGACTTTTTGGTTGCGACGTTTGCTGTAAACGGACTTTATGTCTGCTATCTCATAATGTTTGAATCGTTTCAGGTAGGGGGATTGGTTGTAAATTTTTCGAGCTTGTTGCCAGGTACCATCAATGATTATTATGTTTTTTACCGTTATTCCGCTGTCGTGATGGTATTTGAGTTCTTCATTTTCACACAGATAGATGAGTAGAGTATCTTCTGGTGATAAATTCAAAATAGTTTTGCTCGGCATGACTCTAGACCACTCAATGATGTCACATTCATTTTTCAGTATTTCTTTGACTAGCTTTCCGGTTCCAGTTATTTTTTTGAATTCTTCACTGTGTGTTAGCAGCCAAATTTGCATTTAATAAATTCTCTTTGGAAAAGTGTATTTTACTTAACTTTAGTGGATGGTGAAAATAGAAAAGCCTAAGTTTGATCTAATGAAAAGTGGTTAGAACAAACTTAGGCTTTTAGTTCGTAGTGAGCTAGAGTATTTTACTCTTTACCAATAGAACCAATTTTATGGATGGATAAGTCTGCGCCATTGAATTCATCCTCTTCGCTTAAGCGTAATCCACTGACGACTTTAACCATGCCGTAAACAATAAATCCAGATAATGTGGCAACTATAATACCACCTAGGCTCCCTATAAGCTGAGACATAAAGCTCACGCCGCCTAAACCTCCAAGTGCCTCTGATCCGAAAATTCCTGCTGCAACGCCTCCCCATGCACCACAAACGCCATGCAACGGCCAGACACCAAGAACATCATCAGTGTGTTTGAATTTTTGCTGAATATGGGTGAATAAAAATGTGAAAATGGCGCCAGCAAATGCGCCAGTCGCCAATGCGCCAATGGGGTGCATAATGTCTGATCCCGCGCATATTGCAACAAGCCCGGCCAATGGGCCATTATGAATAAACCCCGGATCATTTTTGCCAAATATCATGGCAGCAATAATGCCTCCAACCATGGCCATTAGAGAGTTCACGGCGACCAAGCCGCTAATGCCATCTAGCGTTTGTGCTGACATGACGTTAAAGCCAAACCAGCCTATACAAAGGATCCAAGCCCCTAATGCAAGAAAAGGAATGTTTGATGGTGCAAAGGCGACTAATTTACCATGCCTAAAACGGCCATTACGAGTGCCGAGCAAAATAATAGCAGCAAGAGCAACCCAGCCTCCAAAAGCGTGAACGACAACTGATCCTGCAAAGTCATGAAAAGGAGCACCATATTGTTCTTCTAACCAGCCTTGAACTCCATAATTTCCATTCCATACGATACCTTCAAAAAATGGATAGGCGATACCTACAATAGCGGCGGCGGATATTAACATAGGGTAAAATTTTGCTCGTTCAGCAACACCGCCTGAGATAATCGCTGGTATTGCGGCGGCAAATGTCATCAAAAAGAAGAACTTTACAAGTGCGTAGCCATTCTCCTGAGACAGGGTGGCTGCACTTTCGAAGAAGTTAACACCATAGGCAATTTGATAGCCGACAAAGAAATAGACAAGTGCCGATACTGCAAAATCTGTCATGATTTTGACGAGCGCATTGACCTGATTTTTATGACGTACTGTACCGACTTCTAAAAAAGCAAATCCGGCATGCATGGCAAATACCATGATCGCGCCAAGTAGTATGAAAAGAGTATTTGAACTAGAAACGAGCATTTCTACTGCACTGTTTGTGGCTGTCACGGATGGCTCCTAATGTTTTTATTGCACCGTAATGGATTTTCTCACTTTCCGGTGCTCTTTTATGGGGCTTTATGGGCTTTTTATTCTGTCAATCTGAAATCGTTCTGGAATTAAGCAATAATTATTCCAGTTGTGCATTTTTTTGGTGCTTTCTTTTTTATCTTTTGGAAAATGCACTGTTTTGGATTTTTGGTGGTTTGATTTCCGTAGGTGCGCTTTGAGTTTTGAATTTGCACTATGGTTGTTACGTATTAACTATTACTTTTTTTAACAATACTTGGTTTCTATTTTATTTTTTACGACATATTATCGAAGTGTTAGCGTATTTATTTAGTTCGAATTTTCTATATTATGTTTAACGGTTAGATCGTTGCTGAAAGTCTAATTATTTTTAGCGTAGTTAAAAGATTGCTTATTTAAGGGCAACATAAAAAATGAGGTTGTTATGTCAGGTCAGTTAGTATCAGGTATTGTTAAGTGGTTTAATGATGAAAAAGGGTTTGGATTTATTGAACGTGAAGGTGGGGCGGATGTTTTTGTTCATTTCCGTTCTATAAACGGTGATGGTCGTCGTACTCTACAAGAAGGTCAAAAAGTGACTTTTGAAGTCACTGATGGGCAAAAAGGTCCTCAGGCTGAGAATGTAACTATTGTATAGTTAAACCTTTGATTATTTTCAAAAAGCCATGCTTTATACAGCATGGCTTTTTTATGCTTATAATTTGTAATATGTACGCTAAATGTCGGAGGTTATTGTGTTGCCAGTGCTGTATTCGTTTAGGCGTTGCCCTTATGCCATAAGAGCTAGATACGTTATTGCTCTTCTCGGTGTGCCTGTGTATTTAAGGGAGGTTGTCTTAAAGTCAAAGCCTGTTGCCTTATTATCCTTAGGCGGTCGGTCAAGTGTGCCTCAGCTTATAGATGTCGATGGCGCTAGATACCCAGAAAGCTTGGATATTATTTTTTGGGCGCTTTCGAAGGCAGATAGTTACATTTCTTTGGATACTCTATGGCCCTTTCAAATTATTAAACAAAATAAAGTGAAAGCATGGATAAAATATAATGATCGCTTCTTTAAGTATTGGTTGGATCGTTATAAATACGCAGATCGATACCCTGAATTTAGTGAAGGTTATTACCGTCGTAAAGGAGAGGTCTTTTTACAGCGTTTAGATAAACGTTTAAAGGAAAGTGCATTTATATTTGGTGAGAGTGTTAGTGTGGCAGATATTGCGGTGTTCCCATTTGTGCGACAATTTGCTGCTGTTGATCAAGCATGGTTTGAATTATCTGAATATCACAACGTAAAAGTGTGGTTGGCTAAGTTTTTGAATTCTGAAAGGTTTAAATCTGTTGTGATGGTTAAAAATACAGCTTGGGAAGCAGGTCAAGAGGAAATCCTCTTCCCTGCTCGCTAAGCGGTTCGTGGTTACTGGATATTAATCGATTAGCCCAAAGGTAACCCAATATAAAAAGCTTGGGTCAGCGTCGTTTGGAAGTTCAAGGGCAATGAAGTTACCTTCACTGTCAATATGCGAAGAATTGGGGAAGCTTTGCTTCAACACGGCAAGATTTATTTGCGCTAGATCTGTCTGTTCTAGATCATTATAAGATTGGACTGAAATCGCCAGAGCTTCTTCGACAGACCGAGTGCTTGGGTAATGCTGAATGACTTCTTGGCTGCGACGTAAAGCAGAAAGAGGTGCTTTTCTTTTTAGATAATAGTGAGCCACTTGCAATTCATGGCGTGACACCATTTCACGTAAATAATACATCCGTGCTTTTGCATCAGGAGCAAAGGTGCTGTTCGGGTAGCGAGAGGTAAAGTCTGCAAGTTCATTAAATGCCTTTGCCAGTTCTTTTGAGTCTCTTTCGCTTGGGTCTAAGTTTAGATAGCGAGACATTAAGCTCTCGGCACCTTTGTAAGTAGAAAGTGCACGCATGTAATAGGCGTAATCGACGGAGTCATGTTCCGGGTGATTTTTGATGAACCTATCGGCGGTCGCGTGGGCGGCTATGAAGTCACTGGCTTCAATTTGGGCATAAATTAAATCCAGTTCTGCACGAGCACTGAACTCACCAAATGGGTAGCGAGAGTCTAAATCTTTTAGGTGTTTTATGGCGGTGGAAGGAAGGTTTTCTTCCAGTGCTTGCTGAGCTTTATCGTAATAAGTACGTTCAGGCAGGTCTGGTTCTTGTACTTGTTTGCTGGAGCAAGCAACAATGAATAAAGAAAAACTAACTATTCCAGAGAATCGGAGCAACGAGTGATGAAATCCCATGTATAATCAAAACCTTGATATGGTAGTAGATTAGCCTAAATCGGCATTTTGTAGCGTTATATTGCGAAAGATGATGAAGTGCAAGGCGCTACACGTTTTTTTCACTTTCAGACTCAATGATAAAATCAATGAACTGAAAACAACAGACTTAAGTACATTGTATGGCAGAGCGCATAGTAAAAGAAGCCCAAGTTCCTTTCGATTTGGGTGGTAATCGGTTTGATCAGATCGCGACGGAATTGTTTAACGACTATTCACGTTCACGTATCCAAAGCTGGATTAAAGAAGGTGCCTTGAAAGTAGATGGTCAAATCATTAAACCAAAAGAAAAGTTGTTTGGTGGTGAGATGGTTACACTTGATATTGTTATCGAGGCTCAAGAGGACCATGAAGCGCAGGAAATGGCGCTCGATATCGTTTATGAAGACAGTTCAATTATGATTGTGAACAAGCCCGCGGGTTTGGTTGTGCATCCGGCTGTTGGTAATCGTGACGGCACTTTAATGAACGCGATTCTTCACCATGCTCCTGAAACTGCACATATACCGCGTGCAGGCATCGTACATCGGCTTGATAAAGAGACTACCGGTTTAATGGTTGTTGCGAAAACGTTAGTAGCGCAGACTGATTTAGTTTCCCAGCTACAAGAGCGCAGTATGGGACGTGAATATGAGGCTATATCCATCGGTGTCATGACGGGTGGGGGCGCGGTGAATGAGCCCATTGGCCGCCATCCTCATAATCGTCAGAAACAAGCGGTGGAGCCTTTACATGGTAAAGATGCTGTCACGCATTATAGACTTGTTGAGCGCTTTAAGAATCATACGCATATTCGCTTGAAGCTCGAAACAGGACGTACCCATCAGATTCGTGTTCACATGGCGTTTATTCAGTATCCATTGATTGGAGACCCTCAGTATGGTGGTCGTCTGAAGATGCCAAAAGCTTGTACGCCGGAATTGCAGAGACAATTGCGTAGTTTTCGTCGACAGGCATTGCATGCTAAAAGGTTGGAGCTCTCTCATCCCGTTACTGGTGAATGGATGGAGTGGGAAGTCGATTTGCCTGATGATATGAAGCGATTATTGGAAGCGCTTAAAGCCGATACGCTAGAATCTGATAGCAGCGACTCAGAATATTTCTAAAAATAAGGCAGCTTCGGCTGCCTTTATTACTTACTACTGGTTTTGTTTGGAGAGACTGATGTCTTCTCATAAATCTTCTTTTATTCAGCCTAATTGGCCCGCTCCCTCTTCTGTTTGTGCTTATGTTTCTACTCGTATTGGCGGGGTCAGTTGTACACCGTTTGATGGACTGAACCTAGGCGTTCACGTACAGGACAATCCTGAAGCAGTCATTCAAAATCGACATTTGTTTGCGTCCTTTATCAACATGCCTGATTCGGTTGTTTGGCTAAATCAAGTGCATGGCACAGACGTTGTGAAATTGCCTTGCGACTTTTTACCTAAAAGCGCCGATGCGGCTTTTTCTGATGCTTTAAATCAAGTT
Organism: Marinomonas maritima; assembly: GCF_024435075.2. NCBI lineage: Bacteria > Pseudomonadati > Pseudomonadota > Gammaproteobacteria > Oceanospirillales > Oceanospirillaceae > Marinomonas > Marinomonas maritima. The sequence continues at coordinate 395,393 of NZ_JAMZEG020000003.1, read as the reverse complement.
TGTGCAGTATTAACAGCGGATTGCCTCCCCGTGTTTTTTTGTAATCAATCGGGCACACAGGTAGCGGTTGCTCATGCTGGTTGGCGTGGCCTATGCGCTGGTGTTTTAGAGTCGACACTGGCGCAATTTGATAATAAAAGTAGTGTCATGGCGTGGTTGGGGCCTGCGATTGGAGCGACAGCCTTTGAGGTTGGTGGCGAAGTGAGACAGGCCTTTATGACATTGTATCCTGAGGCGGAAGAGGCTTTTAAAGCGACGCAAGCGTCGGATAAATGGTTGGGCGACCTTTATTTGTTAGCGAGACAGCGCTTGCATGCCGCTGGCGTTACCCAAGTTTATGGTGGTGATCATTGTACTTTTTCAGACAAGGCGAATTTTTATTCGTACAGACGTGATGGTAAAACGGGGCGAATGGCCTCTGTTATTTGGATAGATAGCTAAATAATCCTCTGTTTTATTGATGGGTGTCAAAAAAATGACACTGAAGATCTTGAAAAGTCATTTTTGAGAACTATTAAGTTCTTAATCGTAATATTCCATCTTATTTTTCAAAGGATGTCAGATCATGCGTATAGATCGTTTAACCAGTAAATTGCAGTTGGCGCTTTCCGATGCTCAGTCCGTTGCCTTGGGGCAGGATCATTCTTATATCGAGTCGCTTCATTTGATGATTGCCTTGCTGGATCAGCAAGGGGGAAGTACTCGCCCTATTTTACAGCAAGCGGGCATTCCCGTTGCTAAATTTCGTGAAAGTTTAAATGAGTTGCTGTCTCGTCTTCCTAAGGTTCAGGATCATGATGGGAATGTTCAGATGTCACCTGAGCTAGGTCGGCTAATGAATTTAGCGGACAAAGAAGCACAAAAGAGAAAAGATCAGTTTATCTCTTCTGAATTGGTATTGATGGCGATGTTTGATGGCAAAGATGATCTTGCCAAAAGCCTAAAAGCAAGTGGTGTCACGAAGGCGGACATTGCCACTGTCATTGACAGCATTCGCGGTGGTGATTCTATTAATGATCCTGATGCAGAAGAAAACCGTCAAGCTTTAGATAAATATACGGTAGACCTTACCGCAAGGGCGGCAGAGGGCAAGCTTGACCCAGTGATCGGACGAGATGATGAAATTCGCCGTACGATACAAGTTTTGCAGCGTCGCCGTAAGAATAACCCCGTTTTAATTGGTGAACCTGGAGTAGGTAAGACCGCGATTGTTGAAGGCTTAGCGCAGCGCATTATAAATGGTGAAGTACCTGAAGGTCTAAAAAACAAACGTGTGTTGTCGCTTGATATGGCGGCGTTAATTGCCGGCGCTAAGTACCGCGGAGAATTTGAAGAGCGCTTAAAAGCTTTACTTAATGAATTGTCCAAACAAGAAGGGCAGATCATTTTATTTATAGATGAAATTCATACCATGGTAGGAGCGGGTAAGTCAGAAGGCTCGATGGACGCCGGCAATATGCTCAAACCTGCTTTGGCACGGGGGGAACTCCATTGTGTCGGTGCAACGACGTTGAATGAATATCGTCAATATATTGAGAAAGACGCCGCGTTGGAGCGACGCTTCCAAAAAATGCTAGTGGAAGAGCCGAGTGTATTGGATACCATCGCTATTTTGCGAGGCTTGAAGGAGCGTTACGAAGTACACCACGGCGTTGATATTACAGACTCTGCGATCATTGCGGCGGCTAAGCTTTCCCAGCGCTACATTACCGACCGTCAATTACCAGATAAAGCCATTGATTTGATTGATGAAGCCGGTAGTCGCATCCGGATGGAAATGGATTCTAAGCCCGAGGATATGGATCGTTTGGAGCGCCGCTTAATCCAGTTGAAAATTGAAAGAGAGGCACTTAAGAAGGAAAAAGACAAAGCTTCTAAGCTGAGACTGGCGGAGTTGGATAGTGAAATTGATGGTTTGCAGAAACAATTTTCTGATTTAGAAGAGATCTGGAACGCTGAGAAAGCTGCGGTTCAGGGGGCGCAAAAGCTGAAAGAAGAATTAGAAGCGGTTCGTCATGAGATGGAAGAGGCTCGCCGTAGTGGTAATTTAGCGAAAATGTCCGAGCTTCAGTATGGCGTGATTCCAATGCTTGAGACTGAAATCGAAAAGGCCAGTCAAGCAGAGGAAAATACAGAGACGCGGTTACTGAAAAGACGCGTGACGGAAGAAGAGATTGCGACTGTTGTTTCTCGATGGACGGGTATTCCGGTTGATAAAATGCTTGAGGGAGAGCGAGATAAGTTGTTGCGTATGGAAGGTGCATTGCATGAATCTGTGATGGGGCAAAATGAAGCGGTCTCAGCGGTGTCTAATGCGGTTAGGCGTTCTCGATCAGGTTTAGCAGATCCTAACCGTCCTAACGGGTCTTTCCTCTTCCTGGGGCCGACAGGGGTGGGTAAAACGGAGCTTTGTAAGTCGTTAGCGAAATTCTTGTTTGACACTGAGCAGGCAATGGTTCGAGTTGATATGTCTGAGTTTATGGAGAAACACTCGGTGGCTCGCTTGATTGGTGCGCCTCCAGGTTACGTTGGTTACGAAGAAGGGGGGTATTTGACTGAAGCTGTCAGACGCCGACCTTACTCTGTGCTATTGCTTGATGAGGTTGAAAAAGCACACCCAGATGTTTTTAACATTCTTTTGCAGGTTTTGGACGATGGTCGATTGACGGATGGTCAAGGACGTACCGTGGATTTTAGAAATACGGTTATTGTTATGACATCGAATTTAGGTTCTGATTTGATTCAAGAGTATAAATCTGCTGACCAGTATGAAGAAATCAAATCTAAAGTGATGGAAGTGGTAGGAATGCATTTTCGTCCAGAGTTCATTAATCGGATTGATGAAACCGTTGTGTTTCATCCTTTGATGAAATCGCAGATCAAGGGAATAGCAACGGTGCAACTGTCTCATTTGAACGAACGATTGGCGGAGATGGGGATGTCGTTAGTGTTAACCGATGCGGCCTCTGATCAGCTGGTTGAGGTTGGGTATGATCCGGTTTATGGTGCTCGGCCGTTGAAACGAGCGATACAGAAGTGGATAGAGAATCCATTGGCAAATGAACTACTGTCTGGTCACTTTGTTATCGGTGATCGTATTGTGGCGGACGTTGTCGATGGTACGCTGGTTTTTACTAAAAGCCAGTGAATAACTAGGCATAAAAAACTCTAGTCTTTTAAAAAGATTGAAGTGACCCCCAATAGTTGGACAACCAATATTGGGGGTTCTTTTTTATGTCAAAATACAGTCGTACTTTTAAAGTCGCATTAGCTCAACAATGTCTTAATGGTGTTTCATCACCAAAGGCGCTTGGAAAACAGCTGTCTATTCCACACAGTCAGATTCGCTATTGGAGCAAGGTCTATAGCTTCAATGGTAAAAAATCCTTTCTACCACCAAAATCTCCTCGTACCGCTAAAGATAAAGCCGATATTCTTAAAAGAATGTGGTCAGAAAATTGGTCATTACATTACACAAGTGCCTTTTACAATCTTTCCTCTCCCGGTACGCTTTGGGTATGGCTACGTGAGTTTGATCAATCAGGATTCCAAGGCCTCCAACCTAAACAGCGAGGGTGCACTTCTATGAAAAAACAGAGCCAAGAATCAAATGATAAATCTATTGATGAAATGACCGTAGAAGAGCTTCGTGAGGAGCTGGAATATCGTCGAACGGAGGTAGCTGTTTTAAAAAAGTTAGAAGCCTTGGACGAGATGAAACGCCAACAAGCCAAGAAAAAGCGTCAATCGTCCAAGGGTTAAGAGATCGGTTTAAGTTACCGAATTTACTTCGATCGTTGTCATTGCCGAGAAGTGTGTTTTATTACCACTGTCAACGATTAGCACAGCCTGATTCGTATGCTGAAGCGAAGAAAAAGATACAAGAGATCTTCCATGAACATAAAGGCCGTTATGGTTATCGACGTATCACCACAGAGCTTCGTAAAGCAAAAATAGAACTGAATCATAAAAAAGTGCAAAAGCTGATGAAATTATTGGGGCTTAAATCTAAAGTACGTCCTAAACGCTATCGCTCTTATCGAGGCGAAATAGGACGTATCGCTGACAATCTCTTATGCCGAAACTTCAAAGCGGACAGGCCGAGCGAGAAGTGGGTCACCGACGTGACAGAGTTTAATATTAAAGGGCAAAAAGTATACTTATCTCCCGTGATTGATCTGTTTAATCAAGAGGTGATTGCCTACCAGATTAAAAAAACAGCGCATTTACCGCTCGTGACTGACATGCTAAAAGAAGCTATGAGTGGCCTAAAAGAAGGAGAAACACCGATATTACACAGTGATCAGGGTTGGCAGTACCAGCAAAAGCAAACACGGCATCTTTTGGAGAAACATGGACTACAACAAAGTATGTCACGAAAAGGAAATTGCTTGGACAATGCTATGGCTGAGAACTTTTTTGCATTACTAAAAACGGAAATGTTCCATGGTGAAACCTTCGAGGATGCAGATGATCTGATCCAAAAACTTGAAGAGTATATTGATTACTACAATACAAAACGAATAATAATGGGGTTAAATGGCCTGACTCCGGTAGAGTACCGAAATCAGGCATTGTTAGCAGGTTAATAAAGTGTCCAACTTTATGGGGTCACTTCAGATTAGAGTTTTTTATGAGTAAAGCTTAGGCAATTAAATATCGAGAGTTACACCGATGAAATAACCATCGTAATCTTTATTAAGGAAATTAGTTTCTTGATCGATTGAACGATAACCGACTTCCAAGCCAAGAACGGGTAAAGGCTGGTACTGTATTTTGAATGATTGGTCAGTAATAGTGACATCATCAAATGAAGAAATGCTTTTAGATTCCGCTGCCAGTGTGACACCCGTGCCTGGAATCGCCAGAGAAGCGGCTAAGAAAAGCATGGGAACTGATTCGCTATCGCTAGATGCACCTCTATCCATGTCTAGACTGCGAAATGTAACGCCGCCTTCAATGCTAGCCCATAATATCCCCACGCCATAATAACCAGTGAAATCTAAGTGGCTAATGTCTATTCCAGAAGGGTCTGATTCAAAGTCCCATACATCTAAGCGCAGATTTGGAATTAGTGGGATAGGGTGTTGTACATCAAGACTTACATAGGTTGCAGATCCATCATCACCGTCAAAAAGACCAGCTTCTGCGTTAGCGCCAAGAATGTCGGCATTGGCAGCACCTGCTAGCAATAGTGTTGATAGAGTAAAAGCAATCTTTGTTGATTTCATAATTAGCGTCCATATATCAAGTTGGATAAATTTTGTCTAATTATAGATTGAAGAGAAGTAAAATCCAATGAAATAAGGAAAAGGGATGATGTACTGTGAAGATTATTTACATAGATGGCTGGGGTAGAAGGATTCGAACCTACGCATGACAGGATCAAAACCTGTTGCCTTACCGCTTGGCTATACCCCAATAACTGATTTTCTTTTCGCTGGTGGCTATGACTAGATTCGAACTAGTGACCCCATCATTATGAGTGATGTGCTCTAACCAACTGAGCTACATAGCCTAAACTGTATATTAACTACTAATAAAAACTATCGATGGCTGGGGTAGAAGGATTCGAACCTACGCATGACAGGATCAAAACCTGTTGCCTTACCGCTTGGCTATACCCCAATATCGAATTGTGGTGGCTATGACTAGATTCGAACTAGTGACCCCATCATTATGAGTGATGTGCTCTAACCAACTGAGCTACATAGCCTTGTCTGTTGGCTGGGGTAGAAGGATTCGAACCTACGCATGACAGGATCAAAACCTGTTGCCTTACCGCTTGGCTATACCCCAACAGACTGACACAAAAGCCGCTTACATAAAATGATCTACTGCCTCTGTGGCGCGATATTATTCATATATCCGGTTAATGGGTCAAGTGTTTTCCTAAAAATGTTTTACAATAGGTTAAACATTAAAGCGAAAATGCATTACGTCACCATCTTTTACGATGTACTCTTTTCCTTCTAGGCGCCATTTTCCAGCTTCTTTTGCACCACTTTCACCCTTGTATTGGATGAAATCGTTATAGCTGACCACTTCGGCGCGAATAAAGCCTTTTTCAAAGTCTGTGTGGATCACTCCAGCAGCTTGTGGGCCGGTTGCGCCCTGTTTGACTGTCCATGCACGTACTTCTTTTACACCCGCTGTAAAGTAGGTCTGAAGGCCTAGAAGTTCATAGCCTGCACGAATCACTCGATCCAGTCCTGGTTCTTCCATGCCCATCTCATCAAGAAATTCTTGCATTTCTTCTGCATCTAGCTCGGATATTTCTGCCTCAAGCTGGTTACATATAGGAACCACCATTGCGCCTTCTGCTTCAGCAATTTCTCGTACTTGATCTAGGTGAGGATTGTTTTCAAAGCCATCTTCAGAGACGTTTGCAATGTACATGGTTGGTTTGGTTGTTAATAGATGTAGGGCACGGACTTCTTTTCTTTGGTCATCAGACAGTGTCATAGCTCGTACAGGAAGGCCATTTTCTAAGTGTTCTTTAATGCTTTCTAATAGTGCTTTGTGGGCAATAGCGTCTTTGTTACCACTTTTTGCATTTTTTGCGGTGCGAAAAATTTGTTTATCAATGGACTCGATATCCGCAAAGATCAATTCTAGGTTGATTACTTCAATGTCTAGTTTTGGGTTTACATGGTTTGAAACATGGATGACGTTTTCATCTTCGAAGCAACGAACAACGTGAGCAATTGCGTCCGTTTCACGAATATTGGCTAGGAATTTATTACCAAGTCCTTCACCTTTTGATGCGCCTTCTACAAGGCCTGCAATATCAACAAATTCCATTGTCGTGGCTAAAACACGTTCTGGTTTTACGATGGCTGCTAGTGCGTCTAGGCGTGGGTCGGGCATGGCAACAACGCCAGCATTCGGCTCGATTGTACAGAATGGAAAGTTCTCCGCGCCAATACCTGCTTTGGTTAACGCATTGAATAAAGTTGATTTACCGACGTTAGGTAACCCAACGATGCCGCAATTAAAACCCATAGTGAGATTCCTAAAATAATTAAGTTGTTACGCTTTGAAGCTGTGAAGTTGATTCATTACAGGGTTCAAGTTGCCTTTTATTATGTCGTCAACATAGCGCAATGATTCGTCGATTGTTTGTTCTATTTTTGCATAGTCGTCAGGAGACGCTTTTTTAAGAACGTAATTGGCGACTTGACTTGCGTGACCTGGGTGGCCAATACCTATTCTTAGGCGGCCAAAGTCACGGTTGTTCGCAAGCTTAGCAATAATGTCTTTTAATCCGTTGTGACCACCATGCCCACCACCTTTTTTTAATTTAGCTGTACCGGGTGGAATATCAAGCTCATCGTGAATAACAAGGACTTCTTCAGGGGGAATTTTATAGAACTGACAAACAGCCTGAACGGCTTTGCCGCTTAAATTCATATAGGTGGTGGGAATAAGGAGGTAACATTCTTCACCAGCTATAGAAACTTTGCCAAATTGGCCGGAAAACTTTTTCTCGGCGCGAAGAAGGCATTGGCTCTGACGAGCCAATGCCTCAATCCACTGAGCGCCTGCATTGTGACGAGTGTTCTCGTATTCGTTGCCTGGGTTCCCCAAGCCGACTAATAATCTGAAACCTGCCACAATACTGCCTTCAATAGTCTTAACGTTTAGCTTTGCCGATACGACCGATAGGTTGGTTGTGATCTTCGCCTTTCAACAAAGAAATCAATTCAACGCCTTCTGGAAGAATAACATCAGATAGGTGGTAAATTTGATCAAGTTGACCATTGATCGCGTCTACTATCAATACTTCAGGTAGGTTAGCTGGTAGGCAACGAACTTCAGCCAGTTTAGATTCAACTGTCAAGCGACCACCTTGGCCTTTAACGCCTTCACTTTGAGCCGCGTTGATGAAGCTTAAAGGAACGCGAGTAGTGATTGGCTTGTCTTCTTGAACGCGCTGAAGGTCCATGTGCATAACAAGGCCTGTTGCTGGGTGACGTTGTAGCGCTTTTACAAGTACTTTCTCTGCTTTACCGTCTACAGATACTTCAACTAGACCAGTCAAGAAACCTGGAGTAGAAACAGATTTAAGAATCTCGTTGTCTTTAAAAGAAACAGATTGTGGTGCAGTTTCACCACCATAGATAACCGCTGGTACTAGACCAGTGTTACGAAGGCGGCGGCTCGCACCCTTGCCTTCTTCATTACGTGCTACGGCATTAATAGATAATGACATGGTATTTTCCTAATAATTAATCAAAGTTTGTGCCCAGAACTGCGACCCGTTCCGAGCGTTAGTGTTTGGCTTAGGCCCCAAACATGGCACTGATAGACTCTTCGTTGCATACACGACGAACAGCCTCCGCCATAATGTCAGACATCGACAATTGGCGTATTTGAGGGCAATTAAGCGCCTCTTGTGTCAATGGGATGGTATCAGTCACGACCAACTCATCAAGCACGGAATTTGTAATGTTCTCAATGGCTTTGCCTGATAGCACTGGATGAGTGCAGTAGGCGATTACTTTTTCAGCACCGTGATCTTTTAGGGCTTTTGCAGCGGCACACAAGGTGCCGCCAGTGTCGCACATGTCATCCACTAGGACGCATGTTTTTCCAGCGACATCACCAATCAAATGCATGATTTGAGCTTCGTTAGCGCGAGGACGACGTTTGTCTATAATAGCTAGGTCTGCGTCATCAAGTAGTTTTGCGAAGGCGCGTGCTCGAACAACACCACCTACATCTGGAGAGACAATGGTTATGTTCTTATGACCTTGGCGTTGTAAATCTTCAAGTAGTAGAGGTGTTGCGTAGACGTTATCAACAGGGATATCGAAGAACCCTTGGATTTGGTCTGCATGAAGATCAACGGTTAATACACGGTTGATGCCAACAGCCGAAATCATATCGGCCACCACTTTCGCTGTAATAGGTACGCGGGCTGAGCGTACACGACGATCTTGTCGGGCATAACCAAAATAGGGAATAACAGCCGTCACTCGTGTGGCAGATGCTCGACGTAGAGCGTCTGCCATGACGATCAGTTCCATTAGATTGTCATTAGTAGGGGCGCAGGTGGATTGGATAATAAAAACGTCTTTTCCACGGACATTCTCATTGATCTCGACCGTAATTTCTCCGTCACTAAACTTACCTACGGTTGCGTTTCCGATAGGTAGCCCTAGGCGGCGTACCACCCTGCGAGCGAGTTCAGGGTTTGCATTACCGGTAAAAACCATCAACTTGGACACTGTGTATACCCTTTGTATTTTGTAGCGATAAAATAGACTGGCCAGGGAAGTGGTTTGTTTATTTGGGACACTTATCCTTATTTTGCTTAATCCACTGGTTTAGTGCGTCGTGAGTTGGTGATGTGTTACACCCATGACAAACCCAACTCTGCCATTTTTTTGGTGTAGACAATCTTACTCGCTCAGCGTCACGCACATTATCGAATGCTAAAAATAGACAAGCCCCCGTCCCAGTTAACTTTGCATCGCCATGGTTTTTAAGCCATAAATACGCTTCATTCACTTCAGGATTGTGCTTTCTAACCACATCTAAACAGTCGTTATGGCCACCCAGCTTCAAGGCGTGCGATATTCTGATCGGAGGGGTGTCTCTTGTCAAATATTTATCGGTAAAGATTTGACCCGTTGAGACGTGACAATTGGGCTTAAGGAGTAAAAAATACGGTGTATCTAATGTGACTTTTTGAAGCTTCTCTCCAACACCTTCCGCAAAGGCTGCAAAACCCATGACAAAAACGGGAACATCCGCGCCTAATTGGACTCCCAGTTTAGCCAGTTTTTCTAAAGAAAGATGACATTCCCATAGGGTGTTTAGAGCCAACAAAGTCGTGGCGGCATTGGAACTTCCTCCGCCGATTCCTCCACCCATAGGTAGTTGTTTTTTTAGGATAATATCTATGCCGGCGTGGGGGTTTTGCTTAAAGGGAATAAGTAATTTTGCCGCTTTATAAATGAGGTTTTCTTCTGTTGGAAGTTGCTCAATAGCAGGTGAGATAGTGATGTTGTTATCTCTAGTAAGCGAGAAATCAAGCGTGTCGCATAAATCGATAAATTGAAACAGTGTTTGCAGTTCGTGGTAACCGTCTTCTCGTCGGCCGGTGATGTGTAAAAATAAATTTAATTTTGCAGGAGAAGGTAGTTGCATGCTGGTTACTGAATGGTCCATTGGTTGATAATCAAGTTTACTTTAAAAGGGGGGTTAGATACTTGCATTTTTTGAGGCAAGGATAGGCCATTTACTGTTGTAAAGCTGTTGTAAGTCACCAGCCAGCCATCTTGTTCTATTTTTCTTGGCAGTTTGCTGTCTGTGTCGTGGGTGATTCGTGCGGCTGAGTGCGGGTCCGCCAAGCCTCTTATCCAATAAGAAACCTGTTCTACTGGGAATTCCCAACCAAGCTCTTGTTGCAGCAGTGTGGCTGGGTCGTTGCCGGTTATCACGGTGTCATCATAAGCCAATGTGACAACGCCATCTTGAGATTTATCTAGCTTGGTTGCGCCTTGACCAAAAGGGCCAACAATATTAAGAGCGAAGGTCGTTGGATCTTTTTGCCAGTTAAAATTGCCAGAAACTGCGTCTTTTGGTGTGCGAATGCCAACTCGACCAGATGTTTCCCATTTTGAAATGGCGCCAACACTGGTGGGTGGTGGTGTGATTGGCCCTGTTGGTTGCGTACTACAGGCACTGATAAGTGCGGTCAAAGTAAGTAGGCAGAGGATACGGTAGTTCATCATGGTTTATCCTGTTCTAGTTCATCCATCAGCGACGGTGAAAGTCGTTTTATAGTTTCAAGTAATAATGGCGTACCTGGCGATGTTTTTAAGGCCGCTTTCCATATATCTATTGCTTCTTTGTAGTGGCGTTGTTGCCAGAGAGACTCGCCGTAATGGGCCGCAATCTCAGCATCGGGTAGAATTGACCAGGCTTTTTTTAAATAATAAGAAGACTTCTCTAACTCTCCTTTCATAAAGAACCCCCATCCTAAACTATCAATAACAGCTGGGTCATTGTCTGCTTTCTCGTAGGCGGATTCTATGTAGTTCATTGCTTCATCAATACGGGCAGTTCGGGTGAGCAGTGTGTAGCCAAGTGCATTGAGGTACTGTGGGTTATCTGGATCTTTTTCGAGTAGTATTTTGAGTTCAATTTCCGTTACCGTCCAGTTTCCTAGCGTTTCAGCGAGTAACGCTTTTCGATAGCGCAAAACGTCGGACTCCGGTAACGCGATTAAGGCGTGGTTTAGTAATTCATAGGATAAATCGATATTCCCTTTTTCCTCATGAAGTCGGCTGATAGCAGAGACCTGCTCCGGCATATTTTCCCGTAGAGTACGGTTGAGAATCATGTCGTTGACGTCGCTCTCTTTGCCTGCGTCATAAAGCCATAATGCCATTTGGCTGGTGGCATTAGCGCGTAAAGCACCGTCCACCGTATCCATTGTTTTGATGGCTTCTGTTTTTTTGCCTAGTTGAGCAAGCGCAATGGCGGTCAAATATTGAATTTGATCTGATAAGCCCAGTTGTTTTTTGGGCAGGAGGTTAGCAGTCTCAAGTGCCAGTGTTGGTTGTTCGTGCTCTAGCAAGGTACGCATGAAATTGATGCCGATTTGAAGTTTTTCAGGTGTTTCTAAGTTCGTACTTTGAAATACCGTTGCTGCGCGTTCGGATTGCTTATTTTCGACAAGAAAGTCAATCAAAGGCGTTAGTAATCGTACGTTTTTTGGGGCGCGCTGGGACGCTGTCTGTAATGTTTTTATGGCATCTTCGAATCGATCAAGGTTTTTTTGACTAAAAGCCAAAATGAGGTAAAGAGCTTCGCTTTTTTCGGTGTTAGGCTGAGCTAGAAGTTGCTTGGATGCATTAATTGCGGACTGATACTTTCCTGAAAGCAATAAAAGGTGCGCATGGCTCAGCTGCACGTATTGATCGCGTTTTGATTCAGGAGATAGTGCTGCTATCGCTTCTTCTATGGTATTAACTTGATCGCTGTCACGGACAACTTCTTCAAGATAAAGCGGCAAAAAGCGTAGCGACGTCTTGTGTCGAATTGCGCTGGTCAGCAGCGTTGTCACTTCGTCCGGACGATCCCCTTTGACGAGGACTTGCAGTTTAAGTGAGTAAGCTTGCTCCGACGTTGGGTCAACGGACAACCATAAATTCGTACTTTTTTCTATGTAAAGGCGGTTTTGTGAAACGACTGCAATGTGTGTGAGTCGCTCTATCAGTGCAAGATTTTCGGATTGGCTAGCTAGCTTATAAAACGAGTCAAATGCTTTATTTGGACCTTCTCTTTGTAGCGTAAATTCGGCGTTGAGAAGCTCTGCAATGTTGCTATGAGACACTTTCTGCTCGAGAGGTGTTTCTTTGCTCAATGGTGCGATATCGGGTCGAGTCGTGTTATAGGTGCAGGCGCTTAATAATAATGCCCCCCAAAGAATGGTAAGCAGCACCAAAAACTTTTTTGTCTGAGGCTTTCTTATGTGGTTTTTGTGTATGAGGTCTAAAACAGACGACATGTGCTTTCTCGACGTTAAATTCATATAACCCTTATGGTATCGCTAGCCACTCTTTATGTCAGGCATAACTATAAACTAATCCTATTACTTTTATTGATCATATGGGGTGCGAAAAAAAGCTAATTTCTCGTATAATGTGTCTTCTTTATGTAAAGAGTCGTGTTGGAGCAATGCCTGCTCCTGTCATTACCTTAAATCTCGATCTTTGAGAAGAGTCCTGAATGCCGCTAATTACTGTAGGTGTAAATCACAAAACTGCGCCGGTTTCGATCCGTGAGCGTGTGGCGTTTGCCCCTGAAAAAATGATAGATGCCTTGTCTTCTCTTATATCTGAGAAAAAAGCCAATGAAGCTGTCATAGTGTCCACCTGTAATCGAACTGAATTGTATTGTTCAGTTGAAGATTTCAATAGGGTGGACGACGTTATTGCGTGGCTTGGGCAATATCACGGTATCGCTCTGTCGGAATTAAAGCAATATTGCTACACGTACTCTAACGATGATAGTGTGCGTCACATTATGCGAGTGGCTTCTGGATTAGATTCTTTAATTTTAGGCGAGCCTCAAATCCTCGGGCAGGTAAAGTCAGCCTACGCGGTTTCGCAAGAAGGGTCTTGCATTGGTCCTGAATTAGATTCCTTATTTCAGCGTGCTTTTTCTGTCGCTAAACGTGTCCGTACCGATACGGCCATCGGTGAAAACCCGGTGTCGATCGCGTTTGCTGCCGTGAGTCTGGCACAACGTATTTTTGCCGATATTAGAAATAGCACCGCGTTGCTTATTGGTGCAGGACAGACGATTGAATTGGTGGCTAGACACCTTAAAGAAAATGGAATTAAACGAATTATAGTCGCCAACCGAACTTTGGCTCGAGCCGAAGCATTGGCAAATGAGCTAAATGCGGAAGCCATTATGTTAGGCGAAATAGGCGACTACTTATCGCAAGCAGATATTGTCATTTCGTCTACGGCCAGCCAATTACCGATTATAGGGAAGGGCATGGTTGAGCGTGCTACGTCGCAGCGCCGGCATTCTCCCATGTTATTGATTGATATTGCTGTGCCTCGCGATATAGAGCCGGAAGTCGAAGAAGTAAACGATGCATACCTTTATACCGTAGATGATCTTCATTCAGTGATTGAAGAAAATGTCCGCGCAAGGCAAGATGCTGCGAAAGCGGCAGAGGAAATGATCGAAGAAGGGGTTAGTTCTTATCGACGGGTAGTCGAATCAAGAAAAGTCTCAGACATTATCGTTACGTTCAGAAAATCTGCTGAGCTTATTAAAAATGCAGAACTGGAAAAAGCACTTAAAGGACTTGAGAGAGGGCAGTCTCCGGAGCAGGTGCTCAATAAGCTGGCTCATGGCTTAATGAATAAACTCATTCACTCGCCGACGCGTTATTTGCGTGATGCTGGTGCAGATGCAGATCAAAATGCATTAACCATTGCCTCAAATGTATTAGGCATTTATGAAGAAAAAGATAACTAAAAAATGAAAGAATCCATAAAGTTAAAGTTAGAAAGTTTGTCTGATCGCTATGATGAATTGGCTGTACTGTTAAGTGTTGCTGAAGTCATTATGAATCAGGATCTGTTTCGTTCTTATTCAAAAGAGTACGCCGAACTAGAGCCAGTGGTTAAGTGTTTTAATGAGTTTCAGCAAATTGACGAAAATATTGCTGAATCTGAACTCATGATGACGGACTCAGATCCCGATATTAAAGAAATGGGTGTTGAAGAGTACAAAGCAGGACAAGCGCAGAAAGAAGCGCTTCAGCTTGTGTTGCAAAAGTTACTTTTACCCAAAGACCCTAACGATTCGAGAAACGTGTTTTTAGAAGTTCGAGCGGGTACTGGTGGTGATGAAGCATCTATTTTCTCTGGCGACTTATTCCGCATGTATTCACGTTATGCAGAGACTCAGCGCTGGAAAGTTGAAATTGTCAGCGCAAGTGATGGTGAACATGGTGGTTACAAAGAAGTCATTGCGCGAGTAGTAGGTGAAGGTGCTTATTCTAAATTGAAGTTTGAATCTGGAGTGCATCGAGTGCAACGAGTGCCCGCTACGGAATCTCAAGGACGTATTCATACCTCGGCTTGTACTGTTGCCGTAATGCCAGAAATGGATGAAGTAGACGACATTATTATCAATAAAGGGGATTTACGTATTGATACTTTCCGAGCGTCAGGCGCGGGTGGTCAGCACGTAAACAAAACAGATTCAGCAATTCGTCTTACTCACATTCCAACGGGTGTGGTGGTTGAGTGTCAGGAAGAGCGTTCTCAGCATAAGAACCGTGCTAAAGCTATGTCTTTATTGGCGTCGCGCTTGTTAGCCGCCGAGCAAGATAAAGCCGCAAGCGAACAATCCGAAGCACGTAAGTCTTTGGTTGGTAGTGGTGACCGCTCAGAACGTATTCGTACCTATAATTATCCACAAGGTCGTGTTACGGATCACCGTATTAATTTAACCTTGTATAAATTAGACGAAATTGTAACAGGTGAATTGGATGTATTGATTAATCCGTTAGTGAATGAGTTCCAGGCTGAACAGCTTGCAGCGCTTAGCGGCGACAATTAATCTATAATTGAATACTAGGATAAGGTAATCATCGTGTATGCGAATTGATGAACTATTAAAAGGCGCTTCCGAGCGCCTTACTTTTGTCTCTGATACGGCTCAGCTAGATGTCCGGCTTTTACTTGCGCATGTTTTAGCCGTATCGACGTCTTACTTTTATACTTGGCCTGAAAAGGTAGTTGGTGAGGCTGATCTTGAGCGATTCAATTTACTGTTGGCTCGTCGAGTGCTTGGTGAACCCATTGCTTATTTATTGGGGCATCAAGCATTTTGGAGCTTGGATATTGAAGTCTCACCTTGTACCTTAATTCCACGAGCTGATACGGAGCGACTTGTGGAAGTTGCTTTGTCTAGACTTGATGTTAGTAAAGCGCATCGCATTTTAGATCTTGGCACTGGAACAGGCGCCATTGCGCTGGCACTTGCGGCAGAGCGGCCTCGTGCGAATGTAATTGGAGTGGATCTTGTTGAGGGGGCGGTAGCGTTGGCTAAGCGCAATGCTTTACGAAATCAACTTTGTAATGTGACGTTTATGCACAGTAGTTGGTTTGATGCGTTAAAAGGTACTGAAAAGTTCGATTTAATTGTCTCTAATCCACCCTATATTGACCCTAATGATGAGCATTTGTCGAAAGGGGATGTGCGCTTTGAGCCTAAAAGTGCGTTGGTGGCAGAGAATCATGGCTTGGCAGACATTGAGCATATCATCAGTGTGGCGCATGGTTTTATGGCGTCAAACGCGTATTTGATGTTCGAACATGGTTATGATCAAGCGGAAGCGATTCGAGAGCGATTTAATTTGACGGGTTATTCTTTTGTTGAAAGTTTTCAAGACCTGGGTGGCAACGATCGTGTAACAATTGGGCAGTGGATTGACTAACTTAAGCCGTTCATCAACTAAATCAATGAAGAAAGTACTAAAACGAGTACTTTCTTCATTGTGTCCTGTGTTATTTATTTTTTTGGCTGGGCGCTTTCAGGGCGAATAAACACAGGGTTGTCTTTTGTCGATTGCTGAGGATCATAGCGATAGCCTGCTAGATTGAACGCTTTAATTTCGTCTAACGTCTCGCAACGGTTTTCTATAAGGTATCGAGCCATTAAGCCGCGAGCTTTTTTTGCATAGAAGCTAATCACTTTGAATTGACCGTTTTTTTCGTCGAGAAAATTTGGGCTGATGAGCGTCGAGGTTAGCTTTTTCTTGTTAACCGCTTTGAAATACTCATTAGACGCCAAATTGACCAATAGCTCGTCTTCTAGCAGTGATTCATTGATTTTATCAACAATGATGTCCCCCCAAAACTGATAGAGATTACTTCCTCTGTCGTTTTTCAGCCTTGTCCCCATTTCAAGTCGGTAGGCTTGCATCAGGTCAAGCGGCTTTAGTAAGCCATATAAACCACTTAAAATGCGTAGGGACTTTTGGGCATAATTGATATCGCTTTCATTTAACGAATAAGCGTCTAATCCGGTATAAACATCACCCATAAAGGTATAAATCGCTGGCCGACTATTGAGCTGTGTGTGTGTGTTTTGCCATTCTTGATAGCGAGATACATTAAGTGTGGCAAGTTTATCGCTTAACTTCATTAATGAGGCGATATCGGCCGGTGTACAAGGTTTAATTGTATTAATGAGTTGCTGAGAGTCATCCAGCAGCTCTGGTAAGCTGAATGACTCATTGTTAGGCTTTGATGTTAGGTCCAGTGTCTTAGCTGGTGAGATTAAAAACTTCATAGTTATTCCATCTGCTTGATCATTGCGTTCCCTAAAGATTATCCATAGAGTGTCGATAAATATCCAGACAATGCTTTAATAGAGATAATTTATGAAGAATAATCTGATACCATTCCCTCAGTCTCGTCAGTCTGATCAGCAAACAAAAACCCCTCTTGCGTCTAGCAATGAACTTACTGCGCTTCGTGCGGCGTTTGATCAAGCTCGTGCTGATTGGGTAATAGAGCTTGCTGAGTTACCTGAAAATAATAAAATGCGTTGTGGCTCAAAAAAATAATCGAATTATCCTTCATTGTTTTCTTTTGGGTCGCCTATTAAGGTATAAAACCCATGTTGCTTTTTCTTGTGCGTCATTCACTTCTTTTTATGTTCGCGTTTGCCATACTCGGCTTTTTGATTCCCTCTGTCTCATTAGCATTTTTCCCATTTCTTCCCTTTGTTTTGTTTACACTGATGACATTGACGTTACTGGGTATGAAGCAAAATGAATTGATTAAGCGTTTAAGCAGTAAAGAAATATGGTTATACGCTGCTTTGCATTCTGCTGTCTTTATGGTCGTGGTCGGTGTTATTGGCTGGTGGTTGTCTTTCGACCAGAATCTTTTATTGGCTGTGGTTGCTGTAGCTGCGACAGGGTCATTGTTTGCGACGCCCGCTATTGTTCGTGCATTAGGTTTTGATAGTCTGCAGGCGATGGCAATGACCATTGCCACCACGTTGGTTTTACCGATTTCTATTTTTCTTGTTTTAGTGCTGTATCAAACGGAGCGAGTTGAGCTTGACTGGATTAGTTATTTTATTCGTTTACTTGTTTTTATATTCGGGCCTATGCTTTTTTCCTTTCTAGTTCATCGTTTTTTTCCTGAAGAATCGTTAAGTCGCTTCTTAATAAAAATATCGCCTTATACTATTTTATTAGTGTTTGCTTTTCCGTTTGGATTGGTTGGAAGCTTTCGAGTTTTGTTTGATCAAGACCCAATGATGGCATTGAAATATTTTATGATTGCTACTGGATTGTGTTGTTTGTTTTTTGTGCTGTCTTACTTTTTTTATCGAAAACAAGGTAAGGCCATTGCGCTGACGGCGGCGATTACGTCCGGAAACCGAAATGTATTACTGACATACAGTATTGCCGGAGTACTATTAGGTCCAGCCTTTTTGCCGTTAGCCGGCGCCTTACAAATCCCTACATATTTACTGCCTGTTTTTACTCGCTGGCTTAGCCGAATCTTACTAAAGTAATTTTATATATTTTATTTAGACTTATTTTGGTATTCAAATAATTCAGTTTTACAAAGAAAGAGTGATGGGGGATACCCATACTATTTTAAGGATGATTGCACCATGCGTCACAACACACCAATTACCGCTCAAGAAAAAACCTTCGAAAAAAGCGAAAAATTAATTTCAACCACCGATCTAAAAGGCAATATTATTCATTGTAATGATGCCTTTGTGAAAATTAGTGGCTTTGATAAAAGTGAATTAATCGGCAGCCCTCATAATATTGTTCGACATCCAGACATGCCTCAAGAAGCCTTCCAAATTATGTGGGAGACGATAAAGCAAGGTAAAGCCTGGATGGGATTGGTTAAGAATCGCTGTAAGAACGGTGATTATTATTGGGTAGATGCCTATGTGACCCCCGTTCTAGAAGTAGGAAAAGTGGTCGGCTATGAATCGGTTCGAACCGTTCCAAATCGAGAAGATGTGCTGCGGGCTGAAAAAATATATCGGAAAATTGTGAGTGGGAAGAGGGTGTCCCCCCGTGCTTTTCTATCGTGGAAAATTGTATTGCCTGTGGTAAGTGTTGTCATGGCCATCGCAGCGGGTAGCGTCAATATACTTTACGCTGCTGGGGTGCTGGCAGTGGCAAGTTTATTGGCAAATGGTTTGTTTTGGCTAAATCATGCAACGCTGCAAGCGACATTAAAAAAGCGCCTATCGGCGGCTTTTTTGCACCCATTAGCAGGAGTAACCTATTCAGATGCTGCTTTGGATATTGCCACTTTAGATGTTGGTGTGAAAAGTCTTTTGTCGAGAATGGATGCGGTATTAACTCGATTTGAAGATGAATCTTTGAAGGTATCTCAGCAATCTAAGGTAGGTCTGGAACTTACTATTGAGACAACAAAAGGCATGGTGAGCCAGCAGCACGAGACTCAAGATGTTGCCACTGCGATGCAGCAAATGACCACAACAATTAATGACGTTGCTCAGCATGTACAGATGACGGCAGACAGCGCTAAATCCTCTTTTGAGTCTGCTGAGAGCGGTCAAAAAATAGTCAAAGAAACACGCAATTCAATACGCCAGTTAAGCGACACTGTGAGCGATATTAGCGCTACCGTTCAGGAATTAGCGGACCACTCTGAAAAAATAGCTCAAGTTGCGCAAATGATCGATCAAATTGCAGAGCAGACTAATCTTTTGGCATTAAATGCCGCAATAGAAGCCGCGCGCGCGGGTGAGTACGGACGCGGTTTTGCGGTTGTTGCGGATGAAGTTCGTCAACTGGCTCAAAGGACGCAGGGGTCTACGCAGGATATCCATAATATTATAGGGACGTTGCGAAGCGGTTCTCAAAATTCTGTGACGATTGCCAACCAAGGTAAACAAGATGCTGAAAAAGGCTTAGATAAAATCGTTGAATTGGAAAATGCGTTTGTTAACATCGTCGGTGCGGTGTCGAATATCTCTGATATGGCGATGCAAATGTCAGCCGCAGTAGAAGAACAGGCTCATGTTGCTGAAGATATTAATCGACAAGTGGTGCGTATTTCAGATTTGTCAGTAGAGAGCTCAGAAAAATCTAACTTATCGAGCGATAGCATCCGAGCGCTGCAGAATGTCGCGGATGATATGCACGAGCTAGTGGTGCGATTTAAATAAAGGTCCATTAAGCGAGTTTGAAAAAAAAACGCGGTTATGAAAATAACGGCGTTTTTTTTGGATCGATTTTTGTTTTGACTGCTAAGGAAGTGGTAAGCTTTTTAATTGGTTACTCGCGTGGTTTAGGTGAATCATCATCAGTTCTTGGCTTGCTTTGGTGTCACCCATTGCTTTGAGTAGACGACTTAGTTCAGCAAGGGCTTCGTTCTGTGTATCAAGTGCTAGCGCTTGTTCATAATAGTCTCTGGCTTTCCCCCATAGCATCATCGATTGACTTAGACGGCCACAGATGAGGTATAGATTTGCACTGGCAGGTTCTTTCTTAAGCCAGTTCTCGCTATTGGTTAATAACTTTTTGATATTGTCTTGTTTGATGTTGCCATATTCATAAACCAGAATATCAGACCATTTCTGATTCAAACTATGGCGAATAAAACTTTCTGCTTTGGCATCGTCACCAAAATGAATGAGTGTTTGAGCGTATAGCTGTCTCATTCTGTCATCTTGAGAAAGTGTATCTAATTTATTCCATAGACTTTCTACTTCAGCAACCAACTCTTTTTTGTTTTGTCCGAGTTTATTGCGGAACTTGATTTTATCGAGCAAGGCTAAAAAAGCATTACGTTCTAGCTCGAGCATGTTGTCGTCGTCAAATATGCCGTCTTTTTTAAGGGTTGGAGTGAGTGTTAGTAGGGCATCCCAATCTTTTAGTTGTGTATAAACGGTGACCAGCATTTTTAACACTTGTTTGTGCTTTGGTTTTAGCTTTTGAAGACGCAAAAGAGAGGCTAAAGCACCTTCATAATGCTGTTGTTTTATTTGAATTTGGCTTTGAGCGAAACCAATGGCGAATTCTGCTTCTGGTGTTGATTTATGAGCGGAACGTAATAATGCCTTTGATCGTTCATGCTCGTCTTGTTCACTGGCCGCGTATGCTGCGCTAATGTAGTTTATCAAAGGGTAAGGGACTTTCTCGGCGCTGTTCGTCAGCAGCTTTTCTGCTTTATTCCAGTTGCCTCCGACGAGTTCCAACATTCCTCTTATTGTGTTTCGAGAGGCTCTTTTTTGCGCTAGATTCCCCGTTACTTTTGCCAAAGAATTACTGGGGCTGAGCGCAATAAATAAAATGCGTTTTATCCAGCTCATTACAAATAAAGCGATAACCATAGCGGTAGCCAAAACCCATAAGCTGGTTTCTATAGTGACGCCGTTATAAGCCAATAAAACATAACCGCTGTCTTGGCGCATTAGTAACCCTAAAACGCCACCAACGGCCATCATGATGACAAGCAAAAAGAGGAGTTTTCTCATAGGTCATCTCCTAAATCTGTTTGATGTGCGTCGAGGTTTTCTTCTTTCGCTGGTGGTTGCTCTGTAGTGCTAGTGACTGGGGCGTTATCACCACGAGTTGTCCACTCTTTCATTAAGGACTTCATCGCTATCAATGATTCTCTAGGCAGCGGCAAGTCTGGCGATGGATTCAACTGTTGCAAGGCGGTTAAACTCGCCAAAAATGAAGTGACGCGGTTTGATTGCGTTTCAAAATGCGTCGTTGTGGCATTTGCAACACGAGATAGAGCTGTTTGATAGATAACGGGCTCGCCTTTAATTAGCGCGACTTGCGCTATTTCTAGTTGAAGCTGAAGACCGGTGATGAGTTCTTGGTATTCTGCTGGAGGTAACAAGGCTTTGATCGGTTTGTGGTTGTAGTTGATCACAACCAAAGATCTAAGTGATTGCCAGAAACTCTCTAATGCTGATGTCAGCTGATTTGTTGTGCTAATTGTTGGTTTTGCTGTCGTGTTGGCTTGCCATTCTTTTGATGGCTCCCTTTGTGGGAGGGTTTGCACACTATCGTATAAAGCGTTTAATTTTAGGTAAGCGCCTTCTAGATCAAATGGGCTAATGGACTTTAGCGCTTGAATGTCTTTGGCAAGCGCTTTACGTGTCGTAAACACGATGGGATCTTCTAATTCGTTCAGGATGTCATCAGCGTTACTAAGAAGCGTAGCAGCACCGATGTTGTCAGATTCAAGCAATAAGCGCTGATTAGCAAGGCGAATGAGGTACTCCGCTTCAGCAAGCTTCCAATCTTCTTTGGTGGTACTGCTGAGTCGATTAAGTTTTGATTCAAACGATAACAATTTTTCACTTTGTTGGGATTGATGTGCGAGAAGCTGATCTTTTTGCGTTTGAATGGTTTGTTCTGACTGTTTAACTTGCTCAATCAGCTGGTTGAGCTGAGATTGGTTTAGCATGCTAACGTTAATTTTTCTGTCAATATTCGCTTGTTGAACAGCGACTTGTTTAATATCTTGGTTCACTGTGCTTTGTGTACTTTGGAAATAAAGCCAGCCACTTGTTGCGATGGCAATGGCAGAAAGCCCAAATGAAACAGAGGCAAACAGTTTTGTTGTTGGTGGTGTCGTCTGGGTAGGCTGTTTTTTAGATTGATCGGGGTGGCTTTCTGCATGATTAGTTGCAGTAGAAGTTGCTTCGATAGCATCGTCTGAATGTCGCTCTTGTTTATTATTCTCTGTCATTCTATTTTCCTGTGTGAAATTCAGTCGCTTTGATCAAGCTGTTATCGTCAGCGCCATTTGCGCACGAGGCATTAATCCAACCCATTTCTTTTGCTTGCTGGTTTACTCTAATACTAGGGGTAAGTATAGGGAGCGTTTTCCATTCTGGTTTATGTTGTGTCACGTATTCTGAAAGGTTGTCTAGGCTTTCGCCACTGGTTACCCATATTAAATTGATATCGGGCAACATAAAGAAAGTTTGAGCAGAATAGTCGGGTTTTTTCCTTTCATAGAGTGAAAGGTAGCTGATTTTTGCGCCTCTTTCTTCCAATTTTTTGCCTAATTCTGGCCGTCCGCCCAGTCCTCGCACAATCAGTATTTTTTGATTGGTCATTTTCGCAGGCTTTAACCAATCGAGTAATGTTTCTGTCGTGTGTCCAGGGTTGGATAAAGCAGGGATGCCTTCATCCTGTAATGCTTGAGTGGTACCTTGGCCTATTCCAATCCAATGAATACCGACGGGTAACATTGGCCAGCAAGTGTCTAACCAGTCACAGGCCAGCCGAGCGGCATTTTTGCTCACAAATATAACGTAGTCGAAAGTGTCGATATTAAACACTTGTGAGCGAATAGCATCTCTTTGCTTTGAGTCTTTTATTGGTGAAATTTCAAGCATTGGTAACGCAACGGCATCCCAGCCGTGATCGCAAATGCGTTCACAGCTAAGGGTATTTTCCGGTTCGGGTCGAGTAATTAAGATACGACAGTCTTGCACCAATATTTCGCCTATTATATTTGCTGTTTTATTTGTATAAAGCGTCAAGAATGACATCGGCGCCGCGAGCAAGTAACTCGTCAGCCAATTGAACGCCAAGGGATTTAGCATTGTCCTTATGGCCGCGAATGTCACCTTCAATGATGCTTTTTCCATCAGGGCTGCCAACTAAGCCTCTTAGCCAAAGAGTGTCGTCTGTTAATATCGCAAAACAAGCGATGGGTGCTTGGCAGCCGCCATTAAGGCGCTCATTGACGGCGCGTTCAGCGGTGACTCGGATCGCAGTCTCTTCATGTTGTAATGGTGCGAGTAACTCAATCATTTGTACGTCATCTGAGCGACATTCTATCCCCATTGCACCTTGTCCACCTGCGGGTAAGCTGGTTTCGGCGGGAATTTTTTGTCGGATTCGATCTTGCATCTCTAGGCGAACTAAGCCCGCGGTTGCAAGAATAATGGCGTCATACTCGCCATCGTCCATTTTTCTTAAGCGCGTGTTCACGTTGCCGCGTAAATCTTTGATGATCAAATCGGGGCGTTGCATTTTTAATTGGCACGAACGACGCAAACTTGAAGTGCCAACAATCGCACCATTTGGAAGTGTGTTGAGTGAATCAAAACGGTTAGAAACAAAGGCATCACTTGGGTCTTCGCGTTCACAAATGACGGCCAATCCCAAGCCTGCTGGAAAGGCCATTGGGACGTCTTTCATTGAGTGCACCGCAATGTCAGCTCTGCCTTCTATAAGAGCCGCTTCTAATTCTTTAACAAACAGCCCTTTGCCGCCTATTTTAGAAAGCGGTGAGTCTAAAATCTGATCGCCTTTTGTTGTCATGCCAAGCAATTCAACGGTCATATCTGGATAGAGCGTTTCAAGTTGCACTTTGACATTATTAGCTTGCCAAAGGGCTAATTTACTTTCTCTGGTTGCGATCACAATTTTATCTTTCACTTCATCTCCTAATGAGTTGTTGGCGGACAAATACCTTTAAATCTTGTGCCACAATGATACTCGCTAAGCAAGAGTCCGTCATCTTTCAATGCTTTATAAGTCGAGGCGCTTAATGTACTCTTGGCAGCTGTTTGAATCTGTGTGGGAACCAACCGAATGACTGATACTACTAAAACCACTAACCAGCAATGGGGTGGTCGTTTTTCTGAGCCTGTGGATGCTTTTGTGGCGCGTTTTACCGCGTCTGTTGAGTTTGATCAGCGTATGGCAAAGCAGGATATTCAAGGGTCAATTGCCCATGGTAAAATGCTCGCTAGTATTGGCGTATTGACCGAAGAAGAACGTGATCAGATTATTCAGGGTTTGACTGAAATCGAGGGTGAAATCGCCCGTGGTGAGTTTAAATGGTCGATTGAGTTAGAAGATGTTCATATGAATATCGAAGCGCGATTGACTCAAAAAATTGGTATTTCTGGTAAGAAACTTCATACCGGCCGTTCTCGTAACGATCAAGTAGCAACGGACATTCGCCTTTACTTGCGCGACGAAGTGGATTTTCTTCTTGAGGAAGTGACACGCCTACAACAAGGTATTTTGAGTTTGGCTGAAAAAGAAGCCAATACCATTATGCCAGGCTTTACGCATCTGCAAACGGCTCAACCAGTGACATTTGGCCATCATTTAATGGCATGGTACGAAATGATGCAGCGTGACTATGAACGCTTAGTGGATTGTCGTAAGCGTATTAATATTTTACCACTTGGTGCTGCTGCACTTGCTGGAACAACCTACCCAATTGATCGCCATATGACGGCAGAGTTATTGGGTTTTGAGCGTCCGACTTATAACTCTTTGGACTCGGTAAGTGATCGTGATTTTGCGATTGAGTTTACGGCAACCGCTTCCATTATTATGATGCACATGTCTCGTTGGGCTGAAGAGATGGTGATGTGGGTATCGGCTCAATTTAACTTTATTTATCTACCTGACCGCTTTTGTACGGGTTCTTCTATTATGCCGCAAAAGAAAAATCCTGATGTGCCTGAACTGGTACGTGGTAAAACGGGGCGAGTGTACGGCCATTTGATGGGGTTGTTAACTCTGATGAAATCCCAATGTTTGGCTTACAATAAAGACAACCAAGAAGACAAAGAGCCTTTGTTTGATACGGTAGATACGTTAAAAGGGTCATTACGTGCTTTCGCAGATATGATTCCTGCTATCGAATCTCGTAAAGAACATATGTACGAAGCGGCGCGTCGAGGGTTTTCTACCGCGACGGATTTAGCTGACTATTTGGTCCGCCATGGTGTCGCTTTTCGTGATGCGCACGAAGTCGTTGGCAAAGCGGTTGGTTATGGTGTGAAGGAAGGTAAGGATTTATCTGAGATGACGCTAGAAGAACTTCAATCTTTCGGTAGTATGATCGAAGCGGATGTGTTCGATGTTTTGACATTGGAAGGGTCGGTTGCGGCGCGTAATCATATTGGCGGCACTGCACCGGCTCAAGTACTGAAAGCGGTAGAACGAGCTAAAGCGGAATTAAATACTCGTTTAGCGTAATGACCTTAGTGTGATGCTTTCTTGCATAGAAAAAACGGCAATTAAATTGTCGTTTTTTTTACCTAAAATCTAGCGGCCAATGGAGAATGGCGACTCTGGGCCCAGCAGCGTACTGGGTGTGATATTTAGTTCAAAGTGAAATGACTTAGTTTGTCCACTGCAGCCTGCAAATACGATGACCCATGCCTCTTTGCTTCCTGGCTCTGGAAGGCGCCAGCAAACCCCTTTGATATTGACATAGCGTGTTCCATCTGAATCTTTTGTGATCGGATAACTTATCTCTTTGATTTGTCCTTTTAGGTACTCTTGTTGAGCATTTTTTGAAACTGCGATTTTATCTCTTAGCTCTTCCGAAAAAACACCTTCCAATGCGTCATCACTTGAATCTGATGATAAGGATATTTTAGACAAATCGAGTAAGTCTGGTTTGTCCGTATTCAGAGGTTTCTCGTTGGGACTTGACGCTTCAATTTCGTGTCCAAACAAATTTTCTGATGTGGTTTTAGTGTCTTGAGTGCGGTTGTTTGCATCGGGGGAGAGTATATTTTGATTGAATGAACTTGAATCCAATGTATCTGATTCTAAGGCATTTGGTTCTAATATAGTTGGCTCTAAGGTATTTGGGTTAGGCTGATTGAGCTCAATCATATCAGCATCGACTGTGTTGGTTTTTTCGCTTAATTGTTTTCCGTTTAGCGCTTCAATTGGTGTACTTGGTTGTTCAATTTGTTGAGATAGACTCTCTTTAGAAGATGCTTGTTTTTCTTGTTTTTCGTTAAATACAGCCACGTCCTCTTGCTCTTCCGCAGGCTGTATTGTCGTTGGTAATTCTGCAGACTGTATTGTCGTTGGTAATAAAAACAACTCGAAATTGGACGTAGGTGGGGTGATATCGAACCAATGTTGGTTTTCTGATATTTCAATAATCAGTATGTGTATGAGTATGGCGCAAAAAAGTGCAGCCGCCCATGGGGCAATTTTGCTTTTCATAGTGTCACTTAAGTGTTTCGTTTTACTGAAAATGTTGATGCTCTAATCCAAGTCGTGTGGAAGACTATATAGCTTGTGGTAACTATAGCAAATTCAAGCCGGCGGACATTGCTATTCTAGGTAAAGAATTCTAACGAAAGAATATCCATGTAATTGACTCGCTAGGGTTGGGAAACGAACAGGCTGCAAGGTATACTGTCTTAATCAAAAATAGAAGAGATAAGACGATGTTTAAGTTGTTTTCAGTATGTGTTTTGGCTGTTTTTCTAACGGCTTGTGGGAATAAAGGTGCGCTTTATTTACCGGATAATAATACTGCTGCTATACAACAAGAATCGTCTTTATAGCTGAGGATTCCCTTTTGGATTTTTTTAATTATTCTAATCAAACTCTGCATGCAGAGGATGTAGCTTTATCAGATATTGCTAATCAATACGGTACACCGTGTTACGTTTATTCTCGTGCGACTCTAGAGCGTCATTACAACGCTTATGCTGATGCTTTTGCATCACATCCAACGCGAATTTGTTATGCAGTAAAGGCGTGCTCTAACATTGCAATTTTGAACGTGCTGGCTCGTTTGGGCGCAGGGTTTGATATCGTTTCTCTGGGGGAGTTAGAGCGAGTCCTAAAAGCGGGAGGTGATCCTGACAAGGTCATGTTTTCTGGTTTGGGTAAACAGGCTGTTGAGATGCGTCGTGCTTTGGAAGTAGGGATTCACTGTTTCAATGTTGAGTCTGAAGCAGAATTGTATCGCTTAGATCAAGTGGCCGAAGATATGGGTAAAGTAGCGCCTGTATCCTTACGGGTTAATCCAGATGTAGATGCTAAAACACACCCCTACATTTCAACTGGCTTGAAAGAAAATAAGTTTGGTATTGATATTAAGGACGCTGTTCGTATTTATCAAATTGCCCATAGTCTGCCTAATTTGAATGTAATGGGAGTGGATTGCCATATAGGTTCGCAGTTGACTGAACTTAAGCCTTTTCTAGACACGTTTGATCGTTTGATTGGCTTGGTAGATCAGCTGTCGGAAAAAGGTATTAAAATTAAACATCTTGATCTGGGGGGCGGTTTAGGGGTTCGTTATCGTGATGAAGTGCCACCAGAGCCTGCGGAATATGCAAAGCTTTTATTAGATAAAGTAAAAGGTATGGATTTGGAATTAGCATTTGAACCAGGCCGTTCGATTGCAGCCAATGCAGGCGTTTTACTGACTCAGGTTGAGTTTTTAAAATGCAATCCGCATAAAAACTTCGCTATCATTGACGGGGCGATGAACGACCTTATTCGTCCTGCTTTGTATGGGGCTTGGATGAATATTGTTCCAGTATCCTTGTTACCGACGCCGGAAGGTAAGCGTGCTTATGATTTAGTCGGACCGATTTGTGAAACGGGTGATTTTTTAGGCAAAGATCGTGAGTTGGATATTCAAGCAGGTGATCTTTTAGCGGTTCGTTCGGCTGGCGCTTATGGTTTTACTATGTCCTCAAATTACAACAGTCGTAACCGTGCGGCGGAAGTCATGGTTGACGGTGATAAAACGTATTTGATTCGTGCCCGTGAAACGATTGAGCATCAGTTAGCTGGTGAGCAAATTTTGCCAGACTAAGGAGTTCGTCGTGTTGTTGAAATTTACCAAAATGCATGGTTTAGGCAATGATTTTGTTGTTGTTGACGCGGTGTCTCGTAAAGTGTTTTTTAATAAGCAACAAATTGAGCGCTTGAGTAATCGAAACTGGGGAATTGGTTTTGATCAACTTTTAGTGGTTGAACCGCCTTTACACCCAGATATGGATTTTCGTTATCGAATTTATAACTCTGACGGCTGTGAAGTCGAGCATTGTGGTAACGGTGCCCGCTGTTTCGCTAAATTTGTACTTGATAGAGAATTAACGAATAAGCGCATTATTAATGTTGAAACAAAATGCGGAGCGATTCAATTACGTGTGCTAGATGATGGATTGGTCACTGTGGACATGGGGTCGCCAAGTTTTAAGCCAAAAGATTTACCATTTACAGCTGACTCTTGCGAGGGACTCTATAGCATTACCGCTGGAGAAAATGATTATTTAATGACGCCAGTGTCGGTGGGCAACCCCCATGCGGTTATTAAAGTGGATCAGCTGTCTGATGAGCTAGTTGCAACGGTTGGCGCGCTTATTGAATGTCATGAACGTTTTCCTAAAAACGTGAACGTTGGTTTTATGCAGGTAATTAATTCATCAGAGGTTAACTTGCGTGTGTACGAGCGCGGTGTCGGTGAAACTCAGGCTTGTGGAACGGGTGCGTGTGCGGCTGTTGTGGCAGGCATTAAACAGGGCTGGTTGTCACCTAAAGTGACGGCACATTTACGTGGCGGTGATTTACATATTGAATGGCAGGGTGAAAACCAGTCTATTTTTATGACTGGACCTGCTGAAAAAGTGTTTGAAGGTCAAATTTACCTATAGAGGGATTATGAGAGAAGAGGAAGTAATTCAATATTTGTCAAAAACGCCGGATTTTTTTAGTCGGCATTCTGATTTGTTGGAGAGTCTGACACTTCCTCATCCTATAAATGGGAAGGTGGTCTCATTACTTGAATACCAAGTGAATTTATTAAGGCAGTCTACAGCGGATTATAGAGGGCAGTTTGAGCGCCTAGTCGAAGTGGCTCGTGAAAACGAATCCACAATGCAAAAGAGCCGCCGTTTAGTATTGGCGGGACTTACGTGTAGTTCTTTGGATGATCTCGCAGTTGTTGTGGATGATATGGTGAGAGATGACTTTGAAGTGTCTCATCATGCTTTAGTTTTGTTCGGTGAGTTTCCAGACAGTGCGGTTAGAAGTCATTTGCTGGTGGATGATGACGTGTTTTTGTCTCATGCGGCAGGCTTTGTTGATTGTTTTTGTGGTGTCCTGCCTGCCAATGAAATGCGTTTTCTCTTTTCTGATGATATTGATTCGATTCGTTCCGTTGCTGTTCTTCCTCTTCTTTCACGTGAAGGTGGAGAAATTAAAAAGTGCGGTGTTTTGGTCTTGGGGGCTGAAAGTGAGTCGGCGTTCAATAAAGACAAAGGCGCCATGTTTCTTCAATATATTGCCGATCTATTGAGTGCGATTTTATTGAGGTTACTGCCGTGAGTGTCCTTATCACCTTTGACTTAGACAATACATTATGGGATGTTGCGCCTGTTATTATGCGTGCAGAATATGCCATGGAGTCTTGGTTTGAAGAGCGTTTTCCTGGTTTCTCACAACAGTACTCTTTGTCCGCCCAAGAAAGATTAAAGCAAAAAGTATTAGCTGAAAATCCAGCAATGTCCGCGAATTTAACGGCTTTGCGTCTGTCAATTTATAAATTGGCGCTAAAGCAGTTTGGTTTGCCTTCTGAAGAAGGGAATTTGGTTGCGGAAGCGGCATTGGCCCATTTTTATGAATGGCGTCAGAAAGTAGATCTTTATCCTCATGTTGTCGATGTGTTGGAGGAGTTACATCAGGATTATGCCTTGGCAGTCATAACGAATGGTAATGCCGATGTGTATCATCCTTATGTCGGGCTAGGTCAGTATTTTGATTTTGCGGTTCGAGCGGATCAGATTGGTATTGCAAAACCTTCGGTTGATCTATTTTCTTTTGCTGCCAAGACTGCGGGGGTGAATTTAACACAACTCATTCATATTGGCGATCATCCGATAGATGATGTGTTTGGAGCATCCAATGCTGGGGCAAGAAGTGTTTGGTTTAATCGCCATGGTGCGCAGCGCTGGGGAGATGAATGGGGGGGGCGTTCAAATGCAGAAGTACATTCTTTACTTGAACTTCCAACGGTTATTCGTTCCTTGATGTTATAGCATTCTGCTATTGGCTTAATTAGAGATAACACATTTTTACCCTAATCATTTAGTGGTATACTAGGTCATATTCATTGGTTACAACATAGATTTTGAGGAACTTATTATGAGTGAAAATACAATCCAAATCACAGATGCTCAATTTGCAGAAGAAGTGCTGAATTCAGACATTCCAGTTATTATTGATTTTTGGGCTCCATGGTGCGGACCATGTAAGATGATTGCGCCAGTTTTGGAAGATATCGCTGCTGAATACGTGGGTAAAGTAAAAGTTGTAAAGCTTAATGTCGATGATAACCAAGAAACCGCTCCGAAATACAATGTTCGTGGTATTCCTACTTTGCTTATCATTAAAGGTGGTGAAGTGGTTGCTACTAAAGTTGGTGCAGTATCCAAATCTCAACTAGTAGAGTTTGTGAACGGCGCTATCTAATTTGATATTGTGTCGTGATTTAAAAAAAGCAGCCATTGCGGCTAATGCTGTTCACTTTAGGTTGAATTTAATTGAATAGCCTCAGAAAATCCGATTAAGTTTTCTTAATCGGATTTTTTTGTCTATTCAGCAGTTACTTCTTAGTATCGATGAGCTCCACTCATTCTCAGATCATTCAACCTTCACTCAGAATATTCCAGTTGAGTGGATTGAGTCCGCATTAACTCTTTCTTCAAAAGCCAACATCAGGCGACGACGCTTACCTGAAGATCAAGTTCTTTGGCTGGTATTAGGTATGGCTCTTTTTCGAAATGAAGCGATCGAAGAAGTGGCTAGACGCTTAAATGTTTGTTCGGAAGGATTGGCATCGGAACAGTTTTTTGCCAAAAGTGGCGTCTCTCAAGCGAGGCAGTGCCTAGGTTCTGATTCTATGCTTCAGCGCATTGTTAGATAAGATTCCAGATCGCAGTATTACACGCTTAGACCGAAATTTTTGGAGTGCCAATCTCATGTATGCATTGATGAATGGGGGAGATGAACGACATTGCTTAACCCCCAAAACGCTGTAATACTATGTATGAGGTCATTGAAGAATATGACGATGAAAGTCTTTCTACAAGCACGCAAGAAGGGCTCTAATCTGCCCGAATATTGGGATGTACGAGCCATAAACTATGACGTTCAAGGTAAAGCCAAGACGGTGCTGACATCACTTCCTATCAGCGACTACCCAGCTGATAAAATTGCTCTGCTGTACCATCAGTGCTGGGAAATTGAACTAGGGTTTCGTGACATCAAATCTACCAAGAAATGTGGGGAGATGTTGCTTGCCTACAACATTGTGCGTCGAGAGGCGAGTCATGCGGCGGCATCACATGGTCAGCGAGCGATGTGCGTTTAAAAATGGCGTTTACTTTTATTGCTTCCAACGTGATCGTGATGGCAGCCGCTAAGCCAGAATCGAAGACAGGAATGCGTCTTAAGGAGCTAAGGTCTGGGGTGTGTAATTTGTTTTTGGAGCGAAAGAAAGCGAGGTCTAGTAGGCCTCGCTTGGTCAAGCAATCAAAGGCGAGATATCCGGTATCTCGTAATGCTGTTCTGCTTAAGTGAGCAGCATTAGCCATTGCGGCTCCTTTTTTGTTTTAAGTGTTAATACTTGCTATCACTATTAGATTAAGCGTTTGCGAATATTGACCACTACAATTTCAGCCAAAATAACGATGATAAAAATAGCCAAAAGAGACATAGCAACACGATCCCATTGGAATAAATTCATCGAGTCATCAAGCACCACGCCGATGCCGCCTGCGCCGACCAAGCCCAATACCGCAGATTCTCGGACATTAATGTCCCAACGAAACAATACGATACTAAAGAAAGCCGGCAAGACTTGAGGCCAGTAACCTTTTATTAAGATAGACATCCAAGAGGCGCCAGTGGCCTTCAAGGCTTCTATCGATCCCATGTTCACTTCTTCGATGGCTTCACCAAGCAACTTACCGACAAAACCAATCGAACGAAAGGCAATCGCCAAGACGCCAGCAATGATGCCCGGGCCAAATATAGACACGAAAAGCAGTGCCCAAACCAAAGAGTTTACAGAACGAGAAGACACGAGAAAAAAGCGAGAAATCCAATGGCACCACACTGAATTCACAATATTGCTGGCGTTCATCAGCGCCAAAGGAATGGCAAAAATCAATGTGATTAGCGTGCCCAGTGTAGCGATGTTCAATGTCTCAACCATAGCGTCATGGACCGCTACTGGATAATAAGCAAAATCAATCGGCCACATGCGAGAAAACATATCGCCCATTTGTTCTGGCGCATCCAACAAAAACTCAGGAATGACCTCAACAGATTGTATGGACTGAACAAAAGCCATAACAAGAACTAAGTAAACGGCATAGCGAGATAATTTTTGTTTTAAGGTAAAACGCTGCCAGTGATGATCTATCGTATTCATAAAGTAGGCTCCTAGGTCAAACTAGCGAAAAATGCGACGAACGATGTTGGAGAGAAATTCACCAAACATGATCAGAGCAATAATGACGATTAGAATCGCCGCGACAAAGTCGTAATCAAAACGCTGAAAGGCAGAGAAAAGTGTGCCACCTAGGCCGCCTGCACCAACAATTCCCACCATGGTTGAGTTACGTAGATTCGAGTCTAGCTGGTAGGTCGAGAAACCAATAAAACGAGCAAACACCTGTGGCATAACCGAGAATAAGATGATGCTGGTAAAGCCTGCGCCCGTGGCGCGAATGGCTTCAACTTGCTTCAATGAAATTTCTTCAATCGCTTCGGCAAAAAGCTTGGCAATAAAGCCAATGGAAGCAACAATCAAGGTTAGAATCCCGGCTAAAGCACCAAACCCCACACTCTTAACAAATAAGATGGCAATGATTACCGGATGAAAAGTACGGCAAAGAGCGATCAGTGTTCGAACTGGCGTACTGATCCAGCTAGGCATCATATTACGAGCGGCGAATAACCCTAAAAATAGGGAGATAAAAATGCCACAGATGCTAGAAATAACGGCAATCTCAAGACTTTCTATCAAACCGCTTAACAGTAACGACCAGCGACTAAAGTTAGGCGGTATCATACGATCCAACAGATTGCCGGCGTGTCCAAATCCTTCGTAAATACGTTCCCAACTTAGATCCATTGCATTAAATGTATAAGCGACATAGAAAACCACAAGCAGCCAAATCGCGCTGACAAACCAGTTGTGTTTGAATGGATTCTCTCTGTTTTGAGTTGAATTTATACCAGCCATGATTCACCTCCATAAATTTGTTTTAGGTGCTCATCGGTAATGTTTTCAGGAGGACCGTCGTACACAACAACTCCATTACTCATGCCAATCATGCGTTTGGCAAAACGACTTGCTAGTTTTACGTCATGAATATTAACCAGCGCTGGAATGTTTTTTTCTTCAGAGAAACGCTCTAGCAGTTCCATAATTTCGACCGCTGTTTTTGGATCAAGAGAGGACGTTGGCTCGTCGGCTAACAAAACCCGTGGGTTTTGCATAACGGCTCTCGCAATACCAACACGTTGACGTTGACCACCAGACAGGCTATCTGCGCGTTTCTTTGCGTGTTCTGTTAAACCAACAGCGTCTAGTAATTCAAATGCCGTGTTGATGTCTTCTTGGCTGAATTTTCTACGCCAAGCGCTCCAAGCAGACATATAACCAAGACGACCTGTTAGGACGTTTTCAATAACCGTTAAGCGTTCAACAAGATTGTATTCCTGAAAAACCATGCCTACTTGACGACGAAGTTTACGCAGTTGAGAGCCTTCGGCTAAGCATAGGTCAGCATCGTCAAACAATATTTGCCCGTCTGTTGGGTCGATTAAGCGGTTGATGCAACGGAGTAAGGTACTTTTACCAGTACCAGAAGGCCCGATGATAGCAATGATGCCGGGTTCGGTAATGTTGATATTTATCCCTTTTAAAATGGGATTACCCGCTGTGTATTCTTTTTTTAAGTTTCGAATTTCAAGAAAATTTGAACGCTCAGCTGTGTTATGAGTGACAGACATGGTGTTTTCCTACAGACAAAGAGGCCCGAGCAACCTGATTATTCAGGTTGCTGGTTAGTATTTATTTAAATGAGAGTGTTTTAGAAAAAGAACAGATTATTGGTTTTTGCTTGCTGCTGCTTTAGCTGCTTTTTCTCGCTTTGCGGCGGCTTTGGCTGCATCCGCTTCGGCTAGCTGCTTAAGCCCTGCTTTTGTGTAAGCCGTTCCTGATGCGTGTGCAATATCACGGATGACTTGCCATTCTTCCTTGTAGGTGATCGGGAAGAAACGGTCAGCACCACCAAAGGTTTTTTGCATTTCAGCTGGGAAGCGGAAAGTAAAAAAGGCCTTTTTGATTTTTTCGACTAACTCTGGATTGAGGTCATGAGCATAGCCAAAAGAGGAAGTTGGAAAGCGAGGGCTGGTATAAATGATACGGAAATCATCTTTACTCACGCGTTGAGCATCGACCATACGTTTGAAAACGTCTGAAGCAACAGGCGCTGCATCGTAGTCACCGGACAGTACACCCATAACGGATTGGTCATGTTTGCCTGAATACTTTACTTCGTAGTCTTTATCTGGTGTTAGACCTAAAGCAGGGAAAATCGCGCGAGGTGCTAAGTTGCCAGAGTTTGAAGACGCGGAAGTATGAGCAACTACCTTGCCTTTTAAATCTGTCATTTTTTGGATGCTACTATCGCTACGGACGATAGTGATTAGGTTGTAACCCTGAAAGGATTCTTCAGTGCCTTTTACTGCAATCGGTACTAAGCCACCTAGATTAACCGCGTAGCCTGTTGGTCCTGTTGAGAAACCAGCAATGTGTAGACGACCAGAACGCAATGCCTCTACCTCTGCGGCGTTAGAATGAACTGTGTAGTAAACCACTTTTTTACCCGTCATTTCACTTAGGTATTTTTGGAAGTCGCTGAATGCGTCTTTATAGACGGCCGGATCTTCTACAGGAGTGTATGTAAAGACGAGTGTGCTTGGATCGCGCCATTGGCTTGAGTCTTTTGGTAAGTCGGCGACTAGGTCGTAGTTTTCATCACAGAACTTATCGTCTAAGACGCCTCGATAACTGCAATCATCAGCTAGGGCGGTACTGGCTCCTAAAAGCAGTGAGCTTGAGAGCACTAAACCAGTCAGTAATTTAATAGGCATTATTGTTTTCCTCGTGATGTATTTTTTTATTGTTATCACCGGTCGGGAGGTTCCGTAGTCGGGGATGAGCCAATCCTGCATTAATGAAGGATTGGCTCATCTAGAGCAAAGGCGATGCCAATAATGTAAAGTCATTAAAAAACAATAGCTTAGTTGTATTCTTGATTTTTCAGGTTGTGGTTTGGGACGCTAAGGTCTCATTCTTAAGGGGTGGATGGGTCATTCCTGTCCTATGGCTTCGTGAGATTTAAACTGTTGTTTGTCTAGTTGGTGCTTTTTCATTTTTCGATACAGTGTTTTACGTGACATATCCAGCAATTCTGCCGCTTCGTTTAGTTGCCCATTGGTGGCTCTGAGTCCTTCTCCTAGTATATGTCGTTCAAATTGCTCCATGCGATCTTCATAGCTGCCATTCATGTCGTCTTCGCGCTTAATGGACGCAAGGGAGGTTTCGTTGATGCCTAGTACAAATCGATCTGCTGCATTTTTTAGCTCTCGCACATTGCCTGGCCATGGATGCTGCATTAAATGATCCAAATAAGCGGGAGTCATGGTTGGTAACGGTTTGGAAAAATGCTCTGAGGCTTTGCAGGCATAATGATGAAAGAGCGGTAAAATATCCTCAGGGCGATCCCTGAGTGGTGAAATTGTCAGGCTCGCGACGTTTAATCGATAGAATAAATCTTTACGGAATTTGCCTTGTTCACCTAATAGGGCAAGATTGTCCTTACTGGCCGCAATGACGGTAAGTTCGACGGCAATCGGCGTTGTACTGCCAACACGCTCAATGGTGCGCTCTTGTAAAACACGCAATAGCTTTATTTGCACCGGAAGTGGCATGGTTTCGATTTCGTCTAAAAATAGAGTGCCGCCATTTGCCGCTTCTATTTTTCCAATATGTCGCTTGTTAGCCCCAGTAAAAGAACCCACTTCGTGGCCAAAAAGTTCGCTTTCAATCAGGCTTTCACTGATCCCACCACAGTTTATGGCGATAAATCGTCCTTTGTTGCGAAGACTAAATTGATGCAACGCGCGTGCAACCACATCTTTACCACAACCGGTTTCTCCATAAATAATGGTGTCGACATTCGCTTGCGCTAATGATGATATGTGCTGACGAATATTTTTAATGTCCGCTGATTCGCCAATAATCAGTGCTTCTAATCCTGTCTGTGCTGCAATGTTTTCTTTGAGTTTGCGGTTCTCTAAGACCAAGTGTCTTTTTTCTGCTGCACGTTGCAGTTGGTTGATGAGTTGAGCGGGCTGCAGGGGTTTTTCTAGAAAATCGTATGCACCTTCTTTCATGGCTTCTATTGCCATGGGGATGTCGCCATGGCCACTCATCAGTAAAACAGGCAGTTCATTATCCAATTCTTGAAGGCGAGCCAATAGACTTAGTCCATCCATTTTTGGCATTCGCACATCGCTTAAAATCACAGCGGAACTCTGCTTGTTTAGCGAAGCAATGGCTTTGTCTGCTCTTAGATGACTTTCGACTTGAAAGCCTTCAATTTCTAGCATTTCAGTCAAGGCTTCAATAATGGTTTGGTCGTCATCGATGATAATTATTTTTATGGTATGGTGCATTTATTTCTCTGCCTTTTTTAATTCTAAGGTGAAGCGGCTGCCGTCTTCTGGTGTTGAGGTGACTCGAATTTGGCCACCAAAGTCCTGGACGATGTTGTAGCTAATGGATAGGCCTAAGCCGAGCCCTTGACCGACTTCTTTTTGCGTGAAGAAGGGATCGAATATCTGATCTAAATTGTCTTCCTCTATTCCTATGCCAGTGTCTTTCACATCTATCATTATTTTGTCATCGTGTTCATAGACGATAATTGAAAGCTGCTTTAATGGTGAGCTGGATAAGGCATCCACGGCGTTGCTGATTAGGTTTACCATGACTTGTTCTAAGCGAATGGGTTCGGCAAGAACGAAGATCTTTGAGTCGGTAGGTTGATAACTGAGCGTGCAGTGTTGTTCTTGAATTTGATTAGACATCAACTCGATAGCATCTTGAATGACCATTTCTAAACAAACGGGTGTGAGTTCAGTGCCGGCAACGCGTGCAAACGCTTTAAGGTGCTTAGTGATGCGAGTGATTTTTGTTAATAATTGCCGAATTTTTTCTAAGCTATTTTGAGCCTTGTCTATTTGGCCTTGCTCCATATGACGCCCTGCTGTGTGTAAGTGGCTGGCAATGGCTGTCAGGGGCTGGTTTATTTCGTGAGTAATACCAACACCAAGTTGTCCTAAGGCAGCGAGTTTTCCCGCTTGTACTAATTCGTTTTGCGCCGCTTTTAATTGTGCTTCTGCAGCGACTCTTTCCTCTATTTGCGCTGCGAGTATTTGGTTGGTTCGCTCCACTTCTCTGGCGGTTTGCTGAAAGTACTGGAGGTCTCTGGCCATACTGGAGACTTCATCGTGACCAACAATGCGTATTTGTGTGTCTAATTGAGAGCTGGCAATGGCTCGCATGTTTTGTTGTAACTCAATGATTCGTTGTAGCACGTTGCGGCGCACGTAAAACCAAGAGATGGCGCAGGCGACACTTAAGCTAATCAGAGACAGCAGTAGAATATTACGAATACTGCTGTTGATGGACTTGATTGCACCTTCTAATGAGCCACGAATACTGGTGTTGGTGTAATTGGTATATTGGTTAATCTGCGCCGCTAACTGCTGAATGTGTTGTTGACTATTTTCTAGCAGAAAGCTCTGCTGATACAGCAGGTCTAGCTCTTCATTTTTCAGTTGAAATAGAGCGCCTTGACGTGAGCTCATCATAATCAAATGGAGTAATGACTGGTGCAATTCTTGAGGAACTTGAGGTAACTCGTTCAAGTACTGAGTTATTTCATCTCCTAACCTTTCTAGACGTAAAAAGGTGTAATCCAGTTCATTGAAAGAGGCGTCGTTGCTGACTTTTTCGATTAAGCCTGAAAAGTAATAGAGGCGACGCATGACTTGCTCTAATTCAGGTGTGCGATCTAGTTGATCCACTTGGGCAATCAAGCCTTCAAATAGCGGAAAGACGAATGAAGACTGTTTTGTGAGTTCAAGTCTGATGACTTCTCGTCGTTCTACGCTTTGATTTAATAGCGTGAGGCTGTTTTTGATTTGTGTAATGAGTTCAAGGAAGTAACGATTATAATCGGGCAGATTTCGCATCAGTGCATCCATTTCACTAATGGCAGCGCTCAGCGCGTTCATGGTGTTTTCTCTGGATATGGAGGCATCACTGGTGACGAGGAGGGGGGCGGTAGCCACAATGAGCCGACTTTTATCGTTGAGTCGAGCGGCCGCATCGAGACCTGGAATGTCTTGGAGTTTTAGTAAAAGAAGACGGTCACTTAGTTGTAGGTAGGTGTTCGTTGCCAATCCGCTGGCCACAATAGTAATGG
Organism: Marinomonas maritima; assembly: GCF_024435075.2. Taxonomy (NCBI): domain Bacteria; kingdom Pseudomonadati; phylum Pseudomonadota; class Gammaproteobacteria; order Oceanospirillales; family Oceanospirillaceae; genus Marinomonas; species Marinomonas maritima. Next base: position 356,480 of record NZ_JAMZEG020000003.1, on the reverse strand, counting down.
ATGAAATAAGCACGAAAGCCAAAAATAACCTACCGCCAATACCAATGTTGCGAAGCCAAAAAAGCGTGGGAATCCCCATCTATGTTCGTCCTGTTATTTTTATAATTAGATTCCACAATGAAAATTCTATGCCAACTATGAGGCCTGATTTTTATTGCGTTTCTGCCTATAGTGAGGACAAAAATGTCCCATCACAAGCTTTAAATAGCACACTAATCGGCGATGTGACTTATTGGCATTTATAATACTAATGAAGGCTGTATGCAGACCGAAAGTGTTTCAGTCTTGTTGTCGCACTCAGTGTTTTAACGTTACTGAGTGTCTTGATTGTTGAGCGTGATATATGAATCTGGTGAGCAGATCCACATAGAATATGGAAAAGGGGTGATGCTATAAGCCTAAATAGCCATTTATTACTCAGCCATTGATTGTTTAAAAGTGCCATATCAGCGAAAATGGCCGTATACAACTACGATTAACATGACGGGGTTTTTGATAAAGACGACGTAACGTTGGCCTTTTATAGAAAATGTAAAAACCACGCAGAACCTAAAAGAATTTTTTAATGGCAGACCAGAACTTTCTTAACGAAGTAAGTAAACGAAGAACTTTCGCGATCATATCGCACCCTGATGCGGGTAAAACAACCATCACCGAAAAGCTTTTGTTGCTTGGGCAACTTATTCAAACGGCAGGGTCTGTGAAGGGGCGTAAAGGTGATAAACACGCTACCTCTGACTGGATGGCGATGGAGAAGCAGCGCGGTATATCCATTACATCGTCAGTGATGCAGTTTCCTTATAAAGATTGCACGGTTAACTTGCTTGATACACCCGGGCACGAAGATTTCTCAGAAGACACCTACCGGACGTTAACGGCGGTTGACTCTGTGCTGATGATCATCGACGGCGCAAAAGGGGTAGAGGATCGCACCATTAAATTGATGGAGGTGTGTCGTTTGCGCGATACGCCGATTTTGACTTTCATTAATAAAATGGACCGCGATATTCGTGATCCAATTGATTTGTTGGATGAGGTGGAAGCGGTCTTAAAGATTGTGGCTGCGCCAATCACCTGGCCTATTGGTATGAGTCATTTCTTTAAAGGGGTATACAACCTTTATACGGATACGATTCACGTCTTTGTGCGTGGTCGAGGTCATACCTTAATGGATGATATTCGTATTGAAGGCTTACAATCTGATGCCGCCAAAGAATTGCTGGGTGATGATTGGGATGCGTATGTGGATGAAATTGAGTTGGTGCGTGGCGCTAGTCATGAGTTCAACCTAGAAGCGTATTTAGCGGGTAAATTGACCCCTGTGTTTTTTGGTACCGCACTGTCTAACTTCGGCGTTCGTGAAATGTTAGATGGCTTTGTTGAGTGGGCACCATCTCCCATTGACCGTGAAACAAACGGCCGTACCGTGCCAGCAGTAGAAGAGAAATTTTCTGGATTTATTTTTAAAATACAAGCCAATATGGATCCGAAACATCGTGATCGCATTGCCTTTATGAGGGTGTGTTCAGGAACGTATAGCCGTGGCATGAAAATGCGACATTGCCGTATTGGTAAGGATATCAAGGTCACTGATGCTGTTTCTTTCACAGCAGGTGATCGTGAAGGTGTTGAAGAGGCTTTTTCAGGCGATATTATTGGTTTACATAACCACGGCACCATCCAGATAGGCGACACTTTTACCGAAGGCGAAGATCTGAAATTTACGGGTATTCCTCACTTTGCGCCAGAGCTCTTTCGTCGCGTTCGCTTAAAAGACCCAATGAAGATGAAAGCATTACAAAAGGGGTTGCAGCAACTTTCTGAAGAAGGCTCGACCCAGCTATTTATGCCGCAGCGAAACAATGAGCTGATTGTTGGTGCGGTTGGTCAGTTGCAATACGAAGTGGTAGCCTATCGTTTGAAAGACGAATATAAAGTGGAATGTATTTACGAAGCGGTTAACGTTAATACAGCACGTTGGGTTGAATGTGATGACCCTAAGAAATTTGACGAATTTAAAAATAAGTGCCGAGATAATCTAGCGATTGATGGTGGTGGGCATTTAACGTATCTGGCACCAACGCGGGTGAATTTGATGATGGCAGAAGAGAAATGGCCTCAGGTTCGTTTCCGCTCGACGCGTGAACATTGATCAATACTTGACTAATTTACTAGGTTAAGAGGATAATTCATTCATTAGAACAGTTTTAGTGGTGTCAGAATGAGCATGGTTGAATCGGTTGACCCTATCGAGTTTACAGAATCGGCAGCGGCGAAGTTGCAAGCTTTGATTAAAGAAGAAGAGAATGATCGACTTATGTTGCGTGTTTATGTGACAGGAGGTGGTTGCTCTGGTTTCCAGTATGGTTTTACCTTCGATGAAGAGCATCAAGAAGACGATACTGAAGTGGTGCGTAACGGAGTGACTTTGGTTGTTGATCCTTTGAGTTTTCAATACCTCGTTGGGTCAGAAGTGGACTATAAAGAAAACTTAGAAGGCTCGCGGTTTGTTGTGCAAAACCCTAATGCCACATCTACCTGTGGTTGTGGCGCGAGTTTCAGTATCTAGTTTTTGTATTCTTGTTGCCAATCGACGGATAATAAATAGGCCCTTCATGCGAATAGTGTGAAGGGCTTTTTATTGCGTAAATTTTCACTTATGCCTTTGTGTAGAGCTTACTTGCGTGTTTGGCTCTTTCTTTTTCACTAATAATGCTCCCTTCTAATGGCTTGTGATGACCGACAAACAATAAGCCGATTTGTTTGTCCCCTAAAACGATCGGTGTTAGGGCGTTGTTTTTCGCTTTCCATATTCTTAGTCCGAAAGTTTGAGGGGGAATATTTTTTTCATTTATTATTCGGCTTTGATTTATGTGAGCGTAAAGCGGCGATAGTTGATCTGGTTCACCATCTTGGTCAAGCATGATGTGATGATGGGTTATTTGTTGGCTAAGGAATTCTGGTGGATAAGGTGTGCGCAAAACAGGTAACCAGCTTTCTTTTTGGAACGTACGAAAGAAGTCGGGGGCTTCTGGTGATCCGTTGTGAGGTGACACAAGTAATGTCATTTCAACAGGAATTCCATAGGAAGGTTTGACTGGAATATGAAATATCAGCTGCTTTGCTGGTGGGCGCTGATGTATTTCTGGTGTTATGTAGCCAACTACTTTTTTGTCCTTCTCTGCGTTTATAGGAGGGACTTGTAAAAATAATTGCCAACTCTTTAAGTCTAGATTGAGCTCTTCTGGAGAGTGTAGGTGAAGGTTAGCGTTTATTATATGTTGTAATGTGTGCTCAATAAGGTTGGCGAAAACGCTTGTTGAGGCGGTGAGTTGTGTTTTAGCTTGGCTATCTAGGTGTATTTCCTTTACTTGATGCGCTGCAGAGCTTAGATCAACAGAGTCTTTATTGCTGATTGTAGGGCGATATTTGGCTCTAGAAATCAACTTTTTCTCATTCGACTGAGTACTGGCCCTATTGAGCGCCTCTATAAATAGCATTAGTACGGCTCCTTTGTTAGCTGTCAAAGGTATCGGCCGTTATTTTGAAGAGTTTAGAGATAGTCTGTTTTTCGTACAAAAAGACTATCTCAGTTTCGGTTTTAGCGTAGTAGGTTAGACAGTTTTGGGTTTGCTTCTAACGCTGCGCGGTAAAAAAGTGCGACTTTGCCAATGGTTTGAACTGTTTCGCATTTCATTATTTTGCTGATTTCTGCAATAAGTGCGCTACGGACTTCACGATCCATGATGCTGATGCGTACTTTAATGAGTTCGTGGTCTTCAAGTGCGCGGTCAATTTCTGTTAATACGGTTTCTGTTAAGCCGTTGCCTGCTATCATGACCACTGGGTTAAGTGCGTGACCAATTAGGCGATATTGCTTTTTTTGGGCGTTTGTAATGCTCATAGTAAAATTTTCTCATATTAGTTGACCCTCTTTATTGGAGGCTTTAGAGGTTAAGCGATATTATAGCGGAATATTGACTGATTTAGGTATGATGAAAACGTGGCAAGATCAAAAAGTAGTAATAGTTGGATGAAGGAACATTTTGACGATCCGTATGTCAAAAAATCCCAACAAGATGGTTATCGCTCTAGGGCCAGTTATAAACTGATGGAGATTAACGATAAAGATAAATTGTTTAGACCTGCTATGCGTGTTGTTGACTTAGGTGCGGCGCCGGGTGGATGGTCTCAAGTGGCGGCGAAATTGGTGGGTGATAAGGGCACTGTTGTGGCCTCGGATATTTTGGAAATGTCACCTTTGGCTGGTGTAAGTTTTGTTCAAGGGGATTTTACTGAACAAGAAGTATACGAGGCAATCTTGGCTGAGATTGGAGATGAGAAAGCGGATCTTGTAATTTCAGATATGGCCCCCAATATGAGTGGTAACAGTTCTGCAGATCAGCCACAAGCCATGTATCTTGTAGAGCTTGCGTTGGACATGGCGGCTCAAGTGTTGCGTCCAGGTGGGAATTTTTTGGTGAAAGTGTTTCAGGGTGAAGGGTTTGAAGAATACCTCAAAACCATGCGGGCTCAATTTGATTCCGTTATAACGCGTAAGCCGGATGCGTCGCGAGCCAGAAGTCGCGAAGTTTACTTATTAGGAAGACAATATAAAGGTTAATGAGAGATGTTCTGGTATTATGACCAGAGACATTAAAAATAACCGTTTAGAGGTGTGCTCTTGAACGATATGATGAAAAATATACTGTTGTGGTTGGTGATTGCTGCTGTGCTACTGACAGTTTTTAATAATTTTAATACGACAGCTGATACCAATCGAATCACTTATTCTGAATTTGTGAAAGAGGTTCAGGATGGACGAATAGCGAAAGTCGTTGTTGAGGGCTATACCATTAGTGGTACCCGTACTAGCGGCGACACGTTTGATACGGTTCGTCCTGCCGCAGCAGACCCTAAAATAATGGATGATCTGCTTACTAATAATGTTGTTGTAGAGGGTCGTTTACCTGAACAGCAAAGTATTTGGACCCAATTGCTGGTCGCTAGTTTTCCTATTCTTCTTATTCTTGCGATTTTCATGTTTTTCATGCGCCAGATGCAGGGTGGCGGTGGCGGTAAAGGTGGACCAATGTCTTTTGGTAAGTCTAAAGCGCGTCTTTTACCAGAGGATCAGATTAAAACTACTTTTGCAGATGTCGCTGGTTGTGATGAAGCGAAAGAAGATACATCAGAGTTGGTGGACTTTCTTCGTGAGCCAAGTAAATATCAACGCCTAGGCGGTAAAATACCTCGCGGTATTTTGATGTGTGGTCCTCCGGGTACTGGTAAAACCTTGCTTGCTAAAGCGATCGCAGGTGAAGCGAAAGTGCCGTTTTTTACCATATCTGGTTCTGACTTCGTCGAAATGTTTGTTGGTGTGGGTGCGTCGCGTGTTCGTGATATGTTTGAACAAGCGAAAAAGCATGCGCCATGCATAATTTTCATTGATGAAATTGATGCGGTAGGTCGTAATCGTGGTTCCGGTATGGGCGGCGGTAATGATGAGCGTGAGCAAACGTTAAACCAACTGTTGGTTGAAATGGATGGTTTTGAAGGTAACGAAGGTATTATCGTTATTGCAGCGACTAACCGTCCAGATGTATTGGATCCGGCATTGTTGCGTCCTGGTCGTTTTGATCGTCAGGTACAAGTTGGTTTGCCGGATATTCGTGGTCGCGAACAGATTTTGAAGGTGCATTTGCGTAAAGTGCCTTGTGATGATGATGTTGAGCCAAAAAACATCGCTCGCGGTACGCCTGGTTTCTCTGGTGCGGATTTAGCTAACTTGGTTAACGAAGCTGCGTTATTTGCAGCGCGCTCAAATCGCCGTTTGGTGAATATGGAGCAGCTTGAACTGGCAAAAGATAAAATCCTCATGGGTGCCGAGCGCAAAACCATGGTGATGAGTGATAAAGAAAAATTAAACACGGCTTACCATGAAGCGGGTCATACTATTGTTGGTTACTTAATGCCAGAGCATGATCCTGTGTATAAAGTCTCTATTATTCCTCGTGGACGCGCTCTTGGTGTCACTATGTATTTGCCAGAAGAAGATAAATACAGCGTGAGTAAAACAGGGCTTGAGAGTCAGGTTTGTAGTCTTTATGGCGGTCGTATTGCGGAAGAGATTGTGCACGGTTTCGATGGTGTATCTACCGGAGCGTCAAATGATATTGAACGTGCTACGAGTATTGCTCGTAACATGGTAACTAAGTGGGGCTTGTCTGCGAAGCTTGGTCCATTTGCTTATGAAGAAGACGATAATAATAGTGGCGGTTATATTGCTGGGCCAACGGGCAGTAAAGCCAATTATTTCTCACCTGAAACAGGGAAAATAATTGACGCTGAAGTCCAAGATATTATTAGCCGTTGTTACGTGAAAGCGACAGAAATACTGCATGAACATCGCTCTAAGCTGGAAGTGATGGCTGAAGCTTTGATGCAGTATGAAACGATAGATGCTAAGCAAATCAAAGAGATTATGGATGGTAAAAAGCCTTCCGCGCCTGAAGGTTGGTCTGATCCAGGGGCTAACTCACCAAAAGGCGATGAAACTGAATCAACTGATGAGACGTCTTCATCAGAAGTGGGTTCGGATGATCAAGATGAAACTCCAAATCAAACACCTAAACCTGCGAGTGAATAACTTGTGTTGTTGATTTTTGATGTGGTCTTTTCATGTCGTTAATGTCCTTTGGGGACAAGTCGTTAGACTTGTCCCTTCCTCATGTTATGGGGATACTAAATATTACTCCTGATTCCTTTTCCGATGGAGGTGTTTTTAATTCCTTGGATAGTGCTTTGCGGCAATCTGAAAAAATGATTCAAGAAGGCGCTAGTATTATTGATGTTGGAGGGGAGTCAACTCGCCCAGGGGCTGTCTCTGTTGGTACTCAGCAAGAGCTTGATCGTGTTTTGCCTGTTATTGATGCAATTAAGCGGCGGTTCGATATTATTGTGTCGGTTGATACCAGTACGGCTGAGGTGATTCGAGGGGCTGCGGAATTAGGTGCAGGTCTAATTAATGATGTTCGAGCGCTTGAGCGAGAAGGGGCGTTGCTTGCAGCTGCAAAGGCTCATTTACCAATTTGTTTGATGCATATGAAAGGTATGCCAAAAACGATGCAAGATGCTCCTGAGTATGTGCAAGTGCTGGATGATGTTGCGGATTATTTAATGTCACGAGTCATAGAGTGTGAGTCCGTTGGTATTGCTCGTTCTCATTTGATTTTGGATCCAGGCATTGGATTTGGTAAAGTGCTTTCCCATAATTTATCATTGCTAAATCATATCGAAAAAATTAAAAAACTAGGATTTGACGTTCTTATTGGTCTTTCTAGAAAGACCATGATCGGGGATGTATTAAATCTACCAGTTGAAGAGCGTCTGTATGGCACGATGGGAGCAAATGCTTCTGCCTATTCAAAGGGTGCTCGTATCTTTAGGGTTCATGATGTTAGGCCACATGTTGAAATGCTGGCACTAATGTCTCGTATTGAGAGAGAAGTTTAATGCGTAAATATTTTGGTACAGATGGAATTCGTGGGAAAGTGGGTACGGCGCCCATTACGCCAGAGTTTATGCTTAAGTTAGGCTGGGCAGCAGGGCAAGTTTTTAAAGAAAACGATAAGAAAATTCTAATCGGTAAAGATACGCGTATTTCTGGTTATATGTTCGAGTCTGCGCTTGAGGCTGGTATTGTCGCGGCAGGGGCTGATGTTCGTTTGGTTGGTCCAATGCCAACACCTGCAATTGCGTACTTGACGCGTACTTTTCGTGCTAGTGCGGGGATTGTTATTAGTGCATCTCATAATCCTTACACCGATAATGGTATTAAGTTTTTCTCTGCGCAAGGTGGCAAAATTTCCGACGAAGTGGAAGAGCGGATAGAATACTTTCTTGAGCAGTCTATGGTTGTTGTTGAATCTAGTCTTATTGGGCGAGCGAAGCGCATCGAAGATGCAGCAGGGCGTTACATTGAATACTGTAAGGGTACTTTTCCCATTGGCTTGCAGTTAAGTGGCTTAAAAATAGTGGTTGATTGCGCGGATGGTGCAACATACCACGTTGCGCCTCGTGTGTTTTCGGAATTGGGCGCAGAAGTGATTTCTATTGGTGTTAATCCGGATGGATTGAATATCAATGAATTCAGTGGTGCAACAAAACCTGAGTTGTTACGTAAAAATGTTTTGGCTGAAGAGGCTGATCTTGGAATTGCTCTAGACGGTGATGGAGATCGATTAATATTAGTTGACCGACATGGTGTGGTTCGTGATGGTGATGATATTCTTTATATTATTGCGAATCACCTGATGCGAACTGGGCGCTTTAGTGGAGGAGTTGTTGGTACCTTGATGAGTAATTTCGGTTTAGAGCTAGCGTTCTCTGAAACGGGAATTGGCTTTAGTCGTGCTGCTGTTGGTGATCGCTATGTTAATGAAAAGTTAGAGCAGCATGGTTGGTTGTTAGGTGGCGAGCCATCGGGTCATATTGTGTGTAAGTCTATTACGACAACTGGCGATGGTATTATTGCCGCGCTTCAAGTGCTTAGGGCTATGATCGAAGAAGATAAAGATTTAGATGAGCTTCTTGTCGGTTTAGTTAAGTTTCCTCAGAAATTAAAAAACATTCGTGTGGCAAAGCGTTTTGTACCAAATGAAGAGCCCGCATTACAGAAAGCTATAGCGGTTGCTAATGAGCGTTTGAATGGTTTGGGGCGTGTTCTGCTAAGGGCCTCCGGAACCGAGCCTTTGATTCGAGTTATGGTTGAAGGTAGAGATGATGAGACGGTTGATGAGCTTGTTGATTATCTGGTTGAAGAAGTTAAATCGGTTGTTTCCAAAAAAATGAGTGTATAAAGCAAACTTTATGTGCTGAATAATAATAAATACTTGAAACCAAAGAGGGCTTTTCATAGAATGGGCGCCTCGAATTTAGGGGTTAGGATATGATTCGTCAAAAGATTGTGGCTGGTAACTGGAAAATGAATGGCTCAAAAGAGTCTATTCTTTCACTGATTGGCGGCTTGCTTGAGATGGACGGTTCTAGCTCTGAGGTGGTTGTTGCTCCTTCTTTTCCTTATTTATCTCAGGTTAACGACTTAATAAGTGGCGGTAGTGTTATGTTGGCTGCCCAAAATGTTAGTCATGAGTTAAAAGGTGCCTACACAGGAGAAGTATCTGCTTCTATGTTGGGTGACTTTGGGGTCAAGTATGTATTGCTTGGTCACTCGGAGCGACGTTCACTTTATGGCGAAACCGATGACATTGTTGCCTCCAAAGTGAAAACGGTGCTGGATTTTGGTTTTGTGCCAATGTTGTGTATCGGTGAGACGTTAGTCGAACGCGAATCAGGTAAGACACTAGATGTTTGCGAACGTCAGATTCAAGCTGTTATTGATGTGGTTGGTATTGCCGCTTTTGAACAGATGGCAATTGCCTATGAGCCAGTTTGGGCAATAGGGACTGGTTTGTCAGCAAGTGCTGAGCAGGCGCAAGAAATACATCAATCAATTAGAGCCTTTTTGGCTAAATCATCAGAGTCTGTATCTCAAAAAGTGCAAATTTTGTATGGTGGAAGTGTTAAAGCATCAACCAGCTCGGCTTTATTCAAAATGCCTGACGTGGATGGTGCTCTTGTTGGTGGTGCATCTCTTGATGCGAAAGAATTTATAGCGATAGTAAAGGCAGCGGGTTAATTGATGGAAGCACTTATTTTAGTTTTGCATGTACTAGCGGCGGTAGCTATTATCGCGTTGGTTTTGTTACAGCAAGGTAAAGGTGCAGACGCTGGTGCCTCTTTTGGTGGTGGCGGTGCGTCCCAGACAGTATTTGGGAGTCAAGGTGGTAGTAGTTTTTTTGGAAAGATGACTGCGCTTTTTGCATTGGTTTTCTTTTTGACGAGCTTTGGTTTGGCTTTTTATGCCAGCCAGCAAGCAAAAAATGTTTCTGGTGCGCTTGATTATGTTCCTTCGGCTCCTCAAGTCGAAGAAACGGTAGGGTTGCCTGAGTTGGGTGGCAGCAGTAAAAAAGCAACATCGGATATTCCAGTAACTGAATAGTCTTTGACTTTGGTGTATTTGGATAATCGTTTTATTGTTTGATAAAAGTGTTTTGCGGATGTGGCGGAATTGGTAGACGCGCCACCTTGAGGGGGTGGTGAGCTTTGCTCGTGGGGGTTCGAGTCCCCCCATCCGCACCAATCTTGAATTGATATTGTATTTTGTGTATGATGTCGACATATTGATGTAGGGCAATCTGGTTTGTCGAGTTTTAAGCTTCTGTATAGAAACTTTTCTCATGGTTTTCCTTTTTAGGTATCCGCACCAGTTTGTTCTTAGTGTTAAGTGTCAGGATTGACGACCTTCATTATTGAAGGATGCTCTCTCAATTTTTATTGGGTCGAGTGCTGAGAACCCCTATATGGGGTTTTTTGTTATCTACACTGTTACTGTTTATAAACGGAAATGGGCCTTGAGCCCGTTTTTTATTTCTGGGTTCTACAAAATTGGTTTTCGGAGAAAACGATTGTCAGCAAAATATACGATTTTAGAAGAACTAATTCGACCGGTCGTTGAAGGTTTAGGGTTTGAGTTTTGGGGTATGGAATACTTGTCTTTAGGTAAAGATTCTGTGCTTCGTATTTTTATTGAAACAGATGCTGAAAAAGGAATTGATGTAGAAGATTGCGCCCGAGTCAGTCGTCAAGTTAGTTCTATTCTAGATGTTGAGGACCCAATTACAGGGGAATACAACCTAGAAGTGTCATCACCAGGTTTAGATCGGCCTTTATTTAGTTTGGCTCAGTATCAAGCGTATATCGGTTCTATTGTCGCTTTACGTTTACGTGTGCCTTTTGATGGCCGCCGTAAATTTAAAGGGCAACTAATGGGGATCGAAAGCGAAGATATTGTTATTCGTGTAGATCAAGAAGAATACTTGTTGCCGATTGATTTAATCGATAAGGCAAATGTTGTTCCACAATTTTAAATATTAACCTTGAAGAGAGGCTAAAAGGATGAGCAAAGAAATTCTTTTGGTAGTCGAAGCCGTTTCCAACGAGAAAGATGTTCCGAAACAAGTTATTTTCGAAGCCGTTGAAATTGCTTTAGCTAGTGCTGCCAAACGCCGTTTTGAAGAAGATGCATTAATTCGCGTCTCTATTGATCAGCGTACAGGCGACTATAAAACCTACCGTCAGTGGAATATTGTCGCAGACGAAGATTACTCCACTCCAGCTTCAGAATTAACGATAGACGATTCTGAAGAACAAAATCTCGGCATTGATATTGGCGGGATTTACGAAGAAGAAGTGGAGTCTGAAATATTTGGCCGCATTGCTGCGCAAACAGCAAAACAAGTTATCGTGCAAAAAGTACGTGAAGCTGAGCGCGCTAAAATGGTGGCTTTGTATACTGAGAAGGTGGGCAAACTTGTTCACGGTCAAGTGAAGAAAGTGACCCGTGATAGCTTGATTGTAGATCTTGGTGAAAATGCAGAAGCGTCATTACCTAAAGATCAGTTAATTGGGCGTGAAAGCTTCCGAATGAATGATCGAATTCGTGCTTTGTTACTTGAAATTCGTGAAGACAGCCGCGGTGCGCAATTGATTCTTTCTCGTAACTCACCTACGTTCATGATTGAGTTATTCCGCCTTGAAGTGCCGGAAATCGCTGAAGAAATAATTGAAATTCGAAGCGCATCACGAGATCCAGGTCTTCGTGCAAAAATTGCAGTCAAGACAAATGACCGTCGTATTGACCCGATTGGTGCGTGTGTTGGTATGCGCGGCGCCCGAGTTCAGGCGGTTTCTAATGAGATGAATGGCGAACGCGTAGATATCGTGCTTTGGGATGATAATCCAGCTCAATTGGTTATTAATGCCATGTCGCCTGCGGAAGTGGATTCTATCGTCATAGACGAAGATGCGCATTCTATGGATGTTGCAGTTAAGAGCGATAATCTAGCTCAAGCAATTGGCCGTAACGGCCAGAACGTTCGTTTGGCTTCTACGCTTACCGGTTGGTCTTTAAATGTAATGACTAGCGAAGACGCTGAAGCTAAGCAACAAGAAGAATCACAAAAACTGATTGATATCTTTGTTACTGGGTTAGACATTGACGATGATTTAGCCATTCAAATGGTTGATGAGGGGTTTTCCTCTCTCGAAGAAGTCGCTTATATCCCAATGGAAGAGATGTTAGACATTGACGGATTTGATGAGGATTTAGTAAACGAGCTGCGTTCACGAGCAAAAGAGGCCTTGTTAAATCAAGCGCTTCAAGCGGAAGAGCAATTAGACGGTGCCAAGCCTGCTGCTGATTTATTAGCAATGGAAGGAATGGATAATCATCTTGCTTTGGTGCTTGCTTCTATAGGGGTGGTTACTATGGAAGATTTGGCTGAACAATCAGTTGATGAGTTGCTTGATGTTGAAGGCATGACAGAAGCGCGTGCGGCCAGTCTTATTTTGACGGCTCGTGCACCTTGGTTTGCTGAATCTGAATAAAATCTGAGTACATAAGGGGGAACTTAATGACAGTTCAAACCGTAAAGATACTATCCGAGTTGGTAAATACGCCAGTCGATAAGCTACTAACTCAGATGAAAGACGCTGGGCTTCCTCAAACGAGTGCAAGCCAAGAAGTCTCTGAAGTTGAAAAGCAAACCTTGTTGAATTTTTTGAAACGTCAACATGGTGAAGAAAGTGATAGCAGCCAGCGTATTACTCTACAACGTAAAACAACAAGTACGTTGTCTCGTGACGGCGGGAAAGCAGTAAATGTTGCTGTGAAAAAAAAGCGTACTTATGTAAAACGCGATGACGTTGATGAAGAGGCTCAAAAGCAGGAAGAGCTGCTTGCCAAACGTCTTGTAGAAGAGCAGGCTGCAGAAGAAGCGCGTTTAGAAGAAGAGCGTAAGCTAGAAAAAGAGAAGGCAGTCAAGGCTCAGGCTGAGGCTGAAGAAAAAGCGCGTCAAGAAGCAGTTGCAAGTACAGTCGCAGCAAAAGCTGGCGCGGTAAATGATACGGAGCAGAATGTCTCCGGTACAGGAGCGGCAGAACCCGTGGAATCACCTAAGCAGCCAAAAGCAGCCAAAAAAGTGTCTCAGCCAGCGATGGAAAATAAGAAACCAGCGGCGGCGCCTAAAGGTAAAAAAGGGCCAGTTAGACATGACAACGATAAAGATAAAGAAAAGCCTCGTGGTCGTAATAACCCAGAAAACAAACGCACCTCTCGCGTTAATGTAAATGGCGATGATGAGTTTTCTCGTCGTGGTAAGTTGGGTCGTAAAGGTAAAAAACCGTCTAAACAAGAACATGGTTTCCAAAAGCCTACTGCTAAAATGATTCACGAAGTGGCATTGCCAGAAAGTATCACTGTTGCTGATCTTGCTGAAAAAATGGCAGTGAAAGGCGCAGAAGTTATTAAAATCATGTTTAAAATGGGCGCAATGGCGACTATTAACCAAACAATTGATCGTGAAACAGCAACTCTAGTTGTCGAGGAAATGGGTCATACCGTTAGACTCATCGACGAAAATGCGGTCGAAAACGATATGATTGGCGCGATTGATTACGAGGGTGAAGCGATTAAACGTGCCCCTGTTGTAACGGTTATGGGTCATGTAGACCATGGTAAAACATCGTTGCTTGATTATATCCGTACAACACGAGTTGCGGCGGGTGAATCAGGTGGTATTACACAGCATATCGGTGCGTACCATGTTGAAACTCCACATGGCATGGTGAGCTTTTTAGACACACCTGGACACGCTGCATTTACTTCTATGCGTGCTCGTGGTGCTAAAGCAACGGATATTGTTATCCTTGTTTGTGCTGCCGACGATGGTGTAATGCCACAAACGATTGAAGCTATTCAGCATTCACGTGCTGCTGGCGTACCAATGGTTGTCGCTATCACTAAGATAGACAAAGAAGGTGCTGACCTTGATCGTGTTAAAAACGAATTAGTCGCACAAGAAGTTGTTCCGGAAGAATGGGGCGGTGATGTTCAGTTTGTTGGCGTTTCTGCGAAGTCTGGTGAAGGTATTGAAGCGCTTTTAGAAGCGGTTCTACTACAGTCTGAAGTGCTTGAGTTAACCGCTGTTCCTAGCTCTCCAGGCAAAGGTGTGGTTGTTGAATCTCGCCTTGACCGTGGACGTGGTTCCGTTGCTACTGTGTTGGTTCAGAATGGTACTTTACGTAAAGGCGATATTGTTCTTGCTGGTCTACAAATGGGCCGTGTTCGTGCCTTGTTAGATGAAAATGGCAAATCAATTGACGAGGCCGGACCATCTATTCCTGTTGAAATCTTAGGTCTTGATGGCACGCCTGAAGCGGGTGAAGAATTCATCGTTGTTTCAGATGAGCGTAAAGCACGCGAAGTTGCTAATTTCCGCCAAGGAAAATATCGCGAAGTGCGTTTTGCTCGTCAGCATTCTGCTAAATTAGAGAATTTGTTCTCTGAAATGGGCAAAGACGAAGTTCGTACTTTGAACGTAGTTTTAAAAGCGGATGTTCGTGGTTCTCTTGAGGCTTTGATTAAGTCATTGACTGACATGAATACAGACGAAGTGAAAGTGAATGTTGTGTCTAGCGGCGTAGGTGGTATCACTGAAACCGACGCAACATTAGCACTTGCTTCTGATGCCGTTATCTTTGGTTTTAATGTTCGTGCTGATAACTCTGCTAAGCAGTTTATCGAACGTGAGAGCATTGATCTTCGTTACTACAGCATTATCTATAACATCATTGATGATGTTAAGTCTGCGTTGTCAGGCATGTTGTCTCCAGACCTACGTGAAGATATTAAAGGTACTGCCGAAGTTCGTGATGTATTCCGTTCGCCTAAGTTTGGTTTGATTGCCGGCTGTATGGTTGTCGAAGGTACGGTATTCCGTAATAAGCAGATTCGTGTTCTACGTGACGATGTGGTTATTTATGAAGGTGAACTTGAGTCTCTTCGTCGCTTTAAAGACGTCGTGAATGAAGTTAGCCGCGGTATGGAATGTGGTATCGGTGTGAAAAACTACAACGATGTCAAAGTAGGCGATAAGATCGAGGTTTTTGAAACCGTCGAAGTTGCGCGTACGCTTTAATAGGAAAAATCATGGCAGGCGAATTTAGTCGTACTAGTCGGATTGGTGACCAGCTCCAAAAGGAGCTGGCGTCCTTGATCCAGTTTGAAGTAAAGGATCCCCGATTGGGGTTGGTTACTGTCAACGAAGTGCGTGTTGCAAAAGATTTAGGTTATGCGGACATTTATTACACCGTGCTCGGTAAAGATGATCAGCCAGAAGTTTTGGCGGAAAATCAGGCTGCACTAGACAGTGCAAAAGGCTTTTTGCGTCGTCGTTTGGCTAAAGAAGTAAAGCTTCGTGTTATGCCACATTTACGTTTTCATTATGACCAGAGTGTGGTCAATGGTTCGCGAATGTCTGCTCTTATCGACGAAGCAATTCGTGATGATGAGACAAAAACCGGTAACGAAGACGAGTAATGAGTTCGTATGTCTAAGACAAAATGGCGTTCAGTAGACGGTATTGTTCTACTGAATAAGCCCATCGGTTTGAGCTCGAACCAAGCGTTACAGCGTGTGCGCCGCCTTTATCGTGCAGAAAAGGCGGGACACACCGGAGCGCTTGACCCTTTAGCAACCGGTATGTTGCCATTGTGTTTGGGTGAAGCGACCAAGTTTTCGCAATTCCTATTGGATGCAGATAAGCGTTATATCACTTGTATTCAGTTAGGGAAAAGAACCACTACGGGAGACCGTGAGGGTGAGATACTGAGTGACGAGGCGATTCCAACGCTAACTGATGCACAGCTTGAGCTAGTATTGGATTGTTTTCGAGGTGAGATAGAGCAAATTCCTCCTATGTATTCTGCTTTAAAGCATGAAGGTAAGCCTCTGTATGAATATGCTCGCCAAGGCATTGTTATAGAGAGAAAGCGCCGCCGTGTTACTATTGCTAATCTGACTCTCTTGTCTAGAACGGAAGACACGCTCACGTTGGATATTCAATGTACCAAGGGCACTTATATTCGAACCATTGGTGAAGACATTGGTGAAGCGCTTGGTTGTGGGGCTCATTTGCATTCTTTGCATCGTGTTTCAACGGCGGGTTATTCTCCAGATGGTATGTTGTCACTGGAAGAGTTTGAACGCATTGCTGAACAAGGCGAGACGGAGCTAGACACCTATTTAATGACAATGGATACTGCTGTTGAACATTTGAATAGAGTAGAACTGCTTGCTGAAGACACAAGAGAAATGTTGTTTGGTCGAAGTGTCTCTAATCTTACGTCATTTGACGACGGAAGCTTGGTTAGACTCTACGATCATAATACGCAGCGTTTTTTAGGCTTAGGAGTATTAAAAGATACTATTATTAGGCCGCATAGACTCGTAAATACCAGTGAGTTAGCTAATAATTAATGTTAGACTTGCTCGCCTAGGATAACTGAAAATATGCTCGGCTATCCTTTACTTTTAAATAGCATATTAATTTGGAGATAAAGATTATGGCATTAACTGCAGAATCAAAAGCAGCATTGGTTAAAGAGTTTCAAGTAGCGGAAGGCGACACTGGTTCTCCTGAAGTTCAAGTAGCATTGTTGACTAAGAACATCGAAGGTCTACAAGGTCACTTTAAAGCTCATATCCATGACCACCATTCTCGCCGCGGTCTAATCCGCATGGTAAACCAACGTCGTAAATTGTTGGATTACCTTAAGCGTAAAGATGCAGCGCGTTACACTGGTTTGATCAAAAAACTAGGTCTGCGTCGCTAAGACTGAGAAAGGGCCATAAATTATTATGGCCCTTTTTTAATTGGTCTCCCAAGGGACAGCCTGTACTTCATATGTGTTTTTCTCGAATGATATGAACGAGATAAAAGAGTGCATATGAGTACTGGCTTAAAAAGATGGTCTTTGGGAGAAAGCAATTTTTTTAACAAAAAGGAATACGTGTGAGTATTACGACAAAAACTTTCCAGTTCGGTAACGATACCGTAACGCTAGAAACAGGCCGCATTGCTCGTCAAGCAACAGGCGCCGTTCTATGTACTATTGGCGATGCACAAGTACTTGCTACTGTTGTTGGCGCTAAAACAGCAAAACCTGGCCAAGACTTCTTCCCATTGTCTGTTCATTACCAAGAGCGTGCTTACGCTGTCGGTAAAATCCCAGGTGGTTTCTTAAAGCGTGAAGGTCGTCCTTCAGAAAAAGAAACACTGACATCTCGTTTAATCGACCGTCCAATTCGTCCATTGTTTCCAAAAGGTTACATGAACGAAGTTCAGGTTGTTTGTATGGTTATGTCGACTAACACTAACCTAGACGCTGACATCGCGGCTATGTTGGCAACGTCTGCTGCATTGACTATTTCTGGTATTCCATTTAACGGCCCAATCGGTGCGGCACGTGTTGGTTTCAATGATGAGTCAGGCTACATTCTTAATCCTAGCTACTCTGATCTAGACGGTTCTTTGTTGGACATGGTTGTAGCGGGTACGAAAGACGCGGTCCTAATGGTTGAGTCTGAAGCACAAGAGCTTACTGAAGACGAAATGTTAGGTGCTGTTCTTTACGCACACAAAGAAATGCAAGTTGCGATTACTGCGATCACTGAATTTGCGGCTGAATCGGCTAAACCTCGTTGGGAGTGGGAGCCGGAAACGGTTAACGTTTCTTTGACTGACGCTTTAGCAACAGGTTATGCAGCGCAAATTGAAGAAGCCTACGGTATCAGTGAGAAAATGGCGCGCTACGCTAAATTAGGCGAAGTACGTAATGCTGCTATCGCCGCTTTGGTTACTGAAGGTGGTGAGTTTACTGAAGCCGACGTTACGGGCGCTTTCTCTAAACTTGAGAAACGTACGGTTCGTCGTCGTGTTATCGATGGTCAATCACGTATTGATGGTCGTGATAATAAAACAGTTCGTCCAATCAGCGTCGAAGTGGGCATGCTTAGCAAAACTCACGGTTCTGCTTTGTTTACTCGCGGTGAAACACAAGCAATTGCGACTTGTACTCTAGGTACAAGCCGTGATGCGCAAATGAGTGATGGTTTGACGGGCGAAAGTAAAGACAGCTTCATGCTTCATTACAACTTCCCTCCATACTCTGTTGGTGAATGTGGTCGTATGGGCGGTGTTGGTCGTCGTGAGATTGGTCACGGTCGTTTAGCTCGTCGTGGTGTTCAAGCTGTATTGCCAAGTGAAGACGAATTCCCATACACAATTCGTATCGTTTCTGAGATCACTGAATCAAACGGTTCAAGCTCTATGGCGTCTGTTTGTGGTGCGTCGTTGGCGATGATGGATGCAGGTGTTCCTCTTAAAGCCCCAGTTGCTGGTATCGCAATGGGTCTTATTAAAGAAGACGATGGTTTTGCTGTATTGACTGACATCTTGGGTGACGAAGATCACCTAGGTGATATGGACTTTAAAGTTGCTGGTACAGAAGAAGGTATTACAGCACTTCAAATGGACATTAAAATCGAAGGCATCAATGAAGAAATCATGGATATCGCTTTAACCCAAGCAATGGAAGCGCGTAAGCATATCCTACGTGAAATGGCTGTTGTCATTGGTTATGCTCGTCCAGAAGTTTCTCCAAATGCGCCATCTATGGCGACGATCAAAATTGATCCTGAGAAAATTCGTGATGTTATCGGTAAAGGTGGTGCGATGATTCGTTCTATTACCGAACAAACGGGTGCGTCTATCGATCTTGATGATGATGGTACAGTACGCATTTATGCGGCTGATAAATCGTCTTCTGATGCCGCTTTATTGAAAATTCATGAAATCACAGCGGAAGCTGAAGTGGACAAACTTTACAAAGGTAAAGTAGTTCGTCTTGCTGAATTCGGTGCTTTCGTAAATATCTTACCAGGTAAAGATGGTTTGGTTCATATCTCTCAGATCGCTGAAGAGCGTATCCGTGCGGTGACAGATTTCCTTTCAGAAGGCCAAGACGTTATCGTTAAAGTTCTAGATGTTGATGCGCGTGGACGTATTAAATTGTCTATGAAAGACGTAACAGAAGAAGAAAAAGCCGCTTACACTGAGTAATGACTTAGTTGAACGATAGGTTTAAAAAGGGTGCTATTTGTAGCACCCTTTTTTTGTGTTTAATGGAATAAATCAATTAAGATAGAATGGTCTAATATTAATTAACCCCAATGAATCGATCGGCCTTAATGGCGGACTTACTTATTAATGAAGGGAAGTACGATGAAATTGAAACTTGCAGTTGTCTTGGTTGCCAGTGTTGCTTTAGTCGCGTGTAGTAAAGATGTTGTAAACACCCCAGCAGTCGCCGTTCCAGACTGTGTGTTCGCAGATGGTTCAAATCAAGCGGCTCCTGATTGGGTTTGTGGTGCACCACTAGAAGGTGTGGCTTTGTCCGCTGTTGGTTACAGTGAAAAATCAGCGGCAGGGCCAAATTATATGAAACAAATGGCCGCGACAGCCGCTCGAGTAGAGTTGGCCCAAGTGCTGAGTGTTGACTTGCAAAATATGGTAAAGCAGTACGTTGAGACCACAGGCGCTGGCGATGCAGAAACAGTCGACCGTGTGAACAGCGTTGTAACCAAACAAGTGACTGAGCAAAAATTGATTGGTTCTCAGGTGGTTCGTCAAATGCCAACACCGTCTGGTGGTCTGGTGGTATTAGTGGGTCTAGACCCCGCGCAAGCAGAAGGTATCGCAGAAAGCATTTTGCGTACTTCTATGAGAAATGAAGCGGCTCTGTTTCAAAAGCTTGAATCTGAAAAGAGCTTCGATGAGCTAGCATCAGAAATTGCGAAACGCCACGCTAACTAACCTATAAGTGATGAGTAACAGTAATATAGTTGCTCATCACTTACTATTTTTCATAAGGTTATTTACTAGGTGTTTTTGTCATCAAAGATGGGGGTTGGCTTCTTATTTTCATCGACGGCGACGAAGTTAAAATGTCCTGTTACGGCTTTTGTGCGTTTATCGCTATCAAGCTGTTCGAGAAAAATGGACACTTCTACCTTTAGTGAGGTTCGCCCAACGTGAACAACACGGGCAATTAATTCTACCAATATACCAGAAGGGATAGGTTGTTTGAAATCGATCTGTTCTGTCGAAATAGTCACCATCGTTTTTCTAGAAAAACGCGTTGCTGCAATATAAGCCACTTCGTCCATCCATTGCAGGGCGATGCCTCCAAATAATGTGTCATAGTGATTTGTTGTGGCTGGAAACACCATTTTAGCGACACGTGTTTCTGATATTTCTTCACGTTTTTGAATGAGTAGCTTGTTCATGTTAGTAAAACCCTTTCTTGCGATGATTCTGTTGAGCAGCATTATACTCGTTGCTTTTAGTGGTTGTGATGCCCGTTTTAAACCGGAGACTGTTTTATCGGGGTATTTAACAGATTTAAATCGTTCTCAGTCCCTCTCTATTCCTTCACCAGCAATTGTAATGCCAATGAGCTTGCCTGCATTACGAGATCGTCAGAAAGTGTTATCCACATTTGATATTGGGTTGTTAGATTTTTTATCTCTGCAGTATTGTGATGTTGGCATGGTAGCGGGTAAAAAAAACAGTATTCTTGGTAAGGTTATGCCTGATAGTCAGCGGTTCTTGTACGAACTGGATATTATCCGAGCTATTGAGTCATGTGATATTACGGATGTGGACTTGGCGAAAGAGTTGGGTCGAATGGCCCAACAAAAGCGTCTTGAGCTGCCGGTGGCTTTTGGTAATGCACTTTTTAATGGCGCGGAGGGGAAAGCGTTTTTTAGTTTGTCTAATGGTTTTATCCCTCTGGGTTATTCCTCTGCCGACCAGCAGGCATTATTGGGCGCGTTGCACCGTTTGGTTGATATAGGAAAAGGTCTTAGTGATTTACCGAAGGTTGATGCAGATGTTTTCGAAGGCGATTTGAAAACATTAATGGACAGTGAATATGCTGGGAGATTGTTGTACACATTAGCCCAAATAACACGTTATTTAACGTCAGTATCGAATGAAGTGGGTGGATTGGATAGTGCTACATGCGGACCTTCTATGGCATATATTAAGCAGCAATTTGAAGTGCATTACGTCAATATCATTCAGCCTTACATGGGCAGAATAAATCACAGTGCGTATCAAGTTTTGCCTCTTCTTAATCAATTGGCCGAGTTGAGTGTTCCGCTGAGTGCTGAAATGTCGGTCTTTTTAAATCAATTTTCATTGACTAAGTCAGGCACTGAATGGCTACGCTATCAGCAATCTTCTCAATCACATGCTAAAAACTGGAGTCGTTTGTTTGATTTGTGTGCTATTTCACTTAAAGGATAAATTTAGATTCGTATATTGATTTGTTGCTCTAAACTTTCAACCGCATCGTATTGGTAAGCGGGACCTTCTGCTAATGGCTCGAAGCTCAGTGCCTTTAATAAGGCGATATTCGCAATGGGGTTTTCTTCAATACTGTGGGAAAAATGCATTGGACGAGTAATGGCATGTGGTTGATGAAAACTCAATGCGTCAGATGTATTTATTAATGGTGGACCTGGCTGACTAAACAAACTCATTAATAAGGCGAATTGAGCATTGCCAGAAACCGGTTTGCCCGCTTTACTATTTTGGGTTACCTGTGTTTCAACAATTTCTCTGATATTCATCTAGATGCCTATTAAATTATCTACGATAACGCTATCGGCACAGAGTGATTTTTCTTAAAGAAAACAGTGAATTAATTAGAACAACTGCACAGGGGGCGCACGGGTGTTATTGGCATTTGCTCAATATTGGGGAAATAGAATTTTATTGCGGTTGTTAAATGTTATTTTTTGTACGTAGGTTCATCAAAATTTGTTCAATGTGTGGCTCAAACTGTATAAGCATCGTACTATAAAGCATTATAGATCAACTGTATTTTAGGAACTGTTGTTTTTATTAAGACAAGTGAGCCGTTTTATATCAGTGCGGTGAGGCATAGCGAATGCATGATATCAATGAACTGATCGACAATGTTAGACGCAATGAAGAGATCGCGCGTAAGTTTTTTGAAATAGAGCGTTGTATTCTTTCGATTGGTCGTTGTGATCAGTTTGTTTCCACGTTAACCAAGGAAGTGCAAAAACAATTTAGAGTGCCCTATGTTTGGGTGAACCTGATTAATGAAGCGCCTTTGTCTCATCTGATAGAGAGCTTGGAAAAAATGCCAGACCTACGTGATCGAGTCTTGTTTACAAGGCGGCGCTCCATGATTGATATCATCAAATCCAGTAATAAAACGATCTTGGTTAATACAAACTTAAGCCGTTGTTGGGAGATTATTCCTGCTGCATATCGCGATATTATTTCTTCTGTCGCCATTTCACCGTTGACTATTGATGGTGAGTTGGTCGGATTATTTTGTCAGGCAGATTCGGACAGTACTCGCTACGACGCCACGACAAAAGATACTTTTCTACTTGATCAGTTAGCGATTAAAATTTCGATCTGTCTGAGTAATGTGACGGCCAGAGAAAAACTTGAATACTTAGCAACGCGTGACCCCTTGACTGGCTTGTTAAATCGTCGACAGTTAGAGCTCATGTTGGATCGTGAATTTGCAAGATCAAAGATGAAAGAGCGTGACTTAACAGTAGTGTTTATTGATTGCGATGCCTTTAAATCCATTAATGATACATTGGGTCATAATTGTGGTGATGAGGTTTTAGAATATATTGCTAAGCGGTTGTTAAAGTACGTTCACAAACAAGGGTTGGCGTTTCGTTTTGCAGGTGATGAGTTTGTCTTTGTGATGCCTGGTAAGACTTATGAACAAGCTTTGTTAGTGGCAGAATCAATTCAAGAATATCTACAATCTAATCCTTTAAGGTATAAATCTAATCTTGTACCTATTACTATTAGTTATGGTGGTGCAAGTGTTATGTCTGATGCGCCTGTTAACTACAAGCATCTGCTGAAAGTGGCAGATGAGCGTCTCTATGATTATAAAAACAACCGTAAAAGATTGGTGCCGACGAAAGTCTTTAAATTTTTAAATAGGCTAAGATAGTTTGTAATTTTATTACATTATCGCGCTTCTTTATCAATTTTTCGGTATTTTTCACCTCATTTTTGTTGTAAAATTTCAAAAAAATCAAATAGGGTTCGTTTATGTCCCATGCTTTAATCGCTGATCTTGGTGGAACCAATGCGCGTTTTGCTTTAGTTCCTATTGGTCAATATGAGCCTCAAGAAGTCAGAGTGTTTCCTTGTGATAATTACGAGAGCTTTTTTGATGCCGCCGCAGATTATATTGAGCACTGTAGTGTTGATATGGGTAAAATCGAAGCGATTGTGTTGGCGATTGCGGGCCCTGTAAATCAACCAATAATCCGCTTTTCAAATAACCCATGGCACTTTACTCGTGCAGAAGTGCAATCCTATTTTGGCGTTGATAAAGCCGTTGCGTTATTGAATGATTTTGATGCCGTTGGGCATTGTTTGGAAATTCTTACCCCGCAAGATATGGTTGTTATTGGCGAAAGCTCGGTCATTGATCCTAAAGGCGCTTGCTGGGTGGTTGGTGCCGGAACTGGGTTGGGTATTTCTTGTGTGGTTCCCCAAGATAACGGCCCTAATATGGTTTTGCCTGGAGAGGGTGGTCATGTCGATTTGTCGGCTTGTAACGAAGTCGAAGATGATATTTTGAAATTTCTACGTACTCGTCATAAGCGCGTATCTGCGGAGCGTGTTTTATCTGGAATGGGGCTGGAAAATATATACGAAGCTTTGGCTTTGCGTGAAGGAATTAAGAGGCGATTAACCGCACCTGAAATCGGTGAAGCATTAAAATCCGGCAAAGACCCTATTGCTGAAGCCGCTTTAGAGCAGTTTTTTGTGTTTTTAGGTCGAGTTATTGGTGATCTTGTTTTGTCGATTGAGTCTCGTGGTGGTGTTTATATTGCGGGTGGTATTGTCCCTCGTTATTTGAATGAAATACTTAAAAGTGGTTTTCGTGATGCGATGCAGGATAAAGGTCGTATGAGAGCGTTAGTTTCACCTATTCCGACTTTTGTTGTGATATCTGAATACCCAGGTCTGATGGGTTGTGCCTGTTATGCGTCCTATCTTGTGTCGAAAGCCTAGATTAGTTGGAGAATAAAGAATGAAGGCCAGTTTAAAAGCCTGTGATGTTGTAATTTTTGGTGGTGGTGGCGATCTTGCTATGCGTAAGTTGCTCCCTGCTTTATTCCATTTAGATATGGATGGTTTGCTTGCTCCAACGACCCGTATCATCGGTGCTTCAAGACGGGAAGTGAGCACTGAAGAGTATCAGTCAAAGATTCGAGCTGCGCTTGATGAGTTTGTACCTTCTAGTATCGGTGATGAAAAAACATGGCCGCGTTTTAAAGAACGTTTAAGTTATATTTCAGTAGATGCTCAACAAGAGTCTGATTTCTCTCGATTGAATGATCACAGTGTTGGTAGTGAAAATCGAGATGTTGTTTTTTATCTTGCAACATCACCTGATTTATTCGGTTCTATTTGCACGTCATTAGCGGCTCATGGTTTGAATGCGGGTCGCATGCGAGTGGTTCTTGAGAAACCACTTGGTCGAGATCTAATTTCCTCTCGCGCGATTAATGATGAGGTAATGAAAAACTTTAATGAGCAACAAGCGTTCCGTATAGATCATTATTTAGGTAAAGAAACTGTACAAAATTTGCTGGCGATCCGTTTTGGTAATACGCTTTTTGAGCCTTTGTGGGACAGCGCGCACATTGATAACGTGCAAATTACCGTGTCTGAAACGGTTGGAGTTGAAGGTCGTTGGGGCTATTACGACAATGCTGGTGCGATGCGGGATATGGTGCAAAACCATTTGATTCAGCTTTTATGTTTGGTGGCAATGGAGCCGCCGGGTCGAATGGATGCTGATTCAGTTCGTGATGAAAAAATTAAAGTGCTAAAAGCCTTGCGCCCTATTACAGGGGCTAATGCTTATAATAAGACCGTGCGTGGTCAATATGCGAAAGGCATGATTAAAGGCAAAGACGTAAAAGGTTATTTCGATGAAGAGGGCAGCAACCCAAACTCAAGAACCGAAACGTTTGTTGCATTGCGTGCTGATATTGATAACTGGCGTTGGGCTGGCGTGCCGTTTTACTTAAGAACAGGTAAGCGCTTAGGTCA
Organism: Marinomonas maritima; assembly: GCF_024435075.2. Lineage (NCBI taxonomy): Bacteria > Pseudomonadati > Pseudomonadota > Gammaproteobacteria > Oceanospirillales > Oceanospirillaceae > Marinomonas > Marinomonas maritima. Next base: position 331,311 of record NZ_JAMZEG020000003.1, on the reverse strand, counting down.
GCGTTATTCTGAGATTGTTATTCAATATAAGGCTGTGCCACACAGTATTTTTAATGATGAAAGTAATCGTCAGTTACAACGAAATCAGCTCATTATTCGTCTTCAGCCGGAAGAAAAAATTTCTTTAACGGTCATGAATAAAGTGCCTGGTGTGAGCGAAGGGATGAATCTTCAGCCTGTTGATTTGAACTTAAGTTTGACGGAAGCGTTTATGGATAAGCGTAGTCCAGAAGCTTATGAGCGCTTACTGTTGGATGTGATGCGTAACGATGCCACTTTGTTTATGCGTTATGATGAGGTGGAAGCCGCTTGGAAGTGGGTAGACGGTATTATGTCTGCTTGGAGTCAAACCAGTGAGCGACCTAAAGAATACGCTTCTGGTTCTTGGGGCCCTGCTGCATCGATGGCGTTGCCGATTAAAGACGGCCGTAATTGGCATGATTATTAGGTCTTAAAATAAGGAAAATACGATGACAACTTCTTATACTGCAGAACAGGTAATGACAGCAACACCTGTTGTTCCTGTGATTGTTGTAGATAATGTAGAGCAGGCTGTGGCATTAGGTAAAGCGCTTGTTGCGGGTGGTGTACCTGTATTAGAGGTGACATTACGTACGCCGGCTGCTCTAGAGGCCATTACAGCGCTTCGTAAAGAGGTGCCTGATGCTATTGTGGGTGCCGGTACAGTTTGCTCTCGTGCACAATATATTCAAGCCATTGAGGCAGGTTCACAGTTTATTATTAGTCCGGGAATGACCGCCGATTTATTGGCTGTCGGTAAAGAATACGATGTGCCTTATTTGCCAGCGGTCGCGACTATTTCAGATATATTATTAGGGATGGAATACGGTTACGATCGGTTCAAATTTTTCCCAGCAGAGGTGAATGGTGGTGTTAAAGCGTTAAAAGCGTTTGGTGGACCATTACCTCAGATTAAATTTTGCCCAACGGGTGGTATTGGCGCGAACAACTTCCGCGAATACTTGGCGCTTCCAAATGTGCTTTGTGTGGGAGGTTCTTGGATCGTTCCGACAGACCTTGTTCAAGCGGGTAAGTGGGACGAAATTACTGAATTGGCAAAATCTGTCGCTCAGTAATACCTATATTGGGTTGATGTAGTATTATTTAAAAGGGAAAGGCGCCAGCCTTTCCCTTTTTTTGTTTCTTTGTTTGCCTTAGTTCCTGCTTATAGATTTTCTTCGGCAAACTCGGCGAGTCTGCTGCGTTCTATGCCATTCACATGCATGATGCTGGCGTATTTAAAGGATTTGGATTTCTCGACCAAATAAGTGAGGCCTGAGGTGAGTGGGGTGATGTATTTGTTGTCAATTTGAGCCAAATTTCCCAGTACTATAATTTTTGAGTTGCTACCAACCCGAGTTACGATTGATTTTAGCTGAAACTGTGTTAATCCTTGAGCTTCATCTATGATTATTAGAGCGTTGTTAAAGGAGCGTCCGCGCATAAAATTTAACGATTTAAACTGTATATTCGCTTTTTGTTTTACATAATCGATACTACTGAACGAGTGCTCATCCGCGCCATGTAGAATCTCTAAATTGTCGTCAAAGGCGGCCAGCCAAGGCGCCATTTTTTCTTCCTCGGTTCCGGGTAAGAAGCCAATGTCTTCTGCCATTGGAGGTGTTGAACGAGCCACAATGATCTTATTGAAGCGCTTCTCTTCCATTGTTACTTGAAGGCCATACGCTAGAGCGAGTAGGGTTTTACCTGAGCCTGCTGGCCCTGTCATGACCATAAGGTCTGAGTTTTCATGGCGTAATAGGTAAAACGCCATAGCTTGTTCTAAATTGCGAGGAAGGATGCCCCAGAAATTTTGATTCATCAGATGTTGTTTGTTAACGTCGAGTAAATAAATAAACTCTTGATCGATATTGACCACAAAACCAATAAAATCCTCATCATCAATGACAAACATGTTGAGATGGATTTTTGATAAATGGCTTTTGTTAATCACATGAACGGTATGTCGACCATGGGCTTCCGTTTTTACGCTGTCTATGGTCGACCAAAAACTGCCCGTAAACTGAATATAGCCTTTACTCATCAAATCTAGATCATCAAGTACTCTGTCTTTTCGGTAGTCTTCTACGCGTTCAAGCCCTGACCCCTTTGCTTTAATTCGCATATTAATGTCTTTTGTCACAAGGCAGACAGAAGATCGTGGATGAGTGGCTTGTAAGCTTAGGCCGACATTGATGATGCGGTTATCATTGGCGTGATCGTGGTTGCCATTTAAAAATGGGATGTTATCAGTGAGGACGATTTGTTGATCTGGAAAAATGGCCAAAGAGCCTTCGCTACGTTGGTGCTGATTTTTGTCTACATCATTGCTGACGATACGGATGGGGACTCCGGCTTGTAGTTCGCGGGGAGACGCATCACCGACGATTTTATCAATGGTGTTAATGGCGACACGTGCTTCACGGCTAACATCCTTGTCTCGTCTATCCTTAATGACATCGAGCTCTTCAAGAACGGTCATTGGTATAACGACTTTATGCTCGGCAAACGCGTAGATAGCCAAAGGATCGTGCAGTAGTACATTGGTGTCCAGAACGTAGATTTTTTCCATAGATGTTACTCCTGTAGTGAACATGAAGTTTTCTTTTGAAGAGCGAATAAACGAACGAAACAAAAGGAGAGTTTTTTGTTTGTGAGGATTGAGTGTCTAATGCAGTAATAGGTGACCCAGCTGGAAATTATTCCCGCTTGAGATGGGTGTGGAATAGATATGTTTTGGTGATGATTATGGTTTTTTAGCAAGCTAAGCCTCACTGTCTTTATCCATACTCTAATTACAGTGTATGACAGTTTTGTTGCTACTGCTGGTTTTAAATGATTTTTTCAAAGGAGCGGGTATAAAAAAACCGCTGTTTTGGCAGCGGTTTTTTTGAATAAAATTTTATTTATTCGTCTAGGAAGCTTCGTAGATGTTCTGAGCGACTAGGGTGGCGTAGCTTACGCAATGCTTTGGCTTCTATTTGACGAATACGTTCACGAGTAACGTCAAATTGCTTACCAACCTCTTCAAGAGTGTGGTCGGTGTTCATGTCAATACCAAAGCGCATGCGCAGTACTTTTGCTTCGCGAGCGGTTAGACCTGCAAGTACTGTTGTCGTAGATTCACGCAACCCTTCAATGGTTGCTATATCGATAGGTGATTCAGCACCATCGTCTTCGATAAAGTCACCTAGATGTGAATCTTCATCGTCACCGATAGGCGTTTCCATCGAGATAGGTTCTTTCGCAATCTTCAATACTTTGCGGATCTTGTCTTCAGGCATGTCCATTCGGGCAGCCAATTCTTCAGGTGTCGCTTCACGACCCATTTCCTGAAGCATCTGACGAGAGATGCGGTTTAGTTTGTTGATCGTTTCAATCATATGCACTGGTATACGAATAGTGCGAGCTTGGTCAGCGATTGAGCGTGTTATTGCTTGGCGAATCCACCAAGTGGCATACGTTGAGAACTTATAACCGCGACGATATTCGAATTTATCGACGGCCTTCATTAATCCGATGTTGCCTTCTTGTATGAGGTCCAAGAATTGTAGACCACGATTGGTGTATTTCTTCGCAATCGAAATTACCAAACGCAAGTTGGCTTCAACCATTTCTTTCTTCGCACGACGTGATCGAGTTTCCCCAATAGAAATGCGGCGGTTGATTTCTTTTAATTCGGCAATTGTTAAGCCAGTGTCTTTTGAAACTGCACGAAGTTTACGCTGACTGCGCATAAACTCAGGTGAGTTTTCTTCAAGCGCTGCCGCGTAATCCGCACCAGAAGCAATTTGTTCTTTTAGCCAATCAGGATTGGTCTCATTGCTTGGGAAACGCTTCAAAAATTCCGTTCTTGGCATGCCTGACTTGCGAACACAAACTTGCATGATAAGACGTTCTTGATCGCGAACTTTTTCCATGCGAGAGCGTACACGGTAAACTAAATCATCAAAAATCTTAGGAACCAATTTGATCGGAGCAAAACTGATGCTTAATTCTTCTTGTTTGTTACGAACGGCAGGGTCTTGTCTATCGCTATTTTCTAGCAAGACTTTAAGTTCGTTGTATATGCGTGCGATGTCGTTGAAACGTAGAGCGGTTTCTTCTGGATCAGGACCGTTATCTGTTTCTTCTTCCTCGTCGTCAGTATTGTCGTCATCGTCAGAATTGTCTGTGGTGTCTTCTTCGACTGGTGGCTCTTCAGAAGTCAACTCTTCAAAAATAGGTTCTTCACCATCGCCATCAATGAAACCGCTAAAAATATCACTTAATCGGCCTTCTTCTTCCTGTACTTTTGCGTATGCGTTAAGCAATACGTCAACGGCGCCAGGGAAGTAGGAAATGGCAGACATGACTTCACGCGTACCTTCTTCGATTCGTTTTGCAATGGCAATTTCGCCTGCACGAGTCAATAGCTCAACGGTGCCCATTTCACGCATGTACATGCGGACAGGATCGGTTGTTCTGGTTATGTCGCCTTCTACGGCAGCTAAGGCCGCGGCTGCTTCTTCTGCAGCGGCTTCATCGGTAGAGTCACCTTCTTCCATAAGAAGGCTATCTTTATCTGGTGCAACTTCAGAAACCGTAATGCCCATGTCTTTGATCATGGCAATGATTTCTTCTACTTGCTCCGGGTCTGAAAGGTCATCAGGGAGGTGGTCATTAACTTCAGCAAAAGTTAGGTAACCTTGTTCTCTACCCTTGGAGATCAGCTCTTTGAGACGTGACTGTTGAGTGTCTGGCATTCGACAACCTATCGTTAGAAATTCATTTGGGAGTTTAGCAAGCCGCGGATTATAACAAAAATTATCACTCTCATCCACTTAATCCTATCTTTTCGAATAAAAAATAAGCGATTTTTAATGTTTTTTTTGTCTGATTAAATCCATCAAATTTCGTAGTTCTTGCTTGCTACTGCTATCCTTTATGGATTCATTCCCTTTGCTTTTCAACCGTGCGATGGAACTATTTAAGCCAAGATTTTTTTCCATGGCTGAGACCATATCTAGCACTTCTTGTTGTGCATTAGTAATTTTTTGCTTGGTTGTGGCATCTTGATGGTTTAAAAGTGCGTAAATATTCGTAATGGTGGATTGATCTACCATTTCACCAAGTAGGTGTCCTGTGTTTTTTGTGGGGTGTTTTGTGAAATATCTCCATATTTTGCAGAAGATTTGTAGTTCTTCATTTGTTTGGTTGACCAATGGGTCAGGTAGGTCAATGTGCTGCGCTATGTGTGGGTGAAGGAGTAAACAAAGTGAGGCTTGCTTTATGCGACTAAGGCTAGAGGGGGCGGGAGGAAAAAACGCTTCCTTTTCTTTAAATTTATTAAATTTACCGCCTTTTTTAAAAGTCGATTTTTTATTGCTCTCATAATGGCTTGGCGCGCTACTGTATTCATGATTCGAATAACTGTCGTATTCATCATAGGCTGGCGCGTAATGCTCTTCATCGTTACCAATATGTGGAATGTGTTCGTTTGTCGTGTTGTTCTGAGTGTCGCTTTGGTTATTGGTTGATGGCCTTTGCTTGGGAATTGATGTGTTGCCTAGCGTGTCGCTATCAATCCCGGATTGCTCACTTAACTGTCGAATAAGCACAGAGCGAAATGTAAGCTCTTTGGGTATCTGCTGAATCATACTCATGGCGTTACGAGTGAATTGAGCTTCACCTTCTTCGTCGCCAAGGGTGACTTGGTTTCTAGCGTGCTCAAAGAGAACGTGAGAAAGTGAAGAGGCGTCTTCCAATCTTTTGTTAAAGGCGTCCTTACCTTCTTGCCTTACTAATGAGTCAGGATCTTCGCCTTCGGGTAAAAACAAAAAACGGATTTGTTTTTCGTCTTGCATAACGGAAAGGGAGGCTTCCAGCCCGCGAATGGCGGCTGAGCGCCCAGCTTTATCGCCATCAAAGCAAAGTACAACTTTGCTGACCAGCTTAAATAGCTTACGTATGTGTTGGCTATTGACCGAGGTGCCTAGTGTGGCGACGGCGTTAGTAATGCCGTGTTGAGCTAGCACGATGACATCCATATAGCCTTCAACCACGAGTATCTGATCGAGTATTTGGGTGTTTTGTTTTGCTTCAAATAAGCCATAGAGCTCTTGGCTTTTCTGAAAAACAGGGGTTTCAGGTGAGTTCAAATACTTGGGTTTTTCATCGCCAAAAGCGCGTCCACCAAAAGCAATCACTCGCCCGCGGGAGTCTCGTATAGGAAAGATGATGCGATCACGAAAGCGGTCGTAATAGTGGCCGGGTTGCTCTTTCTTCTCCACGAGCATCCCACCTAATAAAAGCTGTTCTTGGCTTTCGGCGCGAGTACCTATTTTTTTGAGGAGATTGTCCCAGCCGGGTGGAGCAAAGCCTAGACCAAAAACTTTGGCTATCTGACCGGATAATCCGCGATCTTTCGATAAATAATCAGTGGCTCTTTTCTTATCGGGGTGTTGGGTAAGTTGCTGTTGATAAAATTGAGCACTTTCTGATAAGCGCTTTAGGAGTTCGGCGTTTTGCTCGTACCGATCCGGTGCGCCTTGCTCTCTGGGAACTTCCATACCAGCATCTTTGGCAAGTGCTTCAATGGCATCAACAAAATCCAGATGATCATGTTCCATCACAAATGAAATGGCGTTGCCGCCAGCACCGCAGCCAAAGCAATAGTAAAACTGCTTGTTCGGATTTAGGCTGAATGAAGGGCTTTTTTCATTGTGAAAAGGGCATAGGGCGCTATAGTTTTGACCTGTTTTTTTTAGACTGATGCGAGACGCAACCACATCGGTTAGGTCGGTCCGAGCGAGAAGCTCGTCAATAAACTGATCAGGAATGCGCCCCGCCATACTATTAGCCTAATTGTGCTTTTACTTGTTTGCTGATTTGCGCCATATCGGCACGACCTTGCACTTGTGGTTTAACAATGGCCATTACCGCGCCCATTTGCTGCATTGAGCTGGCGCCAGTTTCTTTGATTGCCGCTTTGACAATCTCACCAACTTCATTATCAGTCAATGGTGTTGGCAAAAACTCGCTGATGATCAGCATTTCTTCTTGTTCAATTTTAGCTAGGTCTTCACGATCGCCATCAAGAAACTGCTGATTTGAGTCTTTGCGTTGTTTGTTCATTTTATCTAGGACGGCCAATACACGTGCGTCATCCAATTCAATGCGCTCGTCGATTTCGATTTTTTTGCATTCAGATAAGATGGTTCGAATAACGGTTACGCGTTGCTTCTCTTTGGCGCGCATGGCGGTTTTTAATGTATCTGAGATGTGTTTTTTTAAATCTGACATAGGATCCTCTTTACTTTCTGGTAGGCAAATAAACAAAAAAACGGCTAGTTTGTTAACTAGCCGTTTTTTATAAGCCTAAATGCAAGAAGCGTCTAGGCAAAACATTTGTTTTTAGCAAATTGCCAAACGGCAGATTGGCCTAGTACAAACGTTGGAATTTCTTCTGTTCACGAGAAACTTTCTTAGCGTGACGTTTTACCGCTGCTGCTGCAGCACGTTTGCGAAGCGTTGTTGGTTTTTCGTAACATTCGCGACGACGAACTTCTGCCAAAACACCTGCTTTTTCGCAAGAGCGTTTGAAGCGACGAAGAGCGATGTCAAATGGTTCGTTATCTTTTACTTTTACTGCTGGCATGTTATTACCTTTAATAATTTTTTTAAAGTTTAAGTATTCACAAAAACGGCGTGAATCATACCCGTATTTAATGGGCTTTCAAAGCGCGCTTTTGTTGAACAGAGTGTGATCTAAAATAGATCGATTTTTCTTACTCTGGACAGACTGTGGTCGCGTCTGTAACTGTATATATTTTTTCAAGAGTTGTGTTTGAGTCGCCATATCTGCTTACTTGGGAAGCTATGTGCCAAACGAGAAAAATCACCTGCCTTTTAATTTAAACATTGAAAACGCGCGCATTATAATGCTTCCACTAGGCTTTGTCTAATATCATTTGCGCTTGTTGGCTTAAGAAGACTCGTCTTCGCTCTGCAACGGGAGGGAGATAATGTACAATGCGTTCAAATTATTGATGAGATTGCTCTAATGAAAGTATTGGGATTAGAAACCTCTTGTGATGAGACGGGGATCGCTATTTACGATACCAAAAAGGGTCTATTAGCCCACAAAATTTATTCTCAAATTGCTCAGCATGCAGAATACGGTGGTGTGGTGCCAGAATTGGCATCTCGTGACCATGTGCGTAAAACATTGCCACTGATCGATGAGGTGCTACAAGAAGCCGGTATGAAAAAAGCGGAGCTCGATGCAATCGCTTATACCAGTGGCCCTGGTTTGGTCGGAGCATTAATGGCGGGCGCGACCATTGGTCATTCATTAGCTTATGCGTTGGGGATTCCTGCGTTGGGCGTGCATCATATGGAAGGACATCTTTTAGCGCCTATGCTTGAAGAGTCACAACCTGAGATGCCTTTTATTGCATTGTTGGTTTCTGGCGGTCATACCCAGTTAGTCCGAGTGGATGGTATTGGTGAGTATCGTCTTTTGGGTCAGTCATTAGATGATGCCGCCGGCGAAGCGTTTGATAAGGCCGCCAAAATGATTGGCTTGCCGTATCCAGGTGGGCCGCAAATTGCTGCATTAGCAAAACAGGGTAATCCTAAATCAGGTCTTAAATTCCCGCGTCCAATGACAGATCGCCCTGGTTTAGACTTTAGTTTTAGTGGTTTGAAAACCGCTTTTTTAACGGCAGTGCACGCTGCATTAGATGATGATCGCTGTGATGAGCAATTTAAAGCGGACGCTGCGTTAGCGTTTGAAACCGCTGTGGTCGATACCTTAGTGATTAAGTGTCGTCGCGCACTAGAGGCAGAAGGGTTGAAACGGTTAATTATCGCCGGTGGCGTGAGTGCGAATCAGCGTTTGCGTGAGCAGCTAGAAAGTCAGCTGAGAAAAATCAAAGCGAGTGTGTTTTATGCTCGACCAGAGTTCTGCACCGATAATGGCGCTATGATTGCTTATGCGGGTGCTCAGCGTTTGGCAAATGGACAATCGTCCGAGCTTAGTTTGTCTATTCGTGCTCGCTGGCCTTTATCTGAATTACCCCCCTTGAAGGAATCTTAATATGAAAGACTTGGTGTTTATTGAGGGGCTGAAAGCTCAAGCTGTTATTGGTGTTTACGATTGGGAAAAAAAGATTCAACAGGATTTGTTGTTTGATCTGGAGATGGAGCACGACAATCGAGTACCTGCAGAGACCGATGACCTTGCTAAAACGTTGGATTATGAAGCTATTTCGAATTTCATTTTAGCGTTTTGTGCTGAGCGCCAGTTCGAGCTCATTGAAACCTTGGCTGAGCATTTAGTCGGCGACTTGATAGGGCAGTTTAAGCTGAATGCGGTTACCTTGACTCTGCGCAAGCCGGGTGCTGTTACTGCCGCTCAATCTGTTGGTGTGAAAATACACAGAAAATCCGCCGTTACTTATTAGTAACGGACTTTTAATTGATAAAGGGTGAGAGTTTTTTATCCAGCGCGTCGATTCTGGCTCTTTTTAGGGCTAGACCAAGCTCAGCCCCATCAAAGCCTTGTTTCATCAAGCTGGCTGCATTGATGATCGCAATCGTTTCGCGAAGAGCTTGCCAGTCTTCTGGTTTACTATTGGTTAGTTCACTTAAAACGTCAGTTAATAATAAGAATGGTTGAGGTTTTTTGATGGCATTCACTGACATGAGCCAGCTTTCCCAATGCTCCGCGTTCATCGGGATGCGCTGATTTTCAATAAAAGCACGTACTTGCTCGGCAAGAATTTTGAACTGATTCGGGCAGCGGATGCGTTGGTGTAATTGACTTAGTTCCGTGAGTGGGGTGTGCTTTCCAAGAATGGCCCAGCGTTGAGCGGGCGTGAACTCTGCGTAATTCAGGCTATCAACGATGGCCTGATTGTCCTTCCAAATAAACCCTGGAAAAAGTCTGTCGAGCGCGTTCGCTTCTTTTAGAACGCTAAAAAACACATCGGCATGCTGAGTGTTTAACGCTTTTTCAAGTTCCTTCCAAATACGTTCCGCGCTTAATGCGGAAAGTTCTCCAGATGCACTGATGGTTTTCATCAAGGATAGGGTTTCAGGCGCGATTTTAAAGCCAAAATGGTGAAAGCGAGCGGCGAAACGAGCGACCCTTAATACGCGCAGCGGGTCTTCTACAAAGGCATCCGAGACATGACGAAATACTCGGTCATGTAAGTCCTGCTGCCCATTGAATGGGTCTATTAGGTTACCATCTTGGTCCTGCGCTATTGCATTGATGGTCAGATCTCGACGTTCTAGATCTTCTTCTAAGCGAATATCGGGAGCAAAGTCACAGATAAAACCAGTATAGCCTTCGCCTTGCTTTTTTTCTTTGCGAGCAAGGGCGTATTCTTCTTTGCTTCTAGGGTGTAGGAAGACGGGGAACTGCTTGCCAACCTGCTGATAACCTTCCTGCTCAAGGTGTTCTGGTGTGGCGCCTGTGACGACCCAGTCGTGGTCGACAACAGGCAGTCCAAGTAGGGCGTCTCTAACGGCGCCACCAACGAGGTAGACTTGGTAGGGGGTTGTCATGGTGTTCTAGTTGCCTGTTTCGCACTGCTCTGGGAACATAGCGCTCCACTGACTGAAGCCTCCGTTTAAGGAATAGACTTCTTTGAAACCTTGCGATGCAAGGTATTCTGCTGCTCCCTTACTGCTGTTACCGTGATAGCAACAAACAATAATGGGCTGGCTTTTTTCGGCACTATCAATAAAGCTTTGTACGTTGTCGTTGGTTAAGCTGATAGCGTTGGTCATATGGCTCGTTTCAAAGCTAACCAAATCACGAATGTCTACAATAGCGCCATTATTTTCAATGATCGGTAGGGCGTCTGAGATGTCGATACAAGTGTAAGTCATGAATTTTTCCGGTTTATTGTGCAAGGTGTACTAAAGCGTTGTCTGTCTTCTAGGCGTAAAGCGGTTAAGCTTCCTCCCCAAACACAGCCAGTGTCTAGTGCATGAACATGTTCCTGCTGGGTCTTTCCTTCTAGGGCGGCCCAATGTCCAAAAACGATATGGCAATCACTAGGAACTTTAGTGGGGTAATTAAACCAAGCGGCATAGCCTTTTGATGCGGTACTTATGCCTTCTTTAGATTCTAAGTCAAGTTTGCTGTTTTCATCACAAAACCGCATGCGAGTTAGATAATTTGTAATCGTTCGAAGGCGATCTGTGCCAGTGAGTTTGTCATCCCATTGATTCGGCTTATTACCGTACATGGTGGCAAAAAAATCATCAACCGTGTCGGATCGAAGTTTGTCCTCGACCTCTTTGGCGAGTGTTTGTGTTTTTTTTAAATCCCAACAAGGTGGAATGCCAGCATGTGTCATGACGGTGTTGAGTTGCTCGTCGTAATGGCACAAAGGTTGTTGGCGAAGCCAATCCATTAAGTCGTCACGATCTCCCGCTGTTAGGATTTCTGCAAGTGTGTCGCCTCGTTTTAGTTTGCCATGACCATATGAAACCGCCAATAAATGCAGGTCATGGTTGCCCAACACCACTTTCGTATTGTGGCCTAGCGACTTGATAAAGCGTAGCGTTTCAAGAGACTCCGGTCCTCGGTTAATAAGATCACCAGCAAACCAAAGTTGGTCTTGTTCTGCACGATATTGGATATGTTCTAAAAGCTGCATTAAAGGTGTTAAGCAGCCCTGCAAATCACCAATCACATAGGTTGCCATAATTTTTTCAGTGCACCTTATTTGGAACGAATAGAGTGAACGGACGAACGGGTGCTTCAAAACCGGTGCCGTCATCGGCTAAAAACTGGTAGCTGCCTTGCATGCTGCCAACCACGGTTTCCATTACGGTACCGCTGGTGTAGTGAAAGGATTCACCAGGTTCTAAGTGTGGATATTCGCCAATGACACCGCTGCCTTTTACTTCTTGCACTTGTTCGTTGCCATCGGTGATTATCCAATGCCGTGTCTGCAATTTGGCTGACTCTGTTCCGCAGTTAGTGATAGAAATATGGTAAGCAAATACATAGCGTGACTCAGCCGGTGTAGATTGGCTTGCTAAGTATTCGGTCCGAACAGAAACGACGACGTCATACTTTTGCATTTACCCTTCCTTTTTTAGTATGTAGTTGGTGATGCGTACAAAGTCTTCTACATCCAATCGTTCTGGGCGAAGCGTTGGGTCAATATTTAATGCAGCGAAATCGTCATTGTCCAGTACACCCTTATAGTTATTACGTAGGGTTTTTCGACGTTGCTGAAAGCCTATTCTGACCGTGTCTTCCAGCTTTTTGATGTCATTAACAGGATGAGGAAGGATCTTGTGGGGTGTCATTCTTACAATCGCTGAGTCTACCTTAGGTGCTGGGTCGAATGATTCAGGCCCAACAATAAAGAGAGATTCGACGCTGCAATAATATTGAGCCATGACACTCAAGCGACCATAAAGGCTGTCGCCTGGACGAGCGGCTAAACGATCGACGACTTCTTTTTGAAGCATGAAGTGCATGTCTTCGATGGCACTTACTTGGCTTAGTAGATGAAAAATAAGCGGCGTCGAAATGTTGTATGGCAAATTGCCAACGACACGAATAGCTTGTTCTTCTGTTCGAAGTGATGTGAAGTCAAACTTCATTGCATCCGCTTCATGAACAGTAAGTTCTGGAAAGCGGAATAAATTCACTTTTAGAATGGGAATGAGATCACGGTCAAGCTCAACCACATCCATGCGCTCAGTGACGCTGATAATGCCTTCTGTTAATGCGCCTTTTCCAGGACCAATTTCAACCAGGCGTTGTCCTTTTTTTGGGCCGATACAAGCCACAATGTGACGGATGACACCGTGATCATGAAGGAAATTTTGGCCAAATCTTTTTCTGGCTTTATGGGGTTGTTGTTTGCTCATTTAGAAAACTTTTTCGCGTTATTTGCCATGTTAATAGCATGTTGAATGGCCACTTTAAGGCTGCCGTTGCTTGCCTTGCCTGTGCCAGCTAAATCAATTGCTGTGCCGTGGTCGACGGATGTTCGAATAATGGGTAAGCCTAAGGTAATATTTACGGCGTTACCAAAGCCTGAGTATTTTAACACAGGTAAACCTTGATCGTGATACATGGCTAAGACGCAATCCGCCTCATCGAGATATTTTGGCGTAAACAAGGTATCAGCAGGCAGCGGGCCTATTAAGTTTAAGCCTGTTTGGCGGAGTTTGTTGAGCGTTGGAATAATTGTGTCAATTTCCTCTCTGCCCAGATGACCATCTTCCCCTGCGTGCGGATTTAATCCACAGACTAAAATTTTAGGGCGAGCTATGCCAAATTTTTCTTGTAGATCTTTGTTGAGCGCTTTCACAACAAGACTGATGCTTTGTTCTGTAATGGCGGCTGACACTTCTTTTAATGGGAGATGAGTTGTCACTAACGCCACTTTCATGGCCTCTGTTGCTAACATCATAACAACGTGAGGAGAGCGACATTGCGCTTGAAAAAATTCGGTATGGCCTGAAAAATGGACACCCGTTTCACACAAAATACCCTTGTGCACGGGGGGGGTCACGATGGCGTCAAATCTTTGCTGAAGGCAGCCTTCACCTGCTTGTTTGAGTGTTTCTAGTACATAAGGTGAATTGGCAACATCAAGAATACCTGCGTTGGTTTTTTTAGCCAGCGTCACCGGTAAAACACTGATAACACCTTGTTTGTGCGCTGCCACGTCTTCTGAGTGTCTCAGTGTCTGGATGTTTACAGTGATACCTAACGTGTTCGCTCTGTCTTTGAGCAGCTCGGGATCTGCGAGCACAACTAAACGAGCAAGAAAGGTCTGCTCGTTTAGGGCACTTAAAATAATATCCGGGCCGATACCTGCGGGTTCTCCAGAGGTAATCGCAATAATGGGAAGCGATTCTGTCGTATCATTTGCCATTAGTTTGTCTCTTATTTTTTGATATCAATAAAAGCGTCAGCACGCAATTCATCAAGCCAGTTACCTAGGATGATGTCTTGTTTTTGTGCAGTTAAGGCGCGTTCAGCGTTGCTGCGTTTTACTTTATCACTGATATCCGCTTCTCGACGGCCTTCAACTTGCAAAATATGCCAGCCAAACTGTGTACGGAAAGGTTTGCTGATGTCTCCGATGTTGGTTTTTTTCATGACATCTTCAAACTCAGGCACCATAGTGCCAGGCGTAACCCAACCTAAATCTCCGCCTTGCAGTGTTGAACCTTGATCTTCACTTTGCTCTTTGGCAACTTGAGCAAAATCTGCGCCATTGGTTAATTTTGTATACACTTCGTTAGCCAGTAGCTCGGTTTGTGCCATATCTCGGATTTCGTTAGAGCGGACTAATATATGGCGTGTCTTCGTTTGCTGTTGCAACGTGATATCAGGCGAACGTTTCTCGATAAGCCAGAGTAAATGGAAGCCTGCATTACTTTGTAGTGGGCCAATGAGAGGGCCTTTTTCCGCTTCCATGGCTCGAACAAACAAGGGTGGTAACTGATTCAATGGGCGCCAGCCCAAGTCTCCACCTTCGATGGCAAACTGACCGTCTGAATTCTCAATCGCTTGCTGAATAAAGTCATTCTCTGAGTTGATATTCTGAGCAATGTTTTTCATTTTAGCTTCAGCTTGTTCTAAATTGCTGGCTCGAATCAGTAAATGGCGAAGATGCACCTGATCTTTTTCTTTGGTGATGCTCGTATCGGAACTGAGGTAGTCGTCAATTTCTTGTGCTGAAATAACGATGCGTTTTTTAACAATTTCTCGCTTGATGTTATTGATTAGAATTTCTTGCTCAATTTGCTCACGGTAGCGCGCATAATTAATGCCTTTACTCTCAAGAACGTTTTTTAGACCTTGCAAATCTAAATTCATATTTTTGGCAACGCCAAGAATGGCATTGTCTACGTCTGAGCTCGGTGCTCGCATGCCGACTTTACGAGCATGATTTACCTGCAATACTTCATCGATCATTTGATTTTGAATCTGACGATGGATGTTGTCCGTCATGACGCCACCAGGAACGCGTTCTTTAACAATCTGAAAACGGTTTTGAATGTCGCTTTCTAGAATAGGTTTGGAGTCAACAATTGCCGAAATACCATCAATTTTAGTTGGTTCAGCGTGCAGGGTTTGCAGCGGTGTGAATGCAAATAGTATAAGAGAGAAAAAAGAAAACAACTTCATGGTTAATATCCAACTTGTCCTTGGTTCCAGTAGGTGTCAGCAACACTGGATTCGCTGTTAGCGCTGCCAGCAGTACTTAAACCACGTAACGTGAATTGTAAAAAGACGCCTCTATCAAATTTTTCGTCATCATTGAGCCAATCTTGATAGCTTAATGAGACCTTGATACAGCAGTTTTCATAGCCTAAACCAGCGATTTCTTTGATGGAATCTTGTTTCAAGAAATCATAGGTATATTGAGTAAACATGGACCAGTTTTGGTTGAGTGGAAAAATACTTCCAATACTGGCTTGTTTTGCATCGTCATCTGAATCTGAATTGTTGATCGTGTACAAATAACTTAGGTTAATTTTTATATCATCAACAGGTTCTAATGTTGCGACCAGTTGGACTAAGTTTACTTCGCTATCGTCTAGGTTGTAATTCAAATTACCTGTTAGGCTGTAACGATTACCATTGTAGCTTGCGGATGTTAGCAGATCACTTCGTTTTGAGTCGTCAACAGCCGTATTTTTATCTGTGTCATTATTAATCCCAACATAGCGGTCTTCTAAATAGAAGATCTGTCCTGCCTTAAATGCCCATCTTTCACTATTGCTTGCATCATACAGACGACTTTCTACACCAAGGGTAATTTGTTCTGTGTCGCCAATTCGATCATTTCCACCGAAGCGAGTGTGACTAAATGCCTGTGAATAGGTCGTTGTCGTGTTACTGGCATCAAAATTTGGAATAATATCTTGGTCTTTAAACGGCGAATGTAAGTAACTTAAACGAGGCTCTAATGTTTGACGCCATGAGTCACCATTGAGGATTAAGCGACGTTCTAGCTGTATCGATGAATCAATATAACTGGTGAGATGGGTAATAGAAGTATCACTTTCTGAATCTGTCGTATAGTTGTGAAGGCTATAGTCACGATACTGAACTAAAACGCCAGGGCTTAAGCTTCCCCACGCATTACTGAAACTAAGTTCTGCGTCTTGATTGATAGCCGTTCGTTGGCCATCAAAATTATCTTCAGCAGGATCGTAAAAATCTGTGTATTGAGCGTTAATTTTGTAATCTAAATAAGAGCTTGCGATACGATAGGAGCTGCTTAGACGTGGCAGCCATTCGAACGGTTTATCATTTGCAGTGTCTGGAGTTTGGTAGGTTAAATACGTAATTTTATTGAGAAAGTTGCCATTATTGAAGCCAAAGTAAGCGCTGCGTTCATAGTTGTCTTTTTCACCAATTGACGTGCTGTTTGCCTCTGGGTATTTGTCCTCTGTCGGATTACCTTCGGCGGTTAGCCCTGCGCTGAAGTGTTGATTAAACTTTTGAGTAGACGTTAGTTTTATTAACGTTTGTTCGCCTTCATCGTTGTCTGAAAAAGAAGATTGCTCGTATGTCGTTTGTCCGTAAGGGCTTAAATGTCGAAGCTCTAAGTCGATCCCTGCGCCTTTTTCTTGGATGTATTGCGGCGTGATCGTCGCGTCGTAGTTCTGGGCGATATTCCAATAAAACGGTGCTGAAATGTTTAGACCGTCCGATCCAGAAAAACCAAAGCTAGGGAACAAGAAGCCAGTTTGACGACGCTCATCTAAGGGAAAGCGTAACCAAGGGAAGTAGAAAATAGGCAGATCTGCAATACGTATTTGTACATGTTTTGCAGTACCGAAGCCGCTGTTAGGGTTCAGTTCAATCGAGCTACCGTATAATTTCCAGCTTTCATTATTTGGTTCACATGTTGTAAAAAAGCCTTCTTCTATGAATACTACGCCATCTTGTGATCGAGAGAGTAATTTTGCTTCTCCACGAGCGCCAGATTTGTGATTAAGAAATTTAGCGTCGTTAAACGCTGTCGGTGATTTACCACTATTGTCAATATAGCCACTTGAGCTACGAATTAGCTGACTATCACTACGTAAAATGACGTTTCCACTGGCGTGGTAGTATTCATCGGGGACACCTTCTATCTTATCGGCTGATAAAGAGGTTTGGGGCTGCTTTATTTCAGCGGCACCTTCAAGATGAATAACACCGTTCTTGTCACGGACAATAAGATCAGCCGATAGATTGGTGCCTGTAATGTCTGTTGCTTGCCAGCTATTAATATAGGATCCCTGACAATAGCGACCGAGCTGTTTTTGTTGCTCGGCCGTCAAGGATTCTTTTGGAGCCCAATCCCATTGGTCCACTTGAGCTTGTGCAAGTGGCAATATGAAAAGACTTTGAAAAAATAAGGCGTAGGTGCGTAAATGCTTAACCATGCAGGGTATACTTGCCATCAAAGTTTATTGTCCGAAATCGGATGCTGCCCATAGGCGGTTCCACGTTATGAGACAAATGATAATCTAAGCAGGCCCATAGGGGCTACCGATTCTGGAGAAATATCTTTATGTGGAAAATTGTTTGCGCAATTTTGGGTTATATATTGGCTGGTTTTTTAGGCGGCTTACTAGGCTTTATCGTAGGTGGTGTGGTCGATAGAGCGCAGACAGGCGGTGCTTTTAGCCGTATTCGAAGTCGTGCGGATGTGCGTCTACAGCAAGAGACTTTTTTTCGCACATTATTTCTTTTAATGGGGCGTTTGGCTAAATCTGATGGGCAAGTATCTGAAGCTGAAATTCAATTGGCCCAATCGGTTATGCAGCGCCTGCGACTGTCGCCAGAGGCTCAGGATCAAGCTAGACAGTTATTTAATGAGGGAAAGTCGGCAAATTTTGACCTTGTTTCGGTTTTAGAAAATTTTAAACAAATTGTTGGTCCTGGGGATCTGACGAGGACGTTGTTAGAAGTTTTGCTTGTATCTGCTTACGCCGACGGTCATTTTAGCGTAGAAGAAAAATCGTTTGTTTCTCAAGTTTGCGCGCATCTTGGTATTTCGGTGGCTGAGTTTGAAGCACTGCATATTCAAGTTAAGCAACAAGCGCACTTTAGACAGGGTTATTCTTCTTCTGGCAATATGGGATCTAAAGATTTACTTAAGGCGGCTTACGAAGCGTTGGGGGTGACGTCCGATATGAATGATGCGGATATTAAAAAGGCATATCGTCGTTTGATGAGTAAGAATCATCCGGACAAATTGAGTGCGCAAGGGCTACCAAAAGAAATGATAGAGTTAGCGAAAGAGCGAACTCAGGAAATTCAGTCTGCTTATGAGCTGATTAAGAATGCTCGTAAGTAAATAGATCCTAATAGCGTTTTTATGTGTTGATGGGGCTTTCATAGAAGAGCCCTTTTTTTACCCTGGGTAACGGTTTTTTCTGAAGTATTTGGCGGGTGTTTTGTTTTAAAAAACCACGAACGCGTTGGATTAGCAGTTGTTTGCTGTCTTTTCCTGTGGCTCTGTCGGGCAATGCGTCTAATTGTATGTAACCGCTTCTGTTCGCTGTTCTTTGGTTTGCCGCTTGTTTTCGCCAAGTGGCAAACTGGTCGCTTCCCGCATTGTTGTTGACATAATAATCTAAAATAGGTTGTGAGACTCGACGTATTTGTTGTGCCATTTCATAGTTTGATAGGTTTGGTGGTGCATCTATGTCGATAAGAACTAAGGCTTCGCCAGATGCTTGGTTATTGGCTAGAAAGCTAAGAGCGTAGCTTGCACCTGTTTTATAGCCAAGAAAGACAAACCTTTCGATATTTTCTGTTTTCGCTTTGTTAATGGTTGCTTGGATTCGAGCGAACACCTCGGTTTGATTTGGTGGTTCGATTGGTTGTTGATTATTCTCTGTAGTTGGCGCTTCTGTTTTAACAGGCGCAGCGCGTTTGATAATGTCTGGTACTTCGATAGACAAGGTACACCAGCTGTGTGCTGGCAAGGCGTTACGCAATGGCGCGATAGCGTCTGGCCAGTCAGGGTGTTCATTGTCTGAATGTAGCATGATGATACAGCCTTGCGTTGAACTGGTAATGGATGGCCTATATAGAGTAAGAAAAGGCTCGCCATTGGCCTCCAATGGCTGAATTTGGTGGCCGAGGCGCCTTATGCTCAGCGAGGCTTTTAAGGCCTCAATGCGAGATGTTTGCGGTGCGGGAGTGATGTAATCTTTCTTGTCCGCTGAGTTAGTTTCCGGTGTTGGCGTGGTCGCGGTATTGTTATCCGGTGTAGCTTTTGGTTCTTCCGCCCAAAGGGTGGCGCTTGTATTTAAGGAAAGAAGTACGATGATAATATTGAGCAGGGCATTATTTTTCTTCATTGTTTTCAATACTTCTTTTGGGTGTCTTGTTAAAATGCGATTTAAGTTTTAACTATTTTTTTATTGTGTCACTGCTGGAGTCAGATATGAATGATTTTATCATTGCCCCTTCGATCCTTTCCGCCGATTTCGCTCGATTAGGCGAAGAGGTAGACAATGTACTGGAAGCTGGAGCCGATATCATACACTTTGATGTGATGGATAATCATTATGTTCCCAATTTAACGATTGGTCCTATGGTGTGTAAAGCACTACGTAAACATGGCGTCACCGCTGACATTGACGTGCATCTGATGGTGAAACCAGTGGACCGTATGATTGGTGACTTTATTGAAGCGGGTGCGTCTATTATTACCTTTCATCCAGAGGCAAGCGAACACATCGATCGATCTTTGCAGATGATTCGAGAAGGTGGTTGTAAAGCAGGGTTGGTATTTAATCCTGCGACACCTTTGCATTATTTAAAACATGTAATGGATAAAGTTGACATGGTTCTGTTGATGTCCGTTAACCCAGGGTTTGGTGGCCAATCTTTTATTCCTAGTACCTTGGATAAACTGCGTGAAGCTCGTGCTTTGATTGACGCAAGCGGCTACGACATTCGTCTTGAAGTGGATGGTGGCGTGAGTGAAAAGAATATTGCAGAAATAGCACGTGCTGGTGCGGATACCTTTGTGGCTGGATCGGCTATTTTTGGAAAAACGGATTATAAAATGGTGATTGACGCTATGCGTAAAGAATTGGCGAGTGTTCGTTAATGAAAACACCTAAATATTTTTCAGCGTGGTTTGACGGTTGGCCTGAATTAGTTTGCCTTGATCTTGATGGCACCTTGGTGGACAGCGTCCCTGATATCGCCAATGCCGTTGATGCTTTTTTGGCTGAGTTTGGCGCGGCTTTGGCCGGTGAAGAGCAAGTACGGGCTTGGGTTGGTTTTGGTTCTGCTAAGTTGATTGATCAAGCACTAGAGTGGGCGAGTATTGATTCGAGCAAACATGAAGAGGCGTATCGTATTTTCCTGATGCACTATCGTGCTCACTTAACCGATAAAACAACGCTTTATCCTAATGTGAAGGCGCTATTGAAGGCGTTTAAACATCACGGTGTTCCGATTGCTTTAATTACCAATAAGCCAAGTGTTTTCGTTAAGCCAATGATGGATTATTTTGAATTAACGGAGCAGTTTGGCTGGTTATTAGGTGGTGACACCTTGGAAGAGAAAAAACCATCGGCTATGCCTTTATTGCATTGCAGTGAGTCGATCGAAGCCTTGCCTGAAAAATGTTTGATGATTGGTGATTCTATTACCGATTTTAAAGCGGCAAATAATGCCGGGTTTAAATGTGCTTTGGTGACATACGGTTATCATCAAGGTATTGATCTTGCTGCGTTAGGCGCTGATGCCATTATCGATGATTTAGCCGAGCTGCTCGTTTGATTTTTTTATTGTAATAAAGTCAAAAAGCCAAGCGAAAAATCGCTTGGCTTTTTTTTGTGTAAAACTTAATTTGATGAGGTCGTCGAGGCCTGTTCAAAGGAACCTTCTTGCTCCGATATTGATGCTATTTTGCTGTTATTTGCCATATGCACCGTGTGGGTTGGGAAGGCGACTTCAGCATTATGAGATTCAATGATTTTCATTGCCTTAAATAATACATCTTCCTTTACGTTGTGAAACGTTCGCCAATCTACGGTTTTAGTATAGGCGTAAATAAAGAAGTCCAAAGAAGAAGGGCCAAACTGATTAAAATTCACCATATAGGTTTGATCGGAATCAATGTCTTCATGTTTCGAGATCATGTCTTTGATGTCGGCCAAAATGGTTGGTAACACATTAAAATCTGTATAGCGTACACCGATGGCTTCATTGAGACGACGATGTGTCATACGCGATGGGTTTTCGACAGAGATTAATGAAAACGTTGAATTTGGCACATACAAAGGGCGCTTTTCGAAAGTGCGGATACGTGTTTGTCTCCAGCCGATGTGTTCGACGGTGCCTTCTATATTTTGGTCTGGAGAACGGATCCAATCCCCAATGGCAAAAGGTCTATCTAAATACACCATTAATCCACCAAAAAAATTAGCGAGTAAGTCTTTGGCGGCAAAACCTACCGCGATCCCACCAATGCCACCGAAAGCTAATACCCCAGAAATGCTAAAGCCAAGCGTTTGAAGTACAACAAGAGCGGAAGTGATGACAACGGATGCTCGTAATAGTTTACTGATTGCGCTGGCCGTTGTGTAATCCACATTGGTGGTGATTTTGCTGGAGTTGGTTAGGGTTTTTTCGCTTTCTGATATGCAGCGCAAAACAAACCAGGTTAGGATAATGATGACACCTACTTCACGAATAGAGTGGATAAGTGAAGAGAATTTAGAATCGATTTCAGTGCCAGATATTTCAGCGGCAATCGTTACCCCCGCTAGCCATATAAAAACACCGATGGGCTTTTGGGCTGCGTGAATCAGGACGTTATCCCAAGGTGTTTTGGTTTTCTCGAGTTGCTTGTCTATACGAGTTAAAATGCGAGTAGCAATGAAATTGGCTATAAGTGTGCTGAGTACAACCAAAAAAACTCGGACTACCCAGTGCATTTTTGTATCACCAAGGCCTAAATATACCTGCATCGTTTCCCAATTCATTGTGCTTTTATCTCTTCGTTTTGTTGATGAATGTCGTTTTATACAAGAGGAACTTTTTAAATCAGCAATAAAGTACCAAGCCCTAAGAAGGCCACGAAACCAGCGATGTCCGTTACGGTTGTTAAAATAACAGAACCAGACAGCGCGGGATCAATGCGTAATTTATCCAAGAGAACTGGGATTAGCACACCAGAAAGAGCGGCCATTACTATATTAACAATAATAGCCAGACCGATGACTAGGCCAAGCATTGGGCTTTCGAACCACCAAAGCGTGACAACGCCTATCACAATAGACCACAAAATACCGTTCAAGCCGCCTACTTTTAACTCTTTGGACAAAAGAGACTTTAAGTTGCTGCGAGTGATCTGCCCCAATGCCAATCCTCGAACAATTAAGGTCAGTGTTTGACTACCGGCAATGCCGCCCATGGAGGCAACAACGGGCATAAGCACGGCCAAAGCAACGACTTGTTGCAGAGTGGCTTCAAATAATCCAATAAAAGCGGACGCTAGAAATGCTGTCAGCAGATTAATGCCGA